>CAVKRN010000033.1:0-22683 GCA_963658695.1 bacterium
CCCTCACATATGGAGGCCATGCCGATGTCGCTTCTGGAGGCGATGGGATACGCCCTTCCCATGGTAACCACACGCATCGGAGGAATTCCGAATCTGACGGGTGAGGGTTTTCAGGCTGCGCTCTGCCCGGTCGGGGACAGTGCAGCTATGGGGAGGGCCATCACGGAGTTGCTGGAGGACCATGCGGCCTGGGAACACGCCTCGATTGCCTCTTACCAAAGGGCAGAAAATGAGTACAGCTTTGAGCGGCATGTGGATCGTCTGGAAGAAGTGTACCGCGAGATGTTAGGGGACGAATAACAACTATGGAGCAAACAGCATTATCCGGACGACAGGCAGCGGTGTCTGTCATCGTTCCGGTTTATAATGGAGAGCGGTATCTGCAGACCTGCATTGACAGCGTTCTGGGGCAGAGCTTTGGTGATCTGGAGCTTGTGCTGGTGGATGATGGCTCCGGAGATGCAAGCGCGCGGATCTGTGACGAAGCCGCGAAAAGTGATTCGCGCGTTCATGTCATTCATAAGGAAAACGGCGGCCTCATGTCGGCCTGGATGCGGGGCGTACGGGAGAGCACCGGCGCCTATATTTCCTTTCTGGACTGTGATGACTGGCTGGAAACGGATCATCTGGAGAAGATGACAACGCCGCTGCAGTCGGACCCTTCCTGCCGACAGATCGTCTGCGGCGGATATGTCATTGAACGCGAGTGGAATCATACCAGCGAGAAGGTGGGCAGTCAGGCGGAGCCGGGTGTATATGAAGGAGAGCGTCTGACCCGGCAGATTAAGGACAAGCTTCTTGGAAAAGAGCATCGCACCGTGATTTTGTCGCGGTGCATGAAGCTGTTCTCCAGGCAGCTTCTTTTGGACAATATGCACTTTGGGAATCCGGACATTCGCATGGGAGAGGACGTGAATGTCACAGTTCCCATGTTTCTGGATGCGGACCGCGTCGTGATTTTGAAGGACAACTACGATTATCACTACCGGTTTGTTGCTGCATCAATGGTGCATCGCTATGACCCCGACATGCAGAAGAACATGCAGCTTCTTTTGCACGCATTGCACCTTGTGATGACGGAAAAGGCTTATCCGAACGGACATATGCAGGTGGACAAAGAGGCACTGCTCCAGCTGTGTCTGGTGCTTAAAAATGAGCTTCGAAGAACCGGTGCAGAGGCAGATACGGTGGTAGAGCGTGTACAGATGATCTGCCGGGACGAGAAGGCCGGGCAGCAGCTTCAAAGATGGGGAGGCCGGTTCCAGGATAAGGCTAACCGGCTGCTGGCCTTTGTTATGGCGCATCCGTCGGGAGCTCGTATTCGGATTGTGCGGAGTATTTTTCTCCTGCAGGCGGGGAAAAGGGCCGGTTAGTTAGGCCGATTATTTAAAAACGATGTATTAGAGAAATGCCGGTTAAATCGGTATTTCCTTAGAAAAAAACACAGCAAGGGCAGGAATGAAACAATGATCAGTATTATTGTTCCGGTGCATAATGCGGAGAAAACGCTGGACGCGGCGGTGAAAAGTGTTCTGCAGCAGACCATTCGCGTGAGGGAGCAGCTGGAGCTGATTTTGGTGGATGACGGATCTTCGGATGCGAGCGGAATGCGCTGTAAGGAGTATGTCCGCCAGTCGGAGCCCGGGATGAGCATTCAGCTGATTTCCATGGAGGATGAGGGCGTTTCTGAGGCGAGAAACCGCGGCATTGACGCAGCATGCGGGAATTTTATTACCTTTTTGGACGCAGACGATGCCATGGATCCGGCGATGCTGGAGGTGCTGTATGCGCTGCATCAGAAAACGGGTGCAGAAATCTGCGGCTGCGGGTTTCAGAAGGTCCTGCCCGGCGAAGCTCCGGTAAAGGCATCGGAACAGCCGGTGGATTTGTTCGCCGGCCGGGAGGACATCGGTCTTTTGAAGGGGCAGGACGTTGTTACAAAGAGAATTCTTCAAAGAGACACCCGGGTTTGGAGCAAGCTGTTTCAACGAGAAACCGTTGGGGAGCATCGCTTTCAAAAGGGAATGACCATCGGTGAGGATATGCTGTTCGTACTCTCCCTGATCGAGGAACAGACAGGTTATGCGTTTGTGGAAGATCCGCTCTATCGCTATACGTTTAATCCGAAGGGGGCTATGGAGCGGCCGTTTACGCCGTCGTATATGGACCAGATTCGCTGCTGGGATGAGGCAGAACGCGTTCTTCTGAAGAAGTTTCCTGTCATAAAGGAGGATTCTGCGGCGATGGGGCGTCTCCGGGGACTTCAGATCGTTTCGGATATTCTGACCGCATCCAAAATCGCAAAGCTTCCGAAACAGGAGCAGGAGCAGTACAAATCGCAGCTGGAGGAGTGCCGGAAAAAGCTCTCAGAGCACAAAAGAGGAGGCACTGCCAGTGGGATTCCGATGGATTATAAGGTAAAATCATTTCTGCTGCAGGTGGCGCCTTCGGTGTTCTGCAGCATGTATCAGAGAACGCTGTAGAGCGTGGATCTGCCAGCAGGCAGAGGATTCACGTGGGATGTGGCAGGTACGGAACGAGAATGAGCATGAATGAAATTGCGTTGTATATGCATGCCGGGAGCGGCAACCACGGATGTGAGGCGATTGTGGACTCGCTGGTGCGTCTGTTGCCGGTGGATGGCTTTGCACTGATGACCAACTGTGCGGCAGAGGATGAACGGTATCTTCCGGCAGAGATAAAGGCCAGAACGAGAATCATCGAGGAGCAGCACATTGATCGGAACAAGATCATTCATGCGGCGTATTATGCCTATCGGAAGGTGACAGGCGACCAGGAATCGTTCCTTCGCTACCGCTACCGTGCGGTGACCGGAAGTAATCGGCCTGCTCTTGCCATTTCTATCGGCGGAGATAATTACTGTTATCCCAGCATGGTAAAGGATCTGATCACCGCCAATGCAATGTTCAACCATCAGAGGACGGCAACCGTGTTGCTGGGGTGTTCCATTGAGCCGGAGCTCCTTGTACAGGAAAATAAAGACCTTCTGGAGGATCTTCATCGGTACCGCCGGATCATTGCCAGAGAGACCATCTCTTTTGAGGCACTGCAAAAGGCACTGCGTGAAGCCTATGGAGCGGAGGCAGCAGAGCGTGTACGCCTGTGCCCGGATCCGGCCTTTTCGCTTCCGTCGGATGAGAGCGGACTTCCGGACGGCTTTGAAAGCGGCAATACCGTCGGCATCAATTTAAGTCCGATGGTGGAGGAGTATGCCGCGGATCCGTCGGCGCCGCTGGCGGCGTACACGGCGCTGATCGAAGATATTCTGAAAACGACCAACATGAAGGTGGCACTGATCCCGCATGTTGTCTGGAACCGCAGCAATGATCGAGTGCCGCTCCGAAAGCTCCATGAGCGGTTTCAGAGCAGTGGCCGCGTGCAGCTGGTGGAGGATATGCCGGCAGAACAGCTCAAGGGTGTGATCGCGAATTGCCGCTTTTTTATCGGCGCCAGGACACATGCAACCATTGCAGCGTATTCCACCATCATTCCGACGTTGGTGATCGGGTATTCGGTAAAGGCAAGAGGAATTGCCAGGGATCTGTTTGGGACAGAGGAAAACTACGTTCTTCCGGTTCAGTCATTAAAGAATCCGCAGCAGCTTCTGGATGCTTGGCACTGGCTGCAGAAGCATGAGGACGAAACAAGGTATCAGCTGGCCGGCAGTGCAACCAGGCTCCGTGCGGAAACCGGGAAAATTGCGGAGGAGATTCACGGCGTGCTGCAGGAGCTGAGGTAACAGAATGGGAAATCAGAAAAAGGCATCCGGGCGGGTTCGGCTGGCAGAACGGAACATTGCCTTCGGATATGTGGGGCAGGCAGCAACGGCACTGATGTCCTTTGCGCTGCGCACTATTTTCATCCGGCATCTGTCTGAGGAGCTGCTGGGTGTTAATTCGCTTTACACGAATATTCTGTCCATCCTCTCCATGGCAGAGCTGGGGATTGGAACGGCGCTGAATTTTGCGCTGTACCGGCCGGTGGCACAGCAGGATACCGAGAAGATCAAGTCGTATATGCAGATGTACCGGAAGGCATATACAGTCATTGCGTTGGTGGTGGCGGGCATTGGCCTTTCCATTGCACCGTTCCTTCGGTATCTGATCAAGGATCCCGGAGCGATTACGACGGGGGAAATGACCGGGTATTACCTGATCTTTCTGTTCAATACCGTCAGCACGTATTTTGTCTCCTACAAGTACAGCCTTTGCAACGCAGAGCAGCACAACTACATTCAGACGAACATCAACACCGTCACGAAGATCATTGTTTCGCTCCTGCAGATGCTTGTTATAGTACTGACGGGCAATTTTCTTTGGTACCTTCTGACGGATATGTTTGTGCAGCTGGCGCAGAAGGTGTTTGTCTCCTGGTACTTAAACCGCCGGTATCCGTATCTGCGGGATAAGGATGTGACACCGCTGTCCAAAGAGGAATCCGGTGAGGTTTGGCGCAAGACGAAGGCACTGGTACTGCACAAGGTGGGAGATGTGGCGCGGCTGCAGACCGACTCGCTGATTATTTCCTCATTTATTGCGGTTGCGATGTCCGGCATGGTGGACAATTATAATCTGGTCATCAATGCAGTGACGAATTTCGTTAATATCATTTTTAATTCCGTGATTTCCGGCTTCGGAAATCTGATTGCCACAGAAACCAAGCAGCGACAGTATGAGCTGTTCAAGGTGTATCGTTTTTTTGCCAGTTGGGTATATGGCTTTGCAGTGACGGGCTTTTTTGTCCTTTTGACGCCGCTGATCAGGCTGTGGCTGGGAGAGAGCTGGGTACTGCCGGAGGCGGCGGTCGCGCTGATTCTGATGGATCTGTATTTCAAGGGAGACCGCATCGTTTTGTCCAACTACAAGACGGCAGCCGGTGTGTTCGAGCAGGATAAGTACCTGGCACTCATTCAGGGAGCAGTGAATCTGATCCTTTCCATCTGGCTGGTACAAAAAATCGGGCTGGCCGGCATCTACGTCGGAACCGTGATTTCAGGACTGATTGCCAATGTGACCAAACCGGTCATTATCTACCGCGTTTGCTTTGCGCGTTCTTGCGGGGGATATTTTGCGGAAACGCTGCGTTATGCGGGAACGGTAGCTGCACTTTGCTTTAGCCTTGGAATCTTGGGAGACCGGCTTCTGACGAATATCAGCATTTTGAAATTCCTGGTGATGGCAGTGATCATTACCGTTGTATTTAACGGCGTTTTTTTTGCGCTATTTGGCAGATCCGAGGAATTCCGGTATCTGAAGAAGCTAGTATCTGAGAAGCTGGGAAGACGGTAAGGGGATGAACAAGCGGTATGAAGAATGGCATGTGGAAAGAAGAAAATCTCCATGAATGCATAGAGAAAATGGCGCAGGAGGCAGTGCGGCAGCTGTGGGAGCTGCGGCACCCGGCAGCTTCCGAGCGGCTTAAGAACTGTGTCCGTCGCATGCTGGGAAGAGGCTCTTATGGGGATGATCGGATCTTCTGGCCGGCCGGGCTTTTGCTCTTGGGACTGGTAGAAGCGGGACATACCAAGGAGGCGGCTGATTACCTTGACGAATGGAGGGCGGCCGGTATGCCGGTGAAGAATCCGGACGATGCGCTGACGGGAGTGGTTCTGGAGCGTCTGTACCGGGAGACCGGGGAAGCGCGCTGGAAGGAAGGCGTTCAGAGAATTCATCAGTACCTGGAGGGATGTCGAAGAGATACGGAAGGATCCATTGTGTATGGCCAGCGGAGCAGCAATGCATGGATCTACGCAGACGGAGCCGGACAGACGGCCATGTTCTATGCGGAGGAGGGACAAGAAGAGCTGGCACGAGAAACGTTAGTTCGTTTTGCCCGGCATGGGATTGATGAGACGTCGGGACTGCCGTATCACGGATATGATGCGCAGACTGGTCTTTGCCATGGCATTATCGGCTGGGGAAGAGCGGCCGGGTGGCTTCTTATGGGGATCAGTGCGCAGGAGCGATACGCAGCCGCGGCATTCGAAGAGGGGCAGGACCCGGTATGGGAGAAGCTTTATTTTGAAGTACTGCGCCGCCGCCGCAGTGACGGCCTGTTCTCCTGGCAGCTAGACTGCAGAAAGGGCCCCTTGGATACCTCTGCCAGCGGAATGATTTACTACAGTTTCCTGCGTGGACGATTCCTTCCGCGGGAGCTGGGGAAGAAGGAAAATGCGGAGACATTATCGGCAGCCGGGGAGAATGCTCTTACCAAGGATGTTAAAGAGATGGTTCGGAAGGCGGCCGTTTCGCTTCTTGATTATGTGGACGAAAACGGGCGTGTGCAGCAGTCGTCGGCGGAATGCATAGATTTTGCCCAGTATCGGCAGCAATACGGCTGCAATGCGTGGGGGCAGGGAGCGGCGCTGGCGTTTTTGGCTGCTTATGAGAAGGAAATGGCACTGTGAAGTCGGGGGATACGTATGATCATTGTAGAGGTAAAGGGAGGTCTGGGCAATCAGATGCAGCAGTATGCACTGTATTGCAAGCTTCGGAGTCTTGGCAGGGAGGCCAAGCTGGATCTTTCCTGGTTTGATGAGGAGAATCAGCAGAAGATGCTGGCGCCGCGCAGCTGCGAGCTTTTGCGGTTTCGCGGTCTTCCCTTCGAGGAGTGTACCAGCCAGGAGAAGGTGCTGCTGACAGGAAGTGATTCAGTCTGGGGCAAGACGGCGCGAAGACTTCATATCGGCGCGAAGGCTGCCGGCAAGCGCTTTGCGGAGAGCAAGATGTATCATCCGGAAATCTTTGATCTGGAGGATGCTTATCTGGACGGATATTTTGCCTGCACGAAATACTATGAGGACATTCTGGACGAGCTGCGGAAGGTGTTTGTGTTTCCCAAGAGTGTCATTCCACAGGTGAATGATAAAAATCAGGCAGCCATCCGGGAGATGGAGGATGCCTACACCTTCTCCTGCGCGGTGCATCTGCGGCGGGGTGACTACCTGGATGAGGCGAACGAAGCGCTGTTGGGGGGGATCTGCACGGAACAGTATTACGAAGCAGCGGTAGATTTCGTGGAACGGGCGGTGGATGCTATGGGGAGCGGCCGGCGCATCCACTTTTACATCTTTTCCGATGACCCTGCCTTTGCCAGAGCCTGCCATTTCGGCAATTACGGCGAGCCGGTGACGGTCTGCGACTGGAATGAGGAGGAAGACAATCTTCTGGATATGCAGCTGATGGCGCACTGCAACGGCGTGATTGCGGCGAATTCCACCTTTTCCTTCTGGGGCGGGAGGCTAAATGCCAGAGACCCCAAGATTCTGGTTCGTCCGCTGCGGCACAGGAACAACCAGATTCCGGATCCGGAGCGGATGCGGGATTACTGGAAGGGCTGGACAATGGTGGATCTGGACGGATCGATTGTATAGTGACCGGATCATCTGCTACAATGCACGTGAACATTGATATGTAAAGGAAGGAATTTATGAGTAAGATTATACTGACTGGCGACCGTCCGACGGGACGTCTTCATATTGGACACTATGTGGGCTCTCTTCGGCGGAGAGTGGAGCTGCAGAATCGCGGTGACTTCGATGAGATCAATATCATGATTGCCGATGCACAGGCGCTGACGGACAATGCGGATAACCCGGAGAAGGTCCGTCAGAATATTATCAATGTGGCGTTGGATTATCTTTCTGCGGGAATCGATCCGGAGAAAACAACGATTCTCATCCAGTCAGCCATTCCGGAGCTGACGGAGCTGACCTTCTATTATGCGAATCTGGTGACGGTGGCAAGACTGCAAAGAAACCCTACGGTCAAGGCAGAGCTGGGCATGCGTGGTTTCGGCAGCAGCATTCCGGTGGGCTTTTTCACGTATCCGATTTCGCAGGCGGCGGACATTACGGCCTTCAAGGCCAACACGGTTCCCGCGGGTGAGGATCAGGAGCCGATGATCGAACAGACAAGAGAGATTGTCCGCAGCTTCAATCATACCTACCAGTGTGATGTCCTGGTGGAGCCGGAGATTCTTCTGCCGGAGAATCAGGCATCCATGCGTCTTCCCGGCACCGATGGCAAGGAGAAGATGAGCAAGTCCCTTGGCAACTGCATCTATCTTTCGGAGGAGCCGGAGGACATCAAAAAGAAGGTAATGAGCATGTTCACGGATCCGGATCATCTGCGCATCGAGGATCCCGGGAAGATCGAAGGCAATACGGTGTTCATTTATCTGGACGCCTTTGCAAAGCCGGAGCATTTTGAGGAATTTCTGCCGGAGTATGCCGGTATGGAGGAACTTAAGGATCACTACCGGCGCGGCGGTCTTGGGGATGTGAAGGTTAAGAAATTCCTGAACAACGTGCTGCAGACAACGCTGGAGCCGATTCGCCTTCGTCGCCGTGATTATGAGAAGAACATCGATTATGTCTATGAGGTGCTGAAAAAGGGCACGGAGAAGGCTGAAGAAAAGGCGGCCCAGACCCTCCATGAGGTGAAGGATGCCATGCGAATCAATTACTTTGATGACAAGGAGCTGATTCTGCAGCAGCAAAAGGAGTTTGACGAGGCCGCTAAAGTGCGGGAGGAGCTAGAGGCCAGAAAGCAAAGAAGCCGTGAGGCGAATAAGAAACAGAAGCAGTAGACCTTATAAAAGATAGGGCACAGGTCATAGGATTTCAAAGAAGCAGAGTAGGCAGGATACGCTTCGGGAGGAAATGAAGATGAAGATCTTGGTAACGGGCGGTGCTGGTTTCATTGGAAGTCACACGGTAGTGGAGCTGCAAAACGCAGGGCATGAGCCGGTGATTCTGGACAATCTTTACAATGCGAGTGAGAAGGTGCTGGGGCGGATCGAGGCCATTACCGGTAAAAAGGTTCCTTTCTATAAGGTGGACATCCGGGACCGGGAAGGCCTGCAGCAGGTGTTTGATGCAGAAAAGCCCGAGGCAGTCATCCATTTTGCAGGACTTAAGGCTGTGGGTGAGTCAGTTCACAAGCCTTGGGAATACTATGACAACAACATCACCGGCACGCTGACTCTGGTGGATGTGATGCGCCGGAATGGTTGCAAGAATATGATCTTCTCTTCATCGGCGACGGTTTACGGGGATCCTGCCTTTGTCCCGATTACGGAGGAGTGCCCGAAGGGACAGTGCACCAATCCGTATGGCTGGACCAAGTCGATGCTGGAGCAGATTCTGCGTGACATTCAGTTTGCGGATCCGACGTGGAATGTGATCCTTCTGCGCTACTTTAATCCGATCGGCGCGCACAAATCCGGCACGATGGGGGAGAATCCCAACGGCATTCCGAACAACCTGATGCCGTACATCACGCAGGTTGCAGTCGGCAAACTGGAAAAGCTCCATGTCTACGGAAATGATTACGATACACCGGACGGAACCGGCGTTCGTGATTACATTCATGTCGTGGATCTTGCAAAAGGCCATGTCTGCGCACTGAAAAAGCTGGCGCCCGGATCCGGTCTTTCGATTTACAATCTCGGTACCGGTGTGGGTTACAGCGTTCTGGATATCGTAAAGAACTTTGAGGAGGCGACCGGCAAGAAGGTTCCCTATGTCATTGACGGGAGACGTGCCGGTGATATTGCAACCTGCTACTGCTCGGCGGCAAAGGCGAAGGAAGAGCTTGGCTGGGAGGCACAGAACGGAATCCGGGAGATGTGTGAGGATTCCTGGAGATGGCAGAGCCAGAATCCGAACGGATACGGCGAGTAACTGCGAAGCAGGTACCTTTTTTGACACACAGCCTCAGAAAAAGTTCTGCGTTATTAGGCCAGTTATTTTGCAAACGATGTACCAGATACTTTATAACCATTGTACCGGATGAGGGATTACGGATATGTTCCGATTGTGGGCCAAAGAGTGGCATGCGGGCCATTTGATACAGGAGATGACAATAGAGGACCCCAGTGAGGATACCCGCACGCACAAGGTACTGCATGCGCTGACAGCAGCGTGCGGGGCTTTTGACCTCGCCGAGCCCATCTGGCTGGATCAGAACATTCGTGATTTCCGGCAGCGGGCCAAATGCAGATTTACACAGGACAGCTTTGTCGAGGAGATTCCCTTTGACTATCTTGAAATTGAGATTGTGGAGGAGGATCCGGATTTCTTTTTGACATAGTGGCAGGAATTGGTACATACAGAATAAATGAGCTCTTAAACAAAGCTTGTTCTGCACGCGTTTGCGGCGTTGCGCATTGCATACATTATGGATTTGTTCTCGTTACAATATTTTCTTTTCATTGCGATAGGACTTGTTGCCTATTACCTGCTGCCGCGGCTGATCCCCGCGGCGGCTTCTTTTCAATGGGGAATTCTTCTGGCGGCGAGTCTTGTCTTTTATGCGTCTTCTTCCGGATGGACCTTGGCACTGTTGATAACGACAGCAGGGAGCATCTACGGAGGCGGGAGGCTGCTTTCGTTTCTGGATGCGAATTTTAGCAAGCGCAAAAAAAGCGGCTTTGCGGACCGCGCGCAGCAGAAAAAATGCCGCAGCCAGCTCCGGCTGAAAAAGCGCATTATCCTTGCGGCGGTGCTCCTTCTGAATTTCGGAATATTGGCATGGCTGAAGTATTTTGCCGTACTTTTGCCCGGAAATCGTGGGCTCCTGTTGCCACTTGGCATTTCGTTTTATACCTTTCAATCAGTTTCCTATCTGATCGATGTCTATAATGGCAAATACGAGGCAGAGCGGAGCTTCCTTCGGTTCTTGCTGTTCGTTTCCTGGTTTCCCCAGCTTCTGCAGGGCCCCATTGGACGGTACGATCGTCTGCGCGGGACTTTGTTTGCTCGGCACCGCTTTGACGGTGAGAGGTGCAAGCGGGCGCTTCTCTTGATCTTGTTTGGTCTCATGAAAAAGTATGCCGTTGCGGATATGCTTTCCGGAAGCATCGCCTCGGTTCTGGATTACGGAAGCCTTGGAGAACTTCCGGGGAGTTTGATTCTATTTTCGATTCTTTTGTATTCCGCACAGCAATATGCGGATTTTTCCGGTGGCATTGACATCATCACCGGGGTATCGGCGCTGTTTGGCGTGGAGCTGGCGTGTAACTTTCGGCAGCCGTATTTTTCAACATCACTGGGAGATTTCTGGCGGCGCTGGCACATATCCCTTGGTGCGTGGATGCGAGACTATCTGTTCTATCCGTTTGCACTGCTAAAGCCCATGCAGCGGCTTGGCAAATGGTGCATGACCAAATTCGGGAATAGCGGCAAGCATCTGGGTCGTGTCCTCCCGGCGGGAATTGCAAATCTGGTGGTTTTTCTGGTGGTGGGTATTTGGCACGGTCCGTACTTTCATTATGTTCTATGGGGACTATACAACGGGCTGGTGATTGCGCTTTCCGACCTTACGGAACCGGTTTGGAAGGGAATTGCCGCTCGGCTGCATTGGAATTCGGACTCCCGGAGAGTCCACTGGTTTCGCATTGTGCGGACCTTTATCATAGTGAATATCGGCTGGTACTTTGACCGTATTACGGACGTAGGTGACTGCATGCAGGCCTTTGCGGCGACGTTGTTCCATTTTCAGCCATCGGCTCTTTGGAGCGGTGTACAGAGTCAGATTCTGGGGAGATCTTCACTGTTTAATATTGCAGGAGGCTATGCGCTGGCGGCAGTGGGGATTGCGGTCATATTCATTGTCGGTCTGCAAAGAGAACGGGGAGTGGATGCCTACGAGCGGTTTCAGAAAAAGCCGTTTCCGCTGCGGGCGATCCTTCTGGCGGGACTGATGCTGATGGTCGCAGCGTCCTTTTTGTTCACAGAGACAGCAGGCGGGTTTATGTATGCAAACTTTTAAGGGAAAATGTCTGGCGCTTGTTATTTTACTGCTGCTTTTGAATGCCGGCCTCTGTCTGGTGCTGGAGCCGTATAAAAGCTCCTCGCTGGAAATGTGGGAAAACTTTCATGCGCAGGAGACACTGGATACCGTCTATACAGGGACATCGCAGTGCCTTCTCGGAATTGATCCTTCCATTCTGGATGCGGCACGCGGCACACATTCCTACAATATGGCCACCAATATGCAGTCACTTTCCAATTCCAGAGAGGCCATTGCGTCGGCGATCCGGGAGTATGGAATTCAACATGCGGTGCTGGTGGTGGATCATGAGCTTTTGAATACCAAACGAAGCGAAAACGGGCGGGCGGATCAGAGCTTCTGGCATGGAAAAGCGATAGCAGAGAGCACTGTGACGGCACGACTTGCGGATGATCTGACATTTATGACGTCACGCACTTTTTTCGGAACGCCCTCGAGTCTTACCTATCTGATGCCATGGGTGTACAACCGCACCTTAGATGTGAAGCTGACCTTGCAGGAAAAAAGAGCCGGACGCATTCTGGACACAACCGGACACCGGACGCAGCAGGGCTTTCAGCCATCTTCGCAGGAGCTGAGCCAGGATATAGAATTCATTTCCTGGGAGGAAGCTGACGAGTGGGACCAGGTGGCAGTCAGTCTTCAGGACCTTTGTATCTCCGAAGAAAATCTTCAGGAGCTTCGCAGCATCCGCGATCTTTGCAGCAAGGAAAATGTGCAGCTCACCGTGATTATTGTGCCGTATCCAAACTGGCTGAGCATCTATCGGAAGGAAGACTACCTTGCGGTTGATGCCAAGATGCAGGCGCTGTTTGCAGAAGCGGGTTATGAATTCTACGATTTCAACCGGATTCTTCCGGAATATTATGACGCCTCCGGAAATGAGTACTACAGCGATGTGGGGCACATGAACCGGAAAGGGGCGGAGAAATTTTCAACGTTTCTTGCGGACTTCCTTGCGGCCAGTGAAAGCGGTGAGGATGTGACCGGGTGGTTTCGGGAGTGAGTGGACACTCACCGCCACCTTGTCGCCGGCTGGCGTGTGAAGTTCGTTTCACCAGAAAGCAGTTATTTGATACACTAGTACATCGATTTTTAAATAACTAGCCTAACTAACTGGCCCTTTTTCCTGATTGCACGTGTCAAAAATCCTCAGCGTAGCCCGCTACGCCTACGTTTTTTGACACGCACCCTCAGAAAAAAGTTCTGCGTTATTAGGCCAGTTATTTTGCAAACGATGTACTAGCCGTAAAAAACAGCTCCTTGGATAGGGGCTTTCCGCAGTAAAGGGGATTACAGTGATGAAAAGCAAACGGTTGGGAGATATTCTGATTTCGGATGGGGCACTGACCCAGAAACAGCTCGAGCAGGCGCTGGAGCAGCAAAAGCAATCACATGAGCGCCTCGGAACGGTTCTGATTGAGAATGGCTATATTACGGAGCGGGAGCTTATCGATGCGCTTCGTAATCAGCTGGGCATTGATTTCATCGATTTGACCAAAACAAACATCGATCCTTCCATGTCACGGTATATCCCGAAGTCACTGGCACAGGAGTATGAGATTGTTCCGATTCAGGTAGTACGGGATAATCTGTTTCTGGCTATGTCAGATCCGCTGAATTTCATGGCTATTGAGCGCGCCAGGGATACCAGCCGCAAGAATGTGGTCCCGATGATTGCCACTTCGTCGGCGGTGCGGCATGCCATTAACATTCTGTACGAAAATGTGAATGCAGCCGAGGCCATGGCTGCCATGCGGGCAGAGGCAGGCATCCAGGAGGATGCTGTCGTGGAGGGCGTGCAGGATACGGCGGAGGAGGGACCGACCATTCGTCTGGTCAACTCCATCATTGAGCGTGCCATGGTGGAAAGCTGCTCGGATATTCACATTGAACCGACGGAGAATGACATGCAGATCCGCATGCGTATTGACGGCCGGCTCCATAAAATTCTCACGATCCCGGCAGACCTGAAGGATTCCGTGGTTTCCCGTATTAAGGTCATGTCGCATATGAACATTGTGGAGCGCCGCATTCCGCAGGACGGCCGCATCAGCATGAAGGTCAAGGGGCAGGATATCGACATGCGTGTGAATACGCTGCCGACAATCTATGGCGAGAAGATTGTTATCCGAATCCTAGGCAAGGATGAGAAGATGCTCACGCGTCAGGGAATCGGAATGATCTTTGATGAGGACAATCAGAAGGTGGATCGGATTCTTGCCAACACAAGCGGCGTCATTATGATCGTCGGACCCACCGGTTCCGGTAAGAGCTCGACCATGTTTACACTGATTCGGGAAATGCTGAGCGAGAGTACCAACCTGGTAACACTGGAGGATCCGGTGGAGTACAACATTCCGGGCGCTACCCAGGTACAGATCAATGAAAAGGTTGGCCTGACCTTTGCCAGCGGACTTCGCGCTATTTTGCGTCAGGATCCGGATATCATCTGTGTTGGTGAGATCCGTGATGGTGAGACAGCACAGATTGCCATGCGGGCGGCTATTACCGGCCACCTTGTGATCACAACCATTCATACAGAGGATGCGGTGACGGCCATTGACCGTTTGAAGGACATGGGCGTGGAGCCGTATCTGATTTCTGCCGGTCTTCGGGGAATCATTTCCCAGCGGCTTTTACGGCGTGTGTGCCCTGGCTGCCGGGAGGAGTATATTCCGGACCAGAAGCTGATGGCACTGGATGTTATCAAGATGCGTCCCGGCAAGCATTTTTATCATGGAAAGGGATGTGATCAGTGCTTCCACACCGGATACCGCGGACGAATCGGTGCCTTTGAAATTCTGCTGATGAATGACGAGCTGCGAAAGAACATTACGTCCGGTGCGGACAAGCAGACCTTCCGCGAGACGGCATCCAGAACCAGCGGGTATGTGACCATGCTGCAGAACGCAGAACAGTTGGTGGAAGAGGGAATTACAACGGTGGAAGAGGTGCAGCGGACCATCCTGGTCACCGATTGATGCACGTGTTTCCGTATGAAAAGGGAATAGAATGAGGTGCCGGATGTGTGTAGGAAAGATGTTCACACAGAAAGCGCCGACAGGAGTGACCATGAATATTGAGGAGCTGATTCGGGAGGCTGCGCGGCGAGGCGCATCCGATATACATTTGATCTGCGGTCTGCCGCCGAAGGTGCGCATTGACGGACGGCTTGTCAATTTGTATCCGGAGCCGCTGGAGGATGTGGACTGCGAGCGGCTTGCGACAGAACTGGCAGGCAGGGACTATGAATCCATAAAGCATATTGGTGAGTTGGATTTTGCCAGATCTATTGTCGGCGAGCGAATTCGTGTCAATTTGTTCCGGCAGCAGGGGCATGTCAGTGCGGCACTGCGTATTCTGAGCAATGCCATTCCGCAGCTGGAGCGGCTTGGACTGCCGGATGCGGTTTCAGCATTTTCGGGTTATCAGCGCGGCATCATTCTGGTGACGGGAGAAACCGGATCCGGTAAATCCACCACGCTGGCTGCCATTTTGAATCAGATCAATCACACCAGAAGTGAGCACATCATTACGCTGGAGGATCCCATTGAGTACATCTATGAGCCGGATCAGTGCATCATTAACCAGCGTGAAATCGGAACCGACACAGAATCCTATGCGGCGGGGCTTCGAGCTTCGCTTCGTGAGGATCCGGATATCATTCTCATTGGAGAAATGCGGGATGCACAGACTATTGATACGGCGATGACGGCAGCGGAAACGGGACATCTGGTGTTCGCAACGCTTCATACCAATTCGGCAGTGGAAAGTGTGGACCGCATCGTCGGCACATTTCCGGCAGACAAGCAGCCGCAGGTTCGCATGCAGCTCTCCACGACGCTGCAGGCCGTGCTTTCGCAGCAGCTTCTTCCCAAACGCGGCGGCGGGCGTGCGGCGGCCTGTGAGTGCATGATTGCGACAGCTGCCATCCGCAATCTGATCCGTGAAGGCCGCACGCCGCAGATGGCCTCGGCAATGCTCACAGGAGCGGACAGAGGGTCGGTAACCATGGACAATTGCCTCATCAATATGGCTCTGGGAGGGAAGATTGAATTTCAGACAGCCATAGAGGCGGCGCACGATGCAGAGTATGTGTTGAAGAAGCTAAAGTTTTAGCAACGAATGAGGCGGTAAACATAAATGGCAACATTTAAATATAAGGCATTGACCAAAGAGGGCATGCAGATCAGCGGTGTCATACAGGCATCGGATCAGTACGCGGCAGCTGATCAGATTCGGACAACGGCACCGGTCATTCTCTCCATCAATAAGATAAGGGATAAGGGCGAATCCTTCCTGACAATGGACATTGGCGGCGGCCGCATCAATCTAAAGAACCTGTCCATCTTGTGCAGCCAGATTGCAATTACCCTCCGGGCCGGTGTCCCGATTGCTAAATGTCTGGAGATGATTGCCGGACAGACGGAAGATAAGATGCTGCGGCGCATCTTCATGCAGACGGCGGAGGATGTGGCTGGCGGCGCAGGACTTGCCGTCAGTATTCGAAGAAACGGACCCAAGCTCCCGGATACACTGGTTGAGACGATTCGGGCGGGAGAGGAATCCGGTAACATCGAGCGCTCATTTTCGGAGATGGCGCAGTACTATGAGAAGCAGTACAAAACCCAGAGCAAGATCAAATCTGCACTGGCGTATCCGATTTTCGTAGTCTGCGTGGCGATTGTCGTTTTGATCGTAGTAATGGTTGTTGTGATTCCGACGCTGACCCAGACCTTTGCCGAGCTGGGAGGGGATCTGCCGGTGATGACGCAGATGCTGATCAGCACGTCGGAGTTTTTTTCAAAATACTGGGTGTTTATGGTGATTGCGGTCCTGGCTTTGGTTCTGGCCTGGAGACTGTACACGAAAACAGAAAAAGGGCAAATGGTGCAGGGCAAAATGCAGCTCCATATGCCGGTCCTTGGCAAAATTCACAGAATGAGCGGTGCGGCCGAATTCGCCAATACCATGAGTATGCTCCTGAGCTCCGGCCTAAACGTGGACCGTGCTATCGGAATTACCGCAAAGACGCTGAACAATGCCGTTCTGCGGGAGGATACACAGTCCATGATTTCCCGCATTGAGGAAGGACATCCTCTGGGGGAGTGCATCCGCAGCTGCAATGAATACCCCCGAACGCTTCAGGAAATGTGCGCGATGGGTGAGGAAACCGGAGAACTGGATTCTTCGTTGAAGGTGATTGGCGAGTTTTATACCAATGAAGCCGATACGGCTACAAAGGATGCACTGGCCAAGCTGGAGCCGACAATGCTCGTTCTGCTTGCAATCTTTGCCGGATTCATTGTTATCTCCATCTATCTGCCTATGTTCACGATGTATAATTTGATGTAACCGTTCAGTACCAGCCCCATTCAACGTGAATTCTCTGCTTGCAGATCAATTCATGTTGAATGGGGCTGAACAGTTCTGCTGTAACTCTGAATTGTTACGAAAACCGAAAGGGACGCAGGATGAAAATCAGAGGATTTCGAAGACGTGCGGCAGCATTCCTGTTGGGAATTACTGTGTCAGCGGCACAGCTTTTGACGGGACAGGCGGGAACACTTGCCGTCCATGCGGAGACGACGCAGACAACCGGTGGTGGACAGGCCATGCTGGTATATCTGGAGGACACGCCGACGCTTGGGCAGGCAATGTCCGGGGATGCAAAGGCACTCAAAGCCATCCTTGCCAGTACCAATGAATTTGATGAGGGCGGAATACAGACCTTTGAAATGCCGCAGAACAGCGATGTTGACCGAAAGAGTCAGCTGTGGGAACGCATTCATGAGATGGCAGAGAACACGAATAAGGATTCCTTTACGGTGTTCACTTTTTCGGGTCACGGAAATGCGGCATTGGATGGTACGAGCTATCTTGCGGCGGGCGGCGTGAACAACATTACGGCTGCGGAGCTGCGCAGTCACCTTGATGAGCTGCAGGGGCGGGTCCTTGTCATTATTTCCTGCTGCTTTTCCGGTGGCATGATCATGTCGGCCTCCGAGCTGGATGACGTGCAGGAGAGTCAGGAGAGCTTTTCGGGGAAGGACTTTACCGAGGAGTTCCTTTCGCAGGAGGCGGAAGAGGAGCAGAATACTTCCCAAACTTCGGCTTCTAACGACGGGGGACAGGCATCCGAGGAGCGAGATTCTGTCGGGAATACAGTCTTAGATGAAGGGGCGCAAGCATCCGGAGAAACTGCGGCAGGTACAAACAATTCGCCCCAATATTATTTCATCACAGCTGCCAATCAGTGGGAGACCAGCTATTCCCAGACCGATATCGGAACGGAGCTGATTTCCTCCTTTGGTCACGCCATGGGGTATGACCGGAATAATTCGGATTACCACACCTTCGGCGCGGATGTGTCGACGGCGGAGGATAGCCGGAACTGGGAAGGATATGCAGGAGACGGCATCGTCACCATGGGCGAGTTGGCCGCTTATTACAAGGCAGAATGCAGTCTGACCTCTACGCCTACCATTTACCCGGAAGAGAGCACAGACGTTCTTTTTACGTACGGAAGTGATGCAGGACATCCGGCTACCTTTCTGGCCTATCTTTCGCAGGAAAATGTCAGCGTAAATGCGGAGGGGACGATAGAAATCACCCCTATTCTCCAGAATCTGACGGACCGGGACATCAAGCTGGAGGCAGGCGTCTATGACTTTGCGCCCCGCACATTTGTCTATACCACCGTCAGCTCCGGTAAATATATGGACGGAGAGGAAATGAGTGACGGGTATACGGCGGAGACCGGTGGAGCACAGGAGCACATCGTCAAGGCAAATGACTGTGTAAGCGATATCACGTTTACTTTTACCGCTGATCAATTCAGGGACAGCACGACCGACGGGAGTAAAAATCCCTTCTGCCTGAAAATCTGGGAATGCACCGATGACGGTGAAAAGATCGGCAGTTACCGGGCACTTAGCTTTTTTACGGTGCCGCAGGACAGCCAGTCGGCTGCCATTGATGCGTCTGCCTTTGCATTGAAAAAGCCGGCACAGCTGAGAAACAAAGATATAGAAATCAGCAATACCGTGACCAAAACGTCGAGCCGATTGCCCATGGAAATCATCTACGATGAGGAGGATGGAGATAAGTATTCCAGCGTGCCGTGCCTTCTTTCTTTGTACTGTTACGATTTTGGAACAGAATTTCCGGAAGGGGTTCAGGCTCGTAAGGACGAGGAAGGCTACTCGGATGTGCTGATGGACGGTGATCGGAATCCGATTGCTCTGAACGATTATATCAAAAAGACTGTATTTGAAGATGTCCGCCCGACGAGGGAACGGATAACGGAAGGGAGTTATTCCAGACGAGGAGGCATTCATACCTATGTCATGGATACCTCCGGTCTTACCGAGGGGCACTGTTACGTTCTCCAGGCCATTTGCCATGATGAGAGCACTGGGAAGGAGAAGAGTATTTTTGCCCTTATTCAGAGGACAGGTGCTGAGGGTGCAGACGAATACCAGATTCCGTTCTTTCAACTTACCAATGATGTGTTTGAAGAATTCCGCGATGGTAACGGAATCCCCATTGGAGAGAACTGGACAGAAAGCTACAGCGAGGATCAGCTGGATGTAAAGGCTACCGGCAAGCGTCTTCAAGAGGCGGTGCAGGAGGCGGCCGGAGAAAACTATGTCGTTTGGGTGACCGATTGGAAAAAACAGGCGGCTACCGATTCCCGGGAATCGTGGGAGAGCATGCAGGAGAATGAACGCTTTTCCCCCGGACAGAAATACCTGTGTACCATCGAAATCTCTGTGAAGGAAGGGAGCAAGGCGGTCTTTACGGATTCAACGAATTTTACTCTGTCTCGGCACAGCTTTGAATCGATAAAACTGTCAGAGGATAAAAAAACGGCAAGACTCACCATCGCACACGAAATTCCGTCGAAAGAGTTTTTGGAAGCGATGAAGCTGGAAATGTTCCGGACAGACGGCAAAAGCGTTGGTGAAAAGGTGGAAACCGGCGATACCTCCCTTCACCCGGGCGATCACGTGATTCTGGTGTATGAGAATAATCTCTATTACACCAATCGCAAGGGACTGAAGAACACCGGGAACTCTGTGACCTACAACGGAGATTCTTACACGGTCTATGAGATATCGGAGCTGGAAGACGGAGCTGGGAAGGCAGATCTGTTATTTACTGTTTGGAAGAACAGCAGTGATAGCTGTGGCTGCGGACAGGCGTTATACAAGTGGACCGTATATCCAAAGGATGATGGCAAGGATACTCCTTCCGGAGGGGACTCTTCCGGGAAGGATACCTCTGGCGACACGACAGGCGGTGACGGCAAGGGAGATGACTCCTCCAGTGGTGCAACGGACAGTAATGTCACGGGAGATGGTTCCACCAGTAATGCGGTGGAGGGGAACACCACAGTAGGTGGCTCCCCGGCTGATGGGAAAAATGTGGTGTCTGCTGGGGAGAACGTGACAGGCGGAACCGGGATCACAGATGGAAGTATGACTGTCGCTACCGCCTCTGAGGCACTGCCGAGGGGAGAGAATACTGCGGTAATCACAGACACAGGGGACAATTCTGGCACTGCACAAGGAACGCAGACACTGGCCCGGACAAAAGAAGCTCTCGGGGCTGACACAGATGAACGTACAGTAAACGAGGAAAGCGAGGAAGCCGTTCGGAAAACGGAGGCTGCCAATGATGGAATCATTCCGGAAAATGCAGAAGAAGTGGATGTCGATGCAGATTCGATGCGTGGGAGCGGTGCTGATGAGAAAACGAAGGACAGTGATATCACGACCATTGATCCGATGCTGCGATTGTATCTGGTTTTGATTTGGATCCTGGCCGTGGTGCTGGGAATTGCAATCTATCGCTATCTGAAGAGACACAGGTCGTGAGTAGGACGGTACCACTATCGTTACTGTACAGACGCCCGCCAGCCTGTCGCTTGGCGGGCGAGTGAACTGTTACCCATTATCACTTGGTGTGTACTGTGATAGCGACAGCACTTGCATCCGGATGTCAATCCGGATATACTAGAGCGGTGCTGCGGGGCGTAGCTCAGCTTGGCTAGAGCGCCTGGTTTGGGACCAGGAGGCCGCAGGTTCGAATCCTGTCGCCCCGATACCAAGAAAAACCTTGGAATTTCAACAAACGTTGATTTTCCAAGGTTTTTTGATGCTTACAGTATATCTGCATGGAGTAAAGCACATCCTTTGGAAAAAAAGCCGCTCGGTACGCCAATACCGGGTGTATATATAAAGCTACAGGTCTCCCTGTGACTCCCATTCAACCCCCGCGCGAATAGATAAGGACGGCGTGCCGCTTATCGAGGTGCGTACAGCCGGCGACAGCAAGCTGATTCGCGCTGTGGCAGTAAACAACGGCAAGTATCCTTTGAACATCGACTTCTCCCAGGTATGCAAGAAGAGAAGCACACTGAATGCGGTTCTGAACTACATGGTGAAGAACTATGGCATGAACCTGCGGACACTGACTGCGTCGGATGTCATCAACATCAACCAGGCGATTAAGAACCACGGTTTTCCGGAATTCAAGGAGATCGCAGAACACGCCGGTTTTGGCAAGGACGAGAACGGAAACTGGACAAGGCTCCTTATCGAGGACGAGACATTCCCTCTGCAGGAAGCACTCGACCTTCAGAAAGATCCCAGATACAACGGCAACTGTGGCATCATCTGGATCGGCATTTCGGATGCACAGATCAGAGTATTGCTCGATAGCAATGATGTGCCAATGGTTATTCCTTACCACTCCTCCGGTGTGTCGAAAATCGTAAAGAAGGCGCGGAACCTCCTTCTCTACACCGATTACACGAATCAGCAGAACACCAGAACGAAAGACGGCAAGAAGATCACCGGCAAGGATTTTGATTTCTATGGGAGCCTCGCAAAGACAAACGATGTCATCACCACTACCAATGAGTACTTGGCGTGGTGCGAGGATCACGGATACCTGCCGAAGTTCGATCAGTTTGCAGACCATCCGAACTACTACAAGCTCCTCATTGACTTCCGGGCATACGACTACAACGGCGTTGATCCCCAGAAGATGGCAAACAGGGTATACCAGCCGCAGCAGAAGATCACGATGAACTTCCCGGAGAACTTCAATGAGCTTGTGGCCGCATCTCTTGCGGAGCAGCAGGCTACCAAGGATCTGGAAGCGAAGGAATTCACGGATGCACAGGGATCACTTCTGAACGATGTGAAAGATGTGCTTGGACTCGGAAGAGGCGCAGATACCAATGGTAGCGTCAGAAGATCGCTTATTGTGGATGACAGCGTGGACATGGAGGACATTGACGCCTTCGTTGACACGGTTATGGCGAACAAGGGACAATCTGGGAGAAAATACAACCAGGTCACGATTAAGGAATTGACAGATACGGATGTTGAAAATATACGCAAGGCGACAGGTGGAAGAGTTAATGCCATTGGGAAACATTTTGCACTTGAAGGCGGAAAGCTGTTTCATGAAATCAGAAGACATAGTAATCCTTCTAACAACTGGTATTCATGGCAACTAACCTACGACCAGACTGATGTACCAAGGATAATCGAAACGATGCTTCATCCGGACAGAATAGAAGATCTTGGCAATATTTATCCGGAAGACCAAAGGGACAATCTTGCATTTGTAAAGAAACAGAACGGCTCCTACGTTGTAGTTGTTGCTGTTGGTGGGAAAAGAAATAAAGCGATTACACCGGAAATGATCTTGCGGTTTGAAACGGAAGAGCTAGAAAAGAGGCTGTCGAGCGGCAAATTGTACCGGGTAAAAACCGCAAGCTAAATCAGCTACAAATGGATGGCTGGGCGTGCGGTTCCGGCACGAACCGCACATAGTGGCGGACACG
>CAVKRN010000034.1:0-22544 GCA_963658695.1 bacterium
TCCTTTCAAAGCACATATGGAGTTTATTATAACACAGAAAAAGAAGAGACGAATTCGTCTCTTCTTTTTCTGTGTTATATGGTTCAGCACCTGCTATATTTCAACGTGGATTGTCTGCTTGCAGGCAAATTCACGATTGAAATTGGCAGGCGACCAAAGCGCGAAGTGCCTCTGGCCAGCCAAGCATCGGATTTCCTTATTCCGCCTTATCTCCTGTGAGGAGCATCAGAACTTCGTTGCTGCGTGCCACGAACCCGGTCATCTCCTCCGGTGTCAGCGGTGCATTCTGGATCTTAGCAAGATCATAGAGCTGTGCACACACCGTCTTGGTTTTTTCATCCTCTGCATGTGCCATCACATATTGCACCAGCGGATGCTCTGCATTGAGAATCAGGGTCTGACCCTCGCCTGCGCCGAACAGTCCCATGTCGGATCCGCCCATGGAATACATCTTCATCATATCCTGCATTCTGCGGCTCTGCTCGTCCACCTTGAGAAGAGAGGACACGCTCTTCTCCTTCAGATTCTGGAGCGACACCTTCAGCTTGTCATTGCCAAGCGCGTTCTGGAAGGTCTTCTCCAGATCCTTTCCCTTTTCCTCCAGTGCCTTTGTATCCTCTTCGCTGGTCTCGCTCTTTAACACTTCATCCACGCCGGCATCGATGCGGGCAAAATGGATGCCCTCGTTCTTCATCTCCAGCTGCTGGATAAACGGCGAATCAATGTTGGCATTCAGAATAAAGGCCTGCAGATTGTTCTCGCGGAACATCCGGATGTACTGTCCCTGCTGCTGTTCATCGGTGACATAGTAGATCGTCCGGTCCTTTTTCTCTTCCGCTTCGTCCTTCTTCTCTTCGGATGCAGCGCCATCCTCGACAACCTCAGCCTCTACCTTGTTGCCGTTCTCATCGACTGCACCATCCTTCTCGTCCGGATCCACCTTGTTGACCTCCAGGGCCTCCGGCAGTGTAAGATATTTGCCGTCCAGGTCCTTGAACAGGATGTAGTCCGTCATCTTCTCGCAGAACTTATCATCCTTCAGGCATCCGTACTTGATGAAGGGACTGATATCATCCCAGTACTTGTCGTAATTGTCCTTGTCGGTCTTGCACATACCGGCCAGCTTGTCTGCCACCTTCTTGGTAATGTAGTCCGAAATCTTTCTGGCAAAGCCGTCGTTCTGCAGTGCGCTTCTGGATACGTTCAGCGGCAGATCCGGGCAATCGATCACACCCTTGAGGAGCATCAGGAATTCCGGAATGACCTCCTTAATGTTGTCTGCGATGAACACCTGATTGTTGTAGAGCTTGATGACACCCTCTGCAGACTCATACTCCAGATTGATCTTCGGGAAGTACAAAATACCCTTGAGGTTGAAGGGATAGTCCATGTTCAGATGGATCCAGAACAGAGGCTCCTTGTAGTCATTAAAGAGCTTCCGGTAAAATTCCTTATACTCCTCCTCGGTGCAGTCCTTGGGATTCTTAGCCCACAGCGGATTGGGATCGTTGATCAGTTCCGGACGCTTTTTGATCTTGAGTTCCTTCTCGGCAGGTGCTTCTTCCTTTTTCTCCTCCGAGGTTTCCTCTGCCTTTTCTGTGGCATCCGTATTCTCTTCCGCCGCAGGAGCCTCCTCCTTCTTTTCTTCCTTCTTCGGCTCAATGACCTCGATGACTACATCATCCGGGCGGCGCTCCGACTCCTTGATGATCTGTGTATCCTTGGTGTCCTTTACAGACAGGTAGATCTCGGTCGGCATGAAGCCGCAGTACTTCTCAATGACCTCGCGTGCGCGGTAGTAATTGGAGAACTCCACACAATCCTCGGACAAATGCAGTGTAATGGTCGTACCAACCTCGCTCTTGCTGCACTCTTCCATAGTAAATTCGCTGCCGCCGTCACACTCCCAGTGTACCGGCTTGGCATCCTTCTGGTACGAAAGTGTGTCAATGGTAACAAGATCCGATACCATGAAGGCCGAATAAAAGCCCAGACCGAAATGTCCGATGATCTGATCGTTATTGGCCTTGTCCTTATACTTGTTCATGAAGGCTTCGGCGCCGGAGAAGGCAATGTTGTTGATATATTCCTTCACCTCATCCGCCGTCATGCCAAGGCCGTTATCGGTAATCTGAATGGTCTTCGCCTCCGGATCCAGAACCACATCGATTCTGGCCTTCCAGTTCTCCGGAAGCTCTGTCTCTCCCATCATCTCCAGCTTCTTGAGCTTGGTAATGGCATCGCAGCCATTGGAAATGATTTCACGATAGAAAATATCATGATCACTGTAGAGCCACTTTTTAATAATGGGGAACATGTTCTCGCTGTTTATGGATAACTGTCCTTTTTCTGCCATACTATGCTTCCTTTCTGTAACCCGGTCACGCCGGGATTCTCTGAATCGTTACCTGCAGCATCCCTGTACTGTGTTACTGTACAGATGCCCCCCGGCGGAGCTATCCGATCAGGGGATTCTCTCACGCCCAAAGACGCTGTGCCTGCATCGCAGGTTTTCACAAACGTCAGTCTAGTCGCCGCAGAATTTAAAGTCAATAAAAAATTAGCACTCATTTATCATGAGTGCTAACAAAGTATTGAAAAAGCCTTTAAATACAGCAATTCCACATTTCTTAAATCTTTATGAACCGTCCGCGCACAGCGCAAAGAAATTGTCCGAGACCGCTTCCGGATCCTCACAGAGCTTTACCTGGCTCCACCGGCTTTCCGTGAGCTGGCAGTCAAGCTCCTGTGCATTTTCGTTGTAGGCCGCTTCATAGGCGGTCTGAAGTCTGGTTTCGAGGATGGCCTCCTTACTGCTCTCAAGCTGCGTCTCATCCGAAGTTGCAATGGGTTTAATGATACGATACCCATCTGCCGTCTCCACCACATCGGAAATACTGCCCACCGGCTGATTGAAGGCAGCCTCTGCAAAGGCCGTATCGGATGCCGTGCCCGAAAGGGTGTAGGTACTGGTGCTGTCCTCGTTGTATTTGGCAATGTATTCGGCAAAGGTGATCCCCAGAAGGTTATCCATGCCGTCTTGAATCTCCTGGCGGATTGCCTGCGCTCTTGCCTTTGCCTCCGCCTTCTCCTGATCTCCGAATTCCCGACGGCTTCCATCGCTTGCCGTCGTATAGGTCTTGATCAATATGCTCTGGACAGTCACCGAACGCGCCTCATCGTCGCTGACCTCCCTGGAGACCCCGGCCGTCATCTGCTCTGCCATCTTCGCAGCCAGTGCATACTCCCGGAACATATTCTGTGCGTCGCTGCTGCTGATTCTGAGGTAGGACAGATCCGCCTCCGTCAGCGACTCCATGTACTGCCCCGCCTTCTGCGCCGCACTGGAAATTTCCGTCTCCTCCAAAGACACCTCCTGCCTGGCCGCCATCTGGTTCAAGGCCTTGACCTTCACCAGGCGCTCCAATGCATTCTCCTTTAAGGACTCCTCCAGCGTTTCATTGCCGGTGCGCGTGAACACATCATCCCCGTAGGTTTCCTTGTACTGATTTTCCATTGTCAGAAGATATACGCGCAGCTCGCGGCAGGATCCCTTCTGATCTCCCACCGTAAAGAGCTCGTCCAGGTCCAGTCCCGTCACGAACACCACGCGCCCGCACCCGGTCAGCCCCAGCATCACCGACAGCACCAGTGCCAGCAGCACCGGGCATTTCCGCAAAGCTATCTGCACTTTCCCAAAACACTGCCGTTTGCAGCGTTCCTGCCTCTTACGCATGCGCTCCCTTCCCGCCTTTTCTCTCATACTGAACAAAGGTATACGGAATGTCAAAATACGTCTGCTCGTCCCCTTCTGCGGTCACCTCCCAATCCGGATCCTTGTCCAGATTCGGGAAAAAAGCATCCGACTCGTATTCATAATCAATCTGGGTGACATGCACCGTGCTGCAGTAGGGAAGAAGCTCCTTGTATACGGAGGCTCCGCCGATGACCATCAGCGAATCCGGATCCTCGTCCCGCGTCAGCTCCAAAAGCTCCTCCACACTGTGCACCACCTCCGCGCCGTCCACCGCGAAGTGAGGATTGGCAGAGAGAATGATATTTCTTCGTTTATCCAGCGGCCTTGCCATCGGAAATGTCTCCAGCGTCTTCCGGCCATAGATGAGGGTTTTCCCCATGGTTTCCTCCCGGAACATTTTATGGTCTCCCGGTATGCTCACCAGAAGCCTTCCTTTATTGCCGATTCCCCAGTTGCGATCCACTGCTACAATTGCCTGCATAGGTGTTTCCCTTCTTACATAATTACCGTTTCATACAACGATTACTTCGTTACCGGACATTCTCTGCCACCCATCGCTTGGTTGACGAGTGAACGGTTACATTACTTCTGCTTCTTCTGCCGTATGGCGCTTGCCAGATGGACAATGCCGTCAATCACGAATACGATGCCCGCACAAAATGTAAAGGTCTGGATGGTACTCTCCGGAGCAACCAGAACAAACACGCCCATCACCGTGAAAATACCAGCCTCCAAAACGCTCCAGTACCAGCGCCTGTCCCGTCCGGTGATGGATTTGGCCCGATCGGTAATGTGGTACGCAAGGAACAGAAAAATCAATCCGAATACGGCATTGGAGATCAGCATCAGCGCGTTGTCCTTGATCAGAATCATCAGATAGACCGCAATGCTCGCCATGCAGATGTAGGTCTGTACCTGCATCGCCTTCATATCCCCTTTGAGCTGCCGGAACCGTTTGACCGTAAAGACAATCTCCAATGCCACAAAGGCTGCCATCAGCACCGCAAGAGTAAGCGGCAGCATGCCTCCCGGCAGCAATATACATCCGGCTCCGCCGCCGAGCAAAATAAACGCTCTTACCAGAACGGACTCCCGGAACAGCTCGGACACCTTCCTGCCAAGGGACTTATCGGCCGACTGCCCCGTCACAGCTGCCACCGGCAGCGCACTGGCCACATCCAGCGTAACCGGGCTGACCTTTGACACCACGCTCAGCATTCGTTCAAACCCTTCCGGGCCCAGCGCTGTCATTTCATAAAAAGTATCCACCCCGCCGGCGCTCAATGCGTCAAACAGATCGTCAATGAATATTTTGCGGTCCTCCACGTTGGAAACACCGCCGATCCACTGGTCCATGACCTGTCCGATCCAGATGCTGCCCGGCGCATTGTCCGGCACCAGCATAAGCCCGTCTGCATTGACCTGCCAGGTCAGAATGCCGTGCTGCAAAATGCCGGTTCCGCTGCTTTTCACAATCCGGTTGTCCGTCACCGGCATCTCAAAGATCTTTCCGATGACATCGTATTCCGGCACAATTTTCGTCGTAATGGCATCCACATTTCGGATCAGCTCCGTACCCATCACATCCGGACACAGCCCCGGTCCGTCGTTTGCATATACATGCAGCACTCTTTTACGCTGCGCGTCCGGGAGAAGACAAGCCGCATACAATGCCAGATTGGCGCCCTTGGAGTGGCCGCCGATGTAATAGGACAGCGACAGATCCATCGTATTTTGCAGATAGGAAAGTGCCTGCTCCTGCGCCGGTATCCGCTCAAAGGACAGCATAAAATCTTCCTTCCAGCCAACCAGCGTATCATCCGTCCCCCGGAAGGCCGCAAAGGCGGTATGCTTATCCAATCGGAACGTCACTGCCGAAAACTGGATCTGCTGCTTTTGATCCAGAATGTCAACATAGTTCGACATCAAAAGTCGTCCGAATCGTTTGGAATCCGCAACCGCCGCCGCAAACTCCTTATACTCCTCCCGCTTTTGCACCCCGTCCGCCACCAGTGTTTCCAGCTTGTTCTGCTCCAGAAGAGCATGAATCACATCGGACACGGCAATGATCTCTCCCTCCGGAAAGACGCTTCGCATATCTATATAGGCAATCTGACACAAAACCAGATTGTCGATTTCGTTAAACGGCCTTTCCTCGAAGGTAAGATCCCCTCTCCAGGTCACATAATCGGTTACATTCGGCATAAACGGTGATCCTTCATACGATGACATCAGATGGCAATGGGTATGTCCTTAATCTGTCCGCCTGCCACCTCATAATCAATGAGCCTTACATCCTCTCTTGTAAACTGATAAAAATCGTGGATGTCCGGATTGATCCACACCTTCGGCGCGGGCTTTGGTTCCCGGCTCATAAGCTCACGGACCGCATCCACATGGCGGTCATAAATGTGTGCATCGGCAATGACATGTACGAATTCCCCGGCCTCCATGTCACAAACCTGTGCCAGCAGCGCCAGAAGGCAGGCATACTGCCATTCATTCCAGGCAAAGGCGGCCAGAATATCCTGAGAGCGCTGATTCAAAATGCCGTTTAATGTCAGCTTGTCATGGCCTTTTTTCTGAATCACGTTAAAGGTCATGCTATAGGCACACGGATGCAGGTTCATGGCATGCAGATCACTAAACGTATAAATGCCGGTCAGAATCCGGCGTGAGAACGGATTATTCTTAAGATCATAAATGACGCGGTCCACCTGGTCCATATACCAGATTCCATCCGGTCCCTGCACGGCCTTGGCCTGCTTCATTTCCTCCGAATCCGGAATCACCTGGTCACCCACAAAGGACGTCTGCAGAATCACCGCATTCTCACCAAATGCATGCCGGATCCCCGCTTCAGTAATATCCCTGTAGCAGTGCTTGATGGCCATCTGGTATCCATAGGCTCTTCCGATGGTCCCTTCCTCATCGGCCCACTCATCCCAGACGCCGGAATGAAGATCGGCGATCCGGTTGGATTTCTTCTGCCAGATCCACAAAAGCTCATCCAGTGCGCTCTTTACCGGTGTCCGTCGAAGTGTCAGAACCGGAAACTCCTCTGCCAGATCATAGCGTGTCACCACGCCGAACTTCTTGATGGTGTATGCCGGCGTTCCATCCGGCCAATGCGGCCGCACCTTCTGTCCTTCGGTTGTCGTGCCGTTTGCAATGATGTCACTGCACATACTGATAAAATTCTGGTCAATCCGTGCCATATCTCTCTCACTTTCCGATCTGGTATTTTCTGCAGAGGTCGTTGATCTCCCTCGTAAAGGCATCCAGCTCCTTGTTGGGAAGCCCTCCTGCCTTCTCCACCACATTGGCAAGGCGCCCCGCCGCAATTTTCAGCTTCGTATAGGAGCCGGAGGCGGTCAGCACCTTTCCGCCGGTCTTTCCTGCAATGGGGCGCGGCTTGGCAATCCGGATGAACTCGCCCTTAATCAGATCATACTTGGTACCGGAATACGGTGCCATCGCCCGGATCCCCTGCTCCTTGCTAAGGCACTCTGCAAAGGCCGATGCGGTTTCATCGTCTCCATGCACCACAAAGACCTGTCTGGGCTTTTCCGTAAAGCCATGAATCCATTCCAGCAGTCCATCCTTATCCGCGTGTCCGGAAAACCCATCCATCTGCAGGATTTTCGCCCGCACCTGGTATTCTTTTCCGAAGAGCTTTACTTTCTCGGCCCCGTCCAGAAGACGGCGTCCCAGCGTTCCCTCGCTTTGGTAGCCGACAAACAAAATGGCGGAAGCCGGGTTCTCAATGTTGTGCTTGATGTGATGACGGATGCGCCCGGCATCGCACATGCCGGAGGCACTTAAAATGACCTTCGGCTCGTCGATATCATTGATCGCCATGGACTCCTGCGTTGTCAGCGACAGGTGGAGCCCCGGAAAGGCCAGCGGATTCTGCCCCCGCTTCAGAATTTCCTGGGCTTCCTCATCGTAGCAGGCTCTTTCGTTTCGCTCAAAAACTCCCACTGCCTCCACCGCCATCGGCGAATCCACATACACCGGAAAATCCGGATGCTCCGGGATCAGCCCCTCCGCCTTCATCTTACGGATAAAATACATCATCACCTGCGTTCTTCCAACAGCAAAGGCCGGGATGACGACGTTTCCGCCGGCGGAAAGTGTACTGCGAATGACTTCGGTGAGCTGCTCTAAATGATCTCTTTTGATCGTCTCATGGAGTCTCGTGCCATAGGTGGATTCCATCACCACATAATCCGCAGACGCCGTCGGTGCCGGGTCCCTTAAAAGGGGCTGATTCTTGTTGCCGATATCTCCCGAGAAAACAAGCTTTCTCGTCTCCCCCCGTTCGGTCAACCACAGCTCAATGCTGGCAGATCCCAGAAGATGTCCGACGTCCGTGAATCGAAAAGTGATTTCCGGACAAAGCACAATCGTCGCATCATAGGGATATGCGTGGAAGAGCTGCAGCACATTCATGGTATCCTGCATGGTATACAGCGGCTGCTCCGCTTGCGCCGCGCCGCTTTTCCCGGCCTTCTTATTCCGGTATTCCGCCTCCTGTGTCTGAATATGTGCACTGTCACGCAGCATGATATCCGATAGATTCCTGGTTGCCTCCGTGCACAGAATCTGCCCGCGGAAGCCGTCCGCATACAGCTTGGGCAGCATGCCGGTGTGATCAATGTGCGCATGCGTCACGAACACATAATCAATGCTGGCCGGCGTCACGGGAAGCGGAGCATTTTCAAACAGGTTCTTCCCCTGCTCCATTCCGCAGTCAACCAAAATGCTAAGTCCCCCCACATGCAGGTAATGACAGCTTCCCGTCACCTCATGCGCTGCTCCGATGAATTCCAGTTCCATGGTATCCCCCTTTTCCCAATTGCCATCGCCCGCATTCTCTAATACCCCACAATGAGCCAGCGAACGATCCATATTGCCAGAAGATGCAGCGGATAGAACAGATAGAAAAATTTGCCGCTTTGCTTCCCCTTTTCTCCATTATACAGGCATAAGAGCATGCACCCCGGCAAAGCAAACATCTCGGCACCAGAGCAAAGGCTTATGAGTACGTAGACAATGGCCGGGCCTGCATACGGAACATTCCGAAACAGATAAAAGATCACAACAACGGCAACTCCGAGGGCTCCGTAATCCGCCGGCAGCTCCTGCGCCGCAAGGCATAAGACGCTCACGCCGCACGCTGCAAGCCCCAAACTCCAAACGGTTCCCCGCCGCTTGCCCAGCTCGATCGCCCACAGAGCAAGAAATCCCAGACACAGCGTCACCACCGTATTCACACCCTCTGCCCGCAGGCTTCCAATCGGTCCCGTAAAAATAACCAAATGAAACGGTACCTCTGACACCACCGCCGTAAGAGTAAGCCGCAGCAGATATCGTTTCCGGTTTTTCGTATGCACAAAGCCTTCTGCCAGGAAAAAGGCAAAAATAACAAAGGCCTGCCGACCGATGCCGCGTCCGATGCGGTCCACCATATACCAGGAATCCGAGGAACCCGCCAGCATCCAGCCGGTTGTGCTGTCCGGTATGCGCTCCAGGAAGGCAAGCGTTATATGATCTATCAGCATGGTCACCGCTGCAATGTATTTTAATGTGCTGCGGCTGATGATCGCCGGCAAACGCCTGTTCGTATGAGCCATTATCATTCTCCTTTGCTCTCCCTTTTGCAAAATCGCCTCGGTTACATTACAGTACAGACGCTGGCCGGCGACAGGGGAACTGTGACTTCAGTTACCGTTCATTCGTCCACCAGGCAGAAGCAGGTCTTGGCGAAGGTTCCCAAAGAGGATATAATCACACTTATTGTATTCGGCAAATCCATTGTCGGCAAACATTATACTGTATGGGCGCCAGCTGGTGAGCGGCTGTGCAGTAACATACTACGGCATAGAATAGAGAGGTAGCTATGACTTTTACATACCCTGCTGTGCTCCGCAAGGAGCCGGACGACACCTACACCGGATACTTTCCGGATCTGGAGGGCTGCACCTTCCGCGGTGAGACCATCGATGCGGCGATTGACGCAGCAATTGCTGCCGAAAAGAGCTGGATTGAAGTGCAGATGGACACCGAGGATGATGAGGAGGCCGAAATGCCCTTCCTCACCGATCACAGAGACATCGCACTGGAGGATGGCGAGTTCATCCGCGATATCGCCGTCATTATGCATTTTGAAGTAGGATACTATTAAGTAAGTCAGGTGCTAAGGAACTTGCTGCTTCGCAGCGCAAATCCGGCGTGGGAAACGCCTTAATCAGCGTTTCCATGAACAGATATAGGTCCTTACTCGTAATCCACTTTCATAAGACACAGGCCTGCTGCCGGCGCAGTCGGGCCTGCTTTTTTGCGGTCTTTTGCCGCAAGGATCTCATCCATATCCTCCGGCGTCATGCGGCCATATCCGACTTCCAGCAGTGTCCCTGTCAGGATGCGGACCATATTCTGGAGAAAACCTGTTCCATGATAGTAAATACGAATATAATGTCCGCTGGTCTCGAGGCGGATGGAATCCACCCGCCGCACGGTGGACTTTTTCATGTGGGAATTGCCGCAGAAGCTTCTGAAATCGTACTCTCCCGTAAGATGCTCTGCCGCCAGCCGCATGCGATCCACATTCGGCTCCTCCCGCAACACGTAAACGTATTTGCGGTCGAACACCGGCTTGGCGCCATCCGGGCTGTACCACAGCGTATACCGATAGGTCTTCCCGGTTGCCTTAAACCGGCTGTGAAAACGGTCTGCCGCACGCTTTACCTCGCTGATGCTGATGTCATCCGGCAGATACCGGTTCATATACTGCTGAATCTGCAATTCAGTAAGCTCCGTATCCAACAGCACATTGGCAGTCATGGCCCGCGCATGCACGCCTGCATCGGTTCGCCCTGCGCCAATTACCGTAACCGGTTTGGCAAGTGGCTTCCCCGATGTCGTTTCCAGCATCTGCGTCAAAACGCTCTCCAGCTTCCCCTGAATGGTCATTTCGGTACTGGGCTGATGCTCCCAGCCATAATACCTGGTTCCGTCATAGCTGACGATCATTTTAAAATTCTGCACTGCCATTACGATCTCCCAAGCCGTACCCTTGTCCAGTACGCCCCCATCGACATTCCGGGTGTCCCGGTGACTTCCTCCGAAAGATAAGTGCCAAGGCCGGCCGCCTCCGGCAAAAATCCTCTGGCCTCTTCCTCTGTTTCAAATTCAACCTCAGCGTAATAAAAGGACGTATCCGCCCCCTCATCCACCGCATTGACTTCCAAGTGATGTCCATCCGGCAGCAGGTAGGTCCTGCGAACCTTCGGCACCAGCGGGCATCCGATGATATCCTCCAGCTGCTGAAAATGCTCCCTGCTGATCGGAAACTCCGTTTCCTTTCGGGTCAGACCGTTTCCTGCCGATTTAAAGCACAGAATATACTGTGCCTCTTTCCCGGTTTCCTGTTCACTGCGGATGCGCACCGTAGGCTCTGTGCTGATGTAGCCCTGTTCCATCCGTTCCTCTTTGAGAACCGGGAGGGCTGCTCCTTTTGAAAATTCCTCCGGCCATCCCGGAACCATCCATTTGCGTTCAATTTCAAGCGGACTCTTTGCCATTACTCACCCCTTCACACGTTGTACTAGCGTATTCACCTGCCAATTCCAATCGGGAATTTGCCAACAAGCAGAAGGTTCACATTGAAATATGTCAGGTGCCAGGCAGGTATACTTCACGATTTCTTATGCCCCCGATTGGCATTCCATACCAGAAAGCGCTCTGCAAAGGCGGGCATCCGCGGCGTAAACGCCCGAAGTGCCCGCACCGGCACATCGGCAGCCGTTGCATACGCCATACGGAAAGCCGGATCATTCTCATCGCAGTCCTCTCCGCCTGCCTGTTTCCGGCAGCCTCTGCGGATCTGCCGCAGTATAAACCGGGCAAGCCGGCTGCTTTCTGCCATCTCGGAAAGAGAGCTCTCTCTGGTAAAGCGTTCCCGTTCCTCTTCCTGTTCCGGCATGGCTTCTCCCATCAAATGCTTCCAATCCTCCAGCGTAGGCTGGCCAACCGGTCTTGCATACCAGCTGCCGGGGAGCCAGGAAGGCGACGAAACAGGCTCTTCCTCCACAACTACCTGCTGCACAAGGCGGATATCGCCGGAGGAGGACCCCACCATAACCGCATAGGTACCGGTAGGGATCTTCCATCCGTCCTGATACACCGAGAAATCGCGGCTTGCCAGAAGGAAGGTCACCATCGCGCCTTCTCCCGGCTGCAGGAACACCTTTTCAAAGGCCCGCAGCTCCTTCAGCGGACGAAAAATACCATCCTGCGGATTCCCCACATAAAGCTGTACCACCTCCGCACCGGCCCGTTTTCCCACGTTGCGGATCTGTACGGTCACCTGGCGGTCACTGATCAAAAGATTGGTATATTCAAACTGCGTATAGGACAATCCGTAGCCAAAGGGGAACAGCACCGGCTGCCCAGCCTTTTCATAATAGCGGTAGCCCACATAAATGCCTTCCCGGTACTGGGCATCCTTTTTTCCGTAGGTTCCGTAGCAGGGGATGTCAATTTCCTCCAATGGCCAGGTTTCCGTCAGCCGCCCCGACGGGTTGACTTTTCCGGTCAATAAATTGGCAATAGCCGCTCCGCCCGCCTGTCCGCACAAGCCCGTATAAAGCACCGCCTTCACCTCACGAATCCAGGGAAGCTTCATCGGGCTGCCGCCCATCAGCACAACGGCGACATTGGCGTTGCCGGCAAGTGCCGCCTTTACCATGCGGTTGTGCCCTGTCGGAATGGAGAGATCCTCCCGGTCAAAGCCTTCTGATTCGTACAAATCCGTCAGCCCGGCGAACACAACCACTGCCTTCGCCTTCATAGCCGCTTTGGTGATTTCCGCCAGGCTCTCTTCGGTCACATTGCCCTCGTCATCACAGCCCTCCACATAGGGTGCCTCCGGAATATTCTCCCTCACCTGTGAGAGCTTTGTTGGCTGAATATGGGAACTTCCGCTTCCCTGATACCGCATGGATGCCGCCATTTTGCCGACCAAAAGGACATCCTTCATATCCTGGAACGGAAGAAGATTCCGGTCATTTTTCAGAAGGACCGCCCCCTCCTCCGCAATGCGCTGTGCAGTCGTCTGATGCGCCACGCGGTCGTAGGAATAGTTCTGCGCTTTATCCAGCGCTTCCTTTCTGCGAAGTACCAGGGAAAGGATGCGCTTTACACTGGCATCCACCGTGTCCTGGGATAATTCACCGCTCTCTACGGCCTTTTGGGCTTCCTTTTCCCCGACACCGGATCCGCCCGGCATAACCAGATCGCCCCCTGCCTGAAAGGCCTTTGTCCGATCATTTAATGCCCCCCAGTCCGTAACCACAGCACCCTTAAAGCCCCAGTCGGCGCGGAGAATATCCGTCAGAAGCTTCTCATTATCACTGCAATAGGTGCCGTTGAGCTTATTGTACGCGCACATAACGGTAGCCGGCTGCGCCTTCTTCACCACCTTTTCAAAGGCACGAAGGTAGATTTCGCGCAAGGTCCGCTCGTCCATCTGGGAGTCCGACTGCAGCCGCCGATACTCCTGCGAATTTCCGGCAAAGTGCTTGAGACTGGTGCCGATGCCGGTCTCTGTCTGCATGCCGGCCACAAAGGAAGCTCCCAGCTCGCCGGCTACATAAGGATCCTCGGAATAGTATTCAAAATTACGACCGCACAGGGGATTTCTTTTGATGTTCACGCCAGGTCCCAGTACCACTGCAACCTGCTGCTCCTTAGCCTCCTCCCCAATGGCGCGCCCCTCCTCGTACAAGAGCTTGCGGTTCCAGGTCTGGGCCGCCGTCACTGCCGTCGGAAAGCACGTTGCCGGCTCAGAATCATTGATTCCAAGCTCATCTGCCTTCCCCCCCTGCTTGCGAAGGCCGTGGGGGCCGTCTGTCATCATAATTTCCGGAATTTCATACTGCGCAAAGCCCTTTGTATGCCAGAAATCCTTTCCGCTGCAAAAGGCGATTTTATCTTCTGAGGACATTTTTGCGACAATGTCATCAACCTTTTTGCTAAGCTCCTCATCTGTCATAATCCTGCTCCTTTGCGGCCGCATCGGTTGCGTTGCCACTCTTCGTAGTTATCTCTAAAAGAATTATTGTAGCACAATTGATCGAAAAAGCAGTAACTGGTCGGCCAGCTACTGCTTTTGATCGTTGTTTATTCATTATCATGCACACACTCGTCAAGCGACAGGATGGCTCTTTGCAAAGGCTTTAATCGCCTCTGTCAACTTCCCATACTCCCTGGTAATCTCCTCCAGAAGCGGAGCAGCCCCTTCCATGGTGCCCGCACGGAAGATTTCCGTAACATCATATACAGGTTGGTACATGTTCGTAAAACCAAGGTTCTGACACACGCCCTTTAGTGTGTGCGCCGCACGAAATGCGGTATCCACATCGTTATCCTGCACTGCGCGCATCAGCTCCTCATAGGTAGGATCCTGCAGATATTTTACAGCAAGTCTTGCAATCAAACTCTCACTGGGAAGGCGCTTTGCCACATCACCGTAATCGGCGCCAATCCTGCTGTATACTTCCTCTATCGTCATTTTTTCTTCTTCTGTATTTCTGTTCAGCATCTGCGATATATTCATTCCCTTTTGTTTTTCGGATTAAAATTCCAGCCCCACCATGTTCCTGGGGGGGGGGTAGCATTCATCGATTCCATCTCCACGCGAATCTTCTCCTGAATCTTTTCAAAGCAGCCAAGGAGCATGGGATTGAATGCGCCGCACTCTCCTCTCAGAATCATCTCCACTGCCTGATCGTGCGGGATGGCCTTTTTGTATACCCGCTCACTAACCAGTGCGTCATACGCATCCGCCAGCGCCACAACCTGCGCGCAAAACGGGATCTCATCTCCCTTGAGACCGTCCGGGTATCCGCGCCCGTCGTAGCGCTCATGATGCCAGCGGCAAATCTGGTATGAAATCTGTATCATAGGCTCATCCTGGTACTGCGAGAGCTGTCCCAGCATATTGGCGCCAATCGTCGTGTGCGTCTTCATGATCTCATACTCTTCCGACGTCAGACGTCCCGGCTTATTCAGGATCTTGTCATCAATTGCAATCTTTCCGATGTCATGCAGCGCAGAGGCTGTCGCAATCAGTGATATCTGTTTTTTGGAGAGCTCATACTGATCCGTGATCTGTGCCACACGCTCCAGAAGAATCTCCGTCAGCACCTGCAGGTGGCGAACATGGAGCCCGCTTTCACCGTTTCGAAGCTCCACCACCTGACTTAAGATGTTGATCATCATGCGGTTGTTCTTCTCGCGTTCATAGAACTGCTGCGCCACCAGGCCGGAAAGCCGTCTTTGCTTGGCATACAGGCGAATGATGTTCGACACTCTCCGATACACAATGCTCCCATCAAAGGGACGGCTGATGTAGTCCGCGGCCCCCAGATCATACGCTCTTCGAACAATATAATTGGAATCCTCGCTGGAGATCATGATAACCGGAATGTCCTCCAGCCAGTGCTGATGGCTCATCTCCGTCAGCACTTCCAGTCCGTCCATTACCGGCATGACAATATCCAGCAAAATTACAGAGATGCTAAGACCATACTGGTTCAAAAGCTTTAGTCCATCTTCTCCGTTTGCCGCCTCAATCACCGTGTATTCACTGCTTAGGATTTCGCGAAGAATCTCCCGGTTCATCAGCGCATCATCGATGATCAGTGCCAGCGGCAGATCTTTCTCTTTTTCCTCTTCCGTTTTCTCTGCCGGAGCGCCGTCGTGGTCGGTAACGACCGTATTTTTGCTCTGCTTGGCCTGATACATCAGGCGATCCGCCTCGTGGACGGCCTTTTCGATCGTCATCCCGGCAGAAAGAACGCCGCCAATGCTTGCAGAAAGCTGGAGCTCCTGATAGCCGGGAACCTCTGCTCCATGCAGCTTCTTGTTAATCACCCGCAGCTTTCTTGCAAAATCGTCTCCCGTGATGTCCGGCAATATCAAAAGAAGCTCATCCCCGCCATAACGGATCAGATAATCCGAATCGCGGATACACTTCTGGATGATCCTTGCTGCCGTTTCCAGCGCAATATCACCGGCATGATGTCCAAAGGTGTCGTTGTAAAGCTTGAAATCATCCAGATCGATCATAGCAACACCGGCAGTCAAGTACTGTCGGCGCAGCTTCTCTTCATAGAACCGCCGGTTATAAGCCCCTGTCAAAGCGTCCTTATAAAGTCTGTCATCACCGTCAATTTCTGCGCTAAAGCCTGTATCCAGCGGCTGGATGGTCTGCAATACATAGGGCTTACCGTCCGCCTCTACATACCGGGCCGTCACCTGAAGCCCTTTACCGTCCTCATACTCGAGCTTCGCCGCACTTCCCTTTGCCGCAAATGCATCTCTGGCTGCATTGATGCAGACATCGTGAACCTTGCTCTCAACGGAATCGGGCGCCTGCTCGCGCAGATCCTCCGGCCTTAAGAGCTTCACCGACGTAAAAAACTTCTTCAGTGTCTCCATATCCCGTCGGATTTCATCAAGTGTCAGCCGATTGGTGCTATTCCCCTGATTTTCCAGCTGTTCTTTGTTATTCTCTTCCGGCATAGATACCCCCTGATAATCCGCAAACACTGGTGCATCGTATGTAAATCATCCGGTCAGACCTCGCCTTCGATACCCGTTATCTGCAACATCAACGATGTTAACTATAACCTAATATTACTTTATGTATCAAGTAAAACTACTGTGTGTATAAATATTTTTCAAATTTTGATAATGATTAATGACAGTCCGCTCACAGCTCCTCAGCAAGATCATAGATCAGCCGTTCTGACTTCTCCCAGCCAAGGCACGGATCGGTGATGGATTTGCCATAAACGCCCTCGCCAATCTTCTGTGCGCCATCCTCCAGATAGCTTTCGATCATCAGTCCCTTTACCAGACTGTGAATATCCTCCGATGCGCGCATCGAGCGGAGCACGTCCCGGGAAATACGGATCTGTTCCAGGTAATTCTTGTTGGAATTGGAGTGATTGCAGTCCACCAGAACAGCCGGATTCTGCAATCCTGCCTTATCATACGCCTCCCGAAGGCTCATCAAATCCTCATAGTGATAGTTGGCATGATTGCGCCCGTATTTGTCCACATATCCGCGAAGGATTGCATGCGCCATCGGATTGCCGGTGGTCACAACCTCCCAGCCGCGGTAGAGGAATGTCTGACAGCTCTGCGCCGCCGTAATGGAATTCATCATGACAGAAATGTCTCCGCCGGTGGGATTCTTCATACCTGCCGGAATGCCGACACCGCTGGCAACCATGCGGTGCTGCTGATCCTCTACGGAACGGGCACCGATGGCAACATAGGCCAGAAGGTCCGAAAGATACCGGTGGTTTTCCGGATAGAGCATTTCCTCTGCGCAGGTAAAGCCGGTCTCCTCCACAACATGCGTGTGCATCTGGCGGATGGCAATGATTCCCGCCAGCATATCCTCATCCTTTTCCGGATCCGGCTGATGGAGCATTCCCTTGTAGCCCGTACCCTTGGTTCTGGGCTTGTTGGTGTAAACGCGGGGAATGATAAAGATCTTATCCTTCACCTTCTCCTGTACGCGTACGAGCCGCGTCATGTACTCCAGCACCGCATCCTCCCGGTCTGCCGAGCACGGGCCGATCACCAGAAGAAAGCGGGAATCTCTTCCGTAAAAAATGTCCTCAATGGTGCGATCCCTCTCTTCCTTGATCTTCTGAATCTCTGCAGAAAGCGGAAACTCCCGCTTAATTTCCTGCGGAATCGGTAGTTTCCGTTTGAACTCCATTTGCATTTCCATCATTATCCTCATTTCCAGACAGAATTTCCTGTCCTATCTTTTATCATTCGTATCTGTTCAGTACCAGTACATCGTTTGCAAAATAACTAGCCTCAAAGCTTTATCTTCAGACTCATATACAGATCATACAATGCCGAACCGGTGCGTCCCTGGGCAGGATGCTCATCCTCTCCGATGCTAAGCATCGTGTACTCATAGGCATTGATAATCCGCGTGCCGCTGGCATGCTCACGCTCCCGCGTGAACTGATATCCATAGGTTTTGTGCACATGGCCGTGAAGCATATATTTGGGCTTCCACCGGTCCAGAAATTCGTTAAAACACGAAAATCCGATGTGGGGCAGATCATCCATGTCACCATACCCTCTTGCCGGCGCGTGGGTCACCAGGACATCTACGCCGTTCATGAGCACCGCCTGGCGATTGAGCTTGGCAATGCGCCGTCGCATCTCCTCCTCGGTATACATATCCTTGCCCATGCGATAGCGCATGCTACCGCCAAGGCCGGCGATGCGAAGGCCTTTGTAGTCGTATACCCGGTCATCAATGTCGATACAGCCCAGCGGCGGCATCTGATCGTATTTGGAATCGTGGTTGCCGCGCACATATAAGAGCGGGCAATTCACCATAGTTTCCAGAAACTCCAGATACTGCGGCTTGAGATCGCCGCAGGAAATGATCAGATCAACACCTCTTGTCTTTTCCGGATCGTAATAATCCCAGAGGCTCTTGACCTCTTCGTCCGCAATTACCAGTATTTTCATTGTGCCGTCCATCCGTTCTTTGCAGCTTCCGCTTCCTGCGCCGTTTCTTCATGCCCTGCTGCCGCAAAGCCGGCGGATGCAGTGGTTTCTTCACCCTCCGTCACACTGCTGACGCCGCTGACTGCAACGGCCGCACCCGCTTCTTCGTTCAGTCGTTCCTTTTTGGGAATGCTGCCGATGACGTTATCATTCAGCCAGCTCATAGTAATGATTTCCGTATTGGAAAGACCTCTGGATGATGCATCCCGGATCATTCCCTCCTGGGAATGGAGTTCCCCCATAAACGGACTGACGTGTCCCTCCACGATGCCATCCCGTAGAAGATTGACCAGCTTTCTGGAACTATAGGAGAGCTTTTCCGATAGGATTACGTCGATAACACCGGCCGACATTCCCCACCAGTAATTGGTAGAGCGGTCCTCTGCCGACTGTCCTGCCACATCCCAGTTTCCTTCCAGGACATTCCGCGCAATGAGCTCATAATAGGTGCCCCAGTTCCACATGGGAGCCGCCAGATTAGTCACATTTCCTTCTATATCCTTCTGGTAAATGCCATATTCGCGGGAGGCCTGCGCGGGTCGAATAAAGTCCGGACCGGATATCACATATACGCCCTCTTCATCCAGCTCCTGCCGCCAATCGGTATCCTTATTCGTAGACCATTTCAGATGAATCCTGGCCTTGGGATCAATGATAGAAGCACCGATAGCAAATGCATTGATTCCTGCCACGATCCCGTAAATCGGATAATCCGCCACATACCCGATTTTGTGATTGCTCGCAACGCTGGCAGCGATAGCACCCATCAGGAACTTCGCTTCATGCATACGTCCATAGTAGGTGCGCACCGCATTGTGTGAGAGATTGATGGAGCAGTTCAGGAACTTTACCTGCGGAAAGTGGATGGCAGACCGAAGGGTCTCATCCATCTGTGTCGGTGAGATCGTAAAGATCATCTCGGCATGATGGCTGGCCGCCTGATCAATGGCTTTGCGAACCTCCTCATCCGACGAGCAGTTTTCGTATTTTTCTGTTTTCACCAGTCCGCCGAAGCGGCTTTCAATGTAATTGCGTCCCAGTTCGTGACCATAGATCCAACCGGAATCGTCTGCACTCTTGGGATAGATAAAGGCCATGTGCAGCGGATTTTCTGTGCTGTAGCGTGCCTTGGGCGTAAGAATGCCTCGAAGCGCCGTTCCCAGCGTTCCCTTTTCCTCCCGCAGCTCCTCCGGCGTTTCCACCAGCGTGATGCCGTCCTCATTGGCATCCACAAGGAACTCATTCCACAGCCGTCCGATCCGGTTCTCCAGGATTTGCCTAGGTTCGTTGAACAGGCTCTGCACCGGGTAAAAATTCAGATAGGTCAGAAAGGCATCCCCTACCGGAAGCGTCATCCTGCGCTTTTCTCCTGCATGACGGTAGATCTCCGAAAAGGCAGCATACGCGGCCTTAATGTCCTCCTGGACTTCCTTGGGCCAGGGCTTATCCAGCGTCTGTCCGAGGCAGGCCGCGAACTTCCGGTAGCTTCCTTCCTCGGTGAAGGTCACATCATACATGCGGCAGACGTTGAAATACTCCAGAAACTCCCGGTATACACGGTATTCCTTCGTGTCTGCCTTCTTCGGCATCACCCGGATAACATTGGCATGAATGGCCGTCGCACCGACAAAGCTGCTGACCGAGACGCGTTTATTGCCTTCCTCCACATAAAACCTTGTCATGTACTCATAGGCTTTGATGGGATCCCGAATTCCCTCCTCCAGCTGGGAGTCATACAGGTCGGCCCACTTTCTGGCAAATTCCGTGTCGGATTGCAGAATGGGCATGAAACCGCAGGAAAAGGCAGAGGTTCTTCCTTCCGTTTTGGTTCCGTCGATCATGGAGATCGGAATCTCGAGAAGTCCAATGCTCACCTCCGCAAGCTTGCCTTCTCCCTTTATGATGTCATCCAGCACCGCCGGGTAGGGGGAGCGTTTTTCCGCCGCCGCCTGCCGCATCTCACGAATGCCTTGTTTTCTTGCCGCAATGTAATCTGATTCCATATTCTCTTCTCCTGGATCAATCACTCTGAGCGGTACGGGGTACCTCCCCATCGCTTGGCCGGCGAGTGAACTGTTACCAAAAATTCTGCAGCTATAAGGCCGGTTATTTGGTAAACGATGGCAACCGTTTAGCGTTCCTTCATGACAGAAACATAGGCCGGACGCATGATCTTGCCGTTCTCAACCAGCTCCTCCAACCTGTGCGCACTCCAGCCGGAAATACGCGCAATTGCGAACAGCGGTGTATACAGTTCTCTTGGAATGCCCAGCATATCATAGACGAAGCCGCTGTAGAAATCCACGTTCGGGCTGACACCCTTATAAATGTGGCGCTTAGCGGCAATCACCTCCGGAGCAAGCTTCTCGATCTGACTATACAGCGCAAGCTCCTTTTCCTTATTCTTCTCTGCTGCAAGCTGGGTCACGAAATTCTTGAAGATCCGCTCACGGGGATCGGAAATGGAATAGACCGCATGCCCCATTCCGTAGATCAGACCCTTCCGGTCAAACGCCTCCCCCGCCACCAGCTTGCTTAGATAGGCAGTCACCTCATCATCGTCCGTCCAGTCCTGCACATGCGCCTTGATGTCGTCCATCATGTCCATCACCTTCAGATTGGCACCGCCGTGACGTGGGCCCTTGAGAGAAGACATGGCTGCCGCAATCGTAGCATAGGTGTCTGAACCGGAGGATGTGACCACACGGGTCGTAAATGTGGAATTGTTGCCGCCGCCGTGCTCCATATGCAGCATCAGTGCCGCATCCAGAACCCGTACCTCCGTTTCGGTAAATTTCTGATCCGGCCGCAGCATCCGCAGGATGTTCTCTACGGTAGACAGCTCCGGATCCGGGCGATGGATGTACATACTTTCCAGTTTGGTGTCATAATTGTACGCATGATAGGCGTAGATGGCCAGCATCGGGAACACGGCAATCAGCATCAGAGACTGCCGGATCACGTTATCGACCGCTATATTCTGCGCGTCAATGTCATAGGACGCCAGTGTCAAAATGCTGCGCGTCATGGAGTTCATAATATCCCTTGTCGGCGCCTTCATGATGACATCGCGGGTGAAGTTTGAAGGAAGATTTCTGGACATCACCAGATTCTTAATGAATTCCTTTTCCTTCTGCTCATCCGGAAGCTCCCCGAACAACAGTAGATACGTCAGGTTCTCATAGCCAAAGCCGTGCTCCGAATACCGACGCACCAGATCCTCCACACGGTACCCCCGGTACCACAGCTCGCCGTCGCAGGGCACACGCTGCCCATCCACTTCCTTCATGGAAATGACCTCGGAGATATTGGTCAATCCCGTCACAACGCCCTTTCCGTTTACATCACGAAGTCCCCTGTTAACATGATTCTCTCGGAACAGTTCATCGGGTATGGAACCGCACTCCACTACGTAGGGTTCCTGCTGCCGGGCGTAGTTTTTCAGTTTCTCAATTGTCCTCATACTGTCCTCCTGTTCCATTCTGACGTTTTGCGCAGCCGCGCCTTCGTACATCCGCAGAGATTCCCATATCCCCCTTGGGTGCCAGACGTTTTGGCAACTGCTGTTCCGAATTGTTACATCAATACTTCTTCAGATGAATGGCAAAGCCTGCAATTTCCTTTGCCAGATAGATGAATGTCAGCTCGCCGCTTTCATCATACTTGGCGGTATCCTCCTTTACGCCCATACCGGTAGAGCGAAAATACTCCGCAGCCTTGGCAACATCGTGTGCGCCAATGGCAATGTGCCCCATCTTGCCGGGTCCGTCCTGTTTCATGATCTCAATCAGCGGGGAAGAAAAGATCGATCCCGGATTCTCGTCCGGAATAAAGCCCATCAGTGTGCGAAACTCTTCCGCGATTCTCCGGGCATCCTCCTCGCCATCTGCATTGATGCCAATGTGAAGGACACACAGTCCCAGCTCCTGTACCGAATTAAACTCTGCCATCGTATACCTCCTTTTGTATCTGTTTAGCATCCGCATCTCGATTTTCCTTTGGAAAACCTCGATGCGGATGCTAAACAATTACCACGAAATAAAGTTAGTGTATCACACGTTGTGGTGCAGACGCCAGCCAGTGACTGGTGAACTGCAACCGCGCCGTGGAGCTTCCGTCAGGAATGGGCGGTGCTCATGTTTTCCTCGCAGGGATTCTCTATGAA
>CAVKRN010000035.1:0-802 GCA_963658695.1 bacterium
TCAGAAAAAAGTTCTGCGTTATTAGGCCAGTTATTTTGCAAACGATGTACTGGCGTATGTATCTCTTTACAGAAAAACGGAAGGGTGATATAGTGCTGTACTAGCATGACTAATACAGTATGAACGGGGGCGAATGCGGGGCACTACGCCTGCATCGGGGAAGCAAACATGAATCATCCAAGCTGCACGAAACGAATGATCTATCCGCTGGTTCTGGCTCTGGGAGTCTCTTTGGGCGTCACCGGATGCAAGAAGGAAGAGGAAGTCTATGATACCGGTGTCTCCATAGAATCCGCGGTTCGCACGGATATCGAGAATGTCTATACCGCCAAGGGCAAGATCATCAGCGGCCAGGAGAGCTCGATGAACGTAAAGGCAACGGCCAGCCAGGATGCCATCATCATTGACCAGGTATATGTCAGCGTCGGGGATGTGGTCAAGGCCGGCGATGTCCTGTATACCATCGATACGACGCAGGCAGAGCGGGATCTTGCGCTCAAGGAGCAGCAGCAGGCCATTTCGGATCAGCAAAACGCCATCAAGCAGGAGGACAACCAGCGTGCGCTCTCGGACGCGCAGGCTGATTCCGGGGATCAGTATGTCACCGGGACGAGGAATCTGGTGCGAAACGCCGATGACACCAATCAGGCCATTGTTCAGCAGCTTGAAGACCAGGAAAAGCTCCAGTCCTACAAGGATGAGGAGACGAGAACAAAGGCAGCTTACGATACCCTGCAGGCACAGGTAGATTCCCTGCAGGCGGATTATGATGGGAAGCTTTCCCACGCGCAGGATCTAAACC
>CAVKRN010000035.1:859-22304 GCA_963658695.1 bacterium
GATCAGGGCGATACCGTCAATAAAGACAACCGCACAAAGCTTACCGCGGAGGAGACGGCCAGAAATGCCATTGCCTCCCAGAATTTAACCCACAAGTCCGACACCATTACCAATGAAGCGGAGATCGCCAAGCTCAAGGAGAAACTCGAAAACGGACAGGTTATTGCCACGATGGACGGCACAGTGACGGCTGTCAATGTCACGGCGGGACAAGCCTACAGCGGCTCAGACGGGGTGGTGCTGGACAACCTCTCCAAGATGAAGGTCAGCGCGGACATTGACGAAGCGCACATTGCGGACCTCCAGGTTGGGACCAAGGTCCGCGTGAAAACCGATTCCACGGGGACGACGGAGCTGACCGGTGCGGTGACCTTTACTTCGCCGACCCCTACCAAGGAGACCTCGAATAACACCAATTCCGCTAACGGATCTACCTCATCCACATCCAGCAACAACCAAAATACCAAGACCAGAGCAACCTATAAGGTGGAGGTTACACTGGACGAGCCCAATGACCGGCTTCGAATCGGCATGACGGCGACCATCGACTTTATTGTGGCCAGCGCGCAGAACGTGATCGCGGTCCCCAGCACCTGCCTTGTGGATGATGGCTATGGCAATTATTTTGTGAATGTCATCTCCTCGGGGACAGAGGAAAACGCCGCAGGCAGTGAGAACGCAGGCGGGAGCATTTGGGAGGACAGCACCGGCGCCGGATCCAACCAGACAGCAGAGAATGTCGGCGCAGCAGGTGATGATGGGAGCGCAGACGGCGCTGTCACACAGGTTATGGTCACCACCGGCGTTGCCGGCGACTATTATACCGAAATCACCTCCGGCAACATCCGCGAGGGGGAACAGCTCCAGACAAGCGGCGGGGCCGGAGATTATTCCAGCATGCTGGACGGCGTGTATGCAGCCGGAAGGGGCTGAGTATGATCTTCAGGAAAAGAAGTCCGAAAACGAAAAAGGCGGAATACCTCGACGTACTTACGGGCACGGAACAGATGCGGGCGGATGATGAGGTTGGTGCCGGAGCGGGTGAGGATGGCAACTGCATCATTCATATGGAGAACATCGTCAAGAGGTTTAATGTGGGATCCGACAACGAGCTGGAAGTTCTGCACGGGATTGATCTGGATGTTCATGCCGGAGAGTTTACCGCCATTGTCGGCGAATCCGGTTCCGGAAAGAGTACATTGATGAACATCATAGGCCTTCTGGACCGGTCTACGGAAGGAACCTATGAAATCCTGGGACGGGATGTGTCTAAACTCAAGGACGATGCGTTGTCCGCCATTCGAAACCGGCAGATCGGGTTTGTGTTTCAGACCTATAACCTGATCCCGCGTACCACGGCGCTCAAGAACGTGGAAATGCCGATGATGTACGCCAGAGTACCGCAGGCAGAACGGACCGAGCGCGCCAAGGCACTTCTGGAAAAGGTCGGCATGCAGGACCGTATGCTGCACCGGCCGGATGAGCTTTCCGGCGGACAAAAGCAGCGCGTGGCAATCGCCAGAGCCATGGCTAACCACCCGGCGATGATTCTGGCCGATGAGCCGACAGGCGCTCTCGATTCAGAAACCGGAAGGCAGGTGATGGATCTGTTCCACCGTCTGCACGACGAGGAGGGGAAAACGATCGTCCTCATTACGCATTCCAGGGCGCTTGCCGAAGAGTGCGGGCGCATCGTGACCATCAAGGACGGCAACATCATCGATGAGCGAAGAGGCTTACGGGCGCATGGGTGAGTTACCGTTCATACGCTAGACTGGCGGTTGTATAACAATTTTTAAGGGAGGCGACGCAGAACAAATGCTCAAAGAGAATATCAAGCTGGCATTCGCCTCCATTGCGGCCAATAAGCTGCGCTCTTTTCTGACGATGCTCGGTATCATCATCGGCATCGCTGCCGTCATTGCGATCATGACGGTGGGCAATTCCTCCACGGAGCAGGTGCGGGAGCAATACGCATCCTTTGGCACCAACAATGTCAACGTGTATATGTGGCTCGCCAATGAGGTCAGCTTAGACGGAGAGAGTACTGATAATTCGCAGTTCATTCCGAACTTTACGGAAGAGATGATGACCAAAATGCTGGATGCCTACGGTGACCAGATTGAGGCACTGGCGGTGACAAAATATTTAAGCGGCGGCGGAAAGGCAAAGCCGGCAGGCAAGGTGGTGGCGGATTCGGTCTATGCGAATGTGAGCATTGAGGGCGTAAATCCCGGGTATTTTACCGTGAATTCGAGCTCGCCCATAACAACAGGACGTGTGTTCAGCTCCCGGGAGCTTTCTGAGGACTCCATGGTGTGCATTGTGTCGGACAAGCTGGTGAATAATCTTTTTGACGGGGACGCGCAGAAGGCACTGGGGCAGAGCATTACCCTTCCCATGGAGACAGACAGCGCGGGAAATGAGATCACGGCGGACTATTCTATCATCGGTGTCTATACGATGAACATGTCCGATTACGGAGAGATGTCTTCCCTTTCGGAAAAGGACCTGTATTCTACGGTCTATATTCCGTATCTGAATGCCGTCTCCTACGTGTCCGGTGCCAGCTCCAAGGCCTTGAGTGACTTTACGGTGCTGGTCAAAACCGGGGAGGATGTCATTGCATTTTCCAACGACCTTCAGGTCTTTCTGACTGGACTTTTGGGAGAAAAATCGAATTTTACTGTTTATGTGAGCAACAACAAGGAGTGGATCGAACAGGCGGAGCAGAGTATGCGGCAGCAGGTCCTTTCGGTTACCTTGGTCGGTGCGATTGCCCTTTTGGTCGGCGGCATCGGCGTCATGAATATCATGACCGTTACGATCACGGAGAGGACCAGAGAAATCGGCACGAGAAAGGCATTGGGAGCCCCCAATCGTGATATTCGGATGCAGTTCATTACGGAAGCGGTCATTTTGTGCTTCATTGGCGGAATCATTGGAATTGTCGTTGGTGTAGGCATCGGCATCGGTGTCTGCCAGGGCGTGCAGCATATCCCACCGGTACTGGACTGGACAAGCGTTGCGGTATCCTTTGGTGTGTCGGTTGCCATCGGCGTTTTCTTTGGCTATTATCCGGCCAACAAGGCAGCCAAGATGGATCCCATCGAAGCCCTTCGCTACGAGTAGGAGCATAGGCTCTTGCAAATGGTGATTCACCGCGCTATAATGTTTAAACTCACAAGGGTTAGTAAAGGTTTCGACAGGGATCTTGAAGGTGGGGAAGCTATCCGACGCCGATCGTCAAACGGCAAACCTAAATATAAACGCTAAGAATAATTCTTACGCTCTGGCTGCCTAATCGCACCAGCGTCGCCTGACTTGCACCTGTTCTCGTCAGATACGGCGTCATCATAACAGGAAACGACGTGGGCCTTGCCGCGGGGCCTATGGGCGTATCAGCGGATACCGACGATGACGGGGTGCCTGTTCTCCGTCTTCACGAGGGAAACGTCTTCGGACAGAATGAACCGGCTATGATAGTAGAAGCACACGGGATGGGTTTTTGGACAGGGGTTCGATTCCCCTCTAATCCACGATAGGAGCGGCAGCGGAGCAGGTACCTTACCTGTTTCCGCTGCCGCTATTTTGTTGTAACGGAATAGCCGCGGTTTCTGGTATAATCGGTACGGTTCATGCACTCGCCAGCGACAGGGTAGCAGACACCTCCGTCGGGAACCGTCGCTGGTTGGCGTCGGTACCGTGACTAACAGAGAATATTCTGCTACGTAAAGAGGAGAGAGCACAGCCATATGGAAGATAACGACAAGATAACCATACAGATACCCAAAAACCAGGCAGAAGAAAACGGCCTTTTAGAGCAGCTAAGAGCCCTGCCGGCCTATACCGTAGAAGCAGACCGCTTCCTTCCGGACCTTGGCTGCCGCGGATACGTGCTGCGGCACAACAAGAGCGGCGCCCGCGTTGCTCTTTTGCCAAACGATGACAACAATAAAGTGTTCTACATCGGCTTCCGCACGCCCCCGGAGGATTCCACCGGCGTTGCTCACATCATCGAGCATACTGTCCTTTGCGGCTCCCGGGATTTCCCGGTGAAGGATCCGTTCATCGAGGTGGTAAAGGGATCCCTCAATACGTTTCTCAACGCCATGACCTATCCGGATAAAACCGTCTATCCGGTGGCATCCACCAACGAGAAGGATTTCGCCAATCTGATGCACGTATATCTGGATGCGGTGTTTCATCCCAATATCTATACCAACGAGAGCATTTTCCGTCAGGAGGGCTGGCACTACGAGGTAAAGGAAGAAGAGGGAAAGGCGCCGGAGATCGTCATCAACGGCGTTGTCTACAATGAGATGAAGGGCGTCATGTCCTCACCGGACGATGTCCTCAATGACGCGGTCCTTGCTTCGCTCTACCCGGATACCACGTATTCTATTGTCTCCGGCGGCGACCCGGCGGTGATCCCGGAGCTTACCTATGAGCAGTACCTTGCGTTCCACCAGCGCTTTTATCACCCGTCCAACGCCTACATTTATCTCTACGGCGACATGGATGTAGTGGAACGGCTGAATTTCCTGGATGAGAAGTACCTTTCGGACTATGACCGTCTGGAGGTAGATTCCGAAATTCGGCCACAGGAACCCTTCGCGGCTCCTGTAGAGAAGGCAAAATATTACAGCATCCTGCCGGAAGAGGAGGAGAAGGAGAAGGCATATCTGTCCTGGAATGTGGCTCTGCCGATTCACGGGAATGCCAAGGAGATCTTGGCCTTCCGCGTCCTGGACTATGTGCTGTGCGACGCCGAGGGAGCACCGGTAAAGGAGGCGCTCCGCAAAAAGGGCATCGGGCAAAACGTGGAATCTCTGTACGAACCCGGCCTCTATGAGCCGTATTTTTCCGTTGCGGCCAAGCTCGCAGATCCGGAGCAGAAGGAAGAATTTGAGAAGACCATTCTGGAAACGCTCAAGACCATTGCGGAGAACGGGATTGACGCGAAGGCACTGCAGGCCGGCATCAACTACCACGAATTCCATTACCGCGAGGCAGACTTTGGCTCCTATCCAAAGGGACTGGTGTACGGTCTGGATATCATGGATACCTGGCTGTATGAGGAAGAGCAGGTATGGGACAATCTGGACATCGGACACTATTACGAAGAACTCAAGTCGGAGGTCGGCAGCGGGTATTTTGAAGGACTGATTGCTAAATATCTTCTGGCCAACCAGCACCGAAGCTGCGTTGTGCTGCTGCCCCAAAAGGGACTGACCGAGCAGGTAGAAAACGAGCAAAAAGACAAACTTGCGGACTTTGCGGCGTCCCTTACTCCGGAGGCACTGCAGGAAATTCGTGACAAGGAGGCGGCGCTTCGCACCTGGCAGGAAACGCCGGAAACCGAGGAAGCGCTGGCGAGCATTCCGGTTCTGGAGCGAAGCGACCTTAAACGGGAACCGGTTGCGCCGGTGACCAAGACGCTTGTGGATGAGAAAAACGGATTTTCTGTCTTGACGCATCCGGTATTTACCAGCGGCATTGACTATGTGGATCTTGCCTTCGATGTGACGGATCTTTCCTGGGAGGAGGTGCAGTATCTGGGAATTCTGCGGACACTGATGGGCGCGCTGGATACCGAAAACTATTCCTACCAGGCCCTGGACAATGAGATTAACATCGTCTCCGGCGGCATGGCGCCGGGGGTTACTGTTTCATCATATGCCAAGGAGAAAGGGAAGTTCAGGATCCTGTACAAGATTTATATGAAGTCGATGGACACATCCTTCCCGGAGGCGCTGGAGCTGGCCGGAGAGATGCTTCTTCGTACCAAATGGGAGAATACCGATCGGATACGGGAGGTACTCGAGGAGGAACGAGCGTCCATGAAGGCAGGGCTTGCCTCTGCCGGACACTCCACGGCGAGTGGACGTGCAAGCGCGGCACTCTTTCCTTCGGCGGCGGTTTCGGACGATCTGTCCGGCATTGGCATGTATCAGCTCTTGGATGAGATTTGCTCCCATTTTGAAGAGAAAAAGGATGCGCTGGTAAAGACGCTGCAAACGCTCAGTGCGCATATTGCGGTTAAGGAACGTTTTTTTGCTGACATTACTGCAGAAGAGGAACGGATTCCGGTCATTGCAGGGAGAATCTCTTCCTTTGCCGAAATGCTTTCGGGTAAGGGCGGCGTGAACGTGTTGGAGCATTTTGCGGATACGTCGAACTATAAGCCGCATCCCTGCAAGAGGGAGGGCTTCACAACGGCAGGGCAGGTACAGTTTGTGTGCCGGGCCGGCAATTTTGAGGAGTCGGGCCTTTCCGATACCGGCGCATTGGACGTATTGCGTGTGATCCTGGGTTACGACTATCTCTGGACGAAGGTCCGCATGAACGGCGGCGCCTATGGCTGCATGAGCACATTTGCGAAAGGAGGCCTTGGCTACTTTGTCAGCTACCGCGATCCGCAGCTGACAAAAACCATTGAGACCTTCGAAGGGGCGGCGGATTTCGTGCGCGGATTTACGGCAAACGAACAGGAGATGACCAAGTACATCATTGGTACCGTCAGCGGTCTGGATCGCCCGATGACGCCGTCTGCGTTTGGTAAATTCTCTCAGGTGTGTGCGCTGAAGGGAATTGACACAGAGGACCTTGCCAAAGAGCGGCAGCAGGTGCTGGACTGCACCCAGGAGGACATCCGGGCACTGGCAGAGCACATCGATGCGGTGATGAAGAGCGGCGTTTTGTGCGTGGTCGGCGCTTCGGCCAAGCTCAAGGAGAACGCAGAGCTGTTCGAACGCCTTGTACCGCTGACATAATGGGAGAAGGACAACCATTCAACTGCCGCATCAAGGCGGAATGGATACAGGAAAGGTAATTATGGCTAAGGCAGGTTTTGCGGCGATTGTGGGCCGCCCGAATGTTGGAAAATCCACATTGATGAATACGCTGATCGGACAGAAGATTGCCATCACATCCTATAAGCCGCAGACAACAAGGAATCAGATCCGCACCATCTACAGCGACGAGAACGGGCAGGTGGTGTTCCTGGATACGCCCGGCATCAATCAGGCCAGGGACAAGCTGGGGGATTACATGCTGCGGGCAGCCGAGTCCACGCTAAAGGAAGTGGATTTGATCTTGTGGCTGGTGGAGCCAAGAGCCAATCTCAAAGAGGAAGACCTTGCCGTATTGTCCCGCGTCGCTGCCGCCGCTAAGCCGGTGATCCTTTGCATCACCAAGACGGATAGCGTGAAAAAGGCGCAGATCCTTCCCGTCGTCTCGGCCTATGCAGAGGCCTGGAAACAGGAAACCGGACAGGAGCTTTCGGACATCATTCCCATCAGCTCCCGCCAGCGCACCGGGCTGGAGGACCTTCGCGCCACCATCTGGAACCGCCTTCCGGAAGGGGCACCCTTCTACGATCCGGAGCAGGTCACGACGCAGACCGAGAGAGAGATTGCGGCGGAGATGATTCGGGAGAAGGTGCTTCGTTATGTCAATGAGGAGGTTCCCCACGGCATCGCGGTACAGATCAACCGCATGAAGCTGCGCAAAGGGGAGAGCCTGATTTGTGACATTGATGCAGATATCATCTGCGAACGGGAAAGCCACAAGGGCATCATCATCGGTGCCGGCGGACAAATGCTCAAGAAAATCGGCACCGCGGCCCGCATCGACATCGAGAACATGATCGGTGCCAAGGTGAACCTGCGACTGTGGGTCAAGGTTCGAAGAGGCTGGAAGGATGACCAGAACGCGCTGCGCAGCTATGGCTACAATGTCAGGGATCTTGGATGAGCCGCCAGCCCTATACCGAGGTCACAGCCATGGTCATCGGCACCCGGCCCATCGGCGAAAATGACCGCCGCGTGGTCCTTCTGACCAGAGAACTGGGACGAATCAGCGCCTTTGCCAAAGGGGCAAGACGGCCCAATTCCGCGCTCGTAGCGGCAACGGATCTGTTCGTCTTCGGGACCTTCCGGATCTACGCCGGCCGGGACTCCTACACCCTGGTGGAAGCTTCGCCGCAGAATTATTTTCCATGGTTTCGGACTCATATTGAGGCTTCGCTCTTGGGACAGTACTTCTGCGAGGTGCTGGAATATTGCACCAGGGAAAACAACGACGAGTCCCAGCTCCTTCTCCTTTTGTACCAGACACTTCGCGCCCTGGAATCAGAGAAGTTCTCTGCGCGCCTCGTGCGCGCGGTCTTTGAATTAAAGACCGTAACCGTGGAAGGAGAGCTGCGGGAGCCGAATGCAAAAAGCTATTCTCCCGCAGCCATAACTGCTTTTCACCACATTGTGACAAGTCCCATCGGAAAGCTCTATACCTTCACACTGGAGGAGGGGCCGGAGCAGGAGCTGGCGCAGCTTGCTGCCCGCAGCATGAGCTATGCCTTCGAGCGGCATCACTTCCGCAGCCTGGATATATTAGATACGATGATTAGTTTGTAGTATTGTGTGGACACCTCCACTAGTACATCGTTTGCAAAATAACTGGCCTAATAACGCAGAACTTTTTTCTGAGGGTGCGTGTCAAAAAACGTAGGCGTAGCGGGCTACGCTGAGGATTTTTGACACGTGCAATCAGGAAAAAGGGCCAGTTAGTTAGGCTAGTTATTTAAAAATCGATGTACTAGGACCCGTCGCTTGACGGGCGTCTGTGCAGTAACCTCATGGAGAATGGCTTGCGAACAGACTGAAAAAAGTATAGAGTAGTCTGTTGTGTGTCATGTGGGAGTGAGGCAAATGGAAACAAAGAAAACGGCGCATCGTCCGAAGACTGCTCGCGGGTCCGGTTCGAAGCGGGCAGCACCCGCCAGAGGATCCTCGGCCAAGAAGACGACGGCAAAATCCGGAACCAGAAAAGGCGCATCCGGTACAGCGGGGAGAAAAGCGCCCCGGCGTGCATCCGGTGCTCATACCGGCAAATCCTTTCGGAAAAGGATTCGCTACTATAAGAAAAAACTGCGGCAGGCGGCAGTTCTGGCAGCAGGACTGGCGATTGCGGCAGGTGTTTTTCTTGCAGTGCGGGCTGTAACGAAGGGCCTTGGCCCGGAGGAGCAGGAGAGTTCTGCCATTGAATTTCGCCGCAACGGCACCGTTGTGGTTACGTCCGTGGAGACATTGGACCAGGAGTATTACGATGCGGCAGAGCTGAAAACGACCATACGGGACGCTGTTGGCGCATATAACGATGCAAACGGCGGGGGCGTAAAGCAGACTTCTTTTTCTGTGACGGAGAATACCGCCCGGCTGGTTATGACCTATGACTCACCGGAGGCGTACGAGAGCTTTAACGATACAACGCTGTATGTGGGAATCGTGCAGGGCGCGATGGATGCAGGCTTTGATTTTGCATCGATTATGTCCAGTGTCAGCAACGCCGATTCCTCGAAGATTCTAAATGAAGCAACGCTGGAGCAGCTGCTGGCAAATGAGGTGATCATTCTGACCGAGCAGGCAAACGTGGTGACGGCGGAGGGGATTTTGTATGCTACCCCCAATCTGGGCGTGACGGATGAAACCCATGCGTCTGCGATTGGAACCATCAGTGAGGAATCACCGGCAATTATCATCCTGAAGTGATTGCGAATACGACTCGGAATCGTTACATCTTTTTTAAAGTGAAAGGAAAGAGATTATGGAAAAATCAATGGACAAGATCGTAGCCCTCTGTAATGCCCGCGGATTTATCTATCCGGGCTCACAGATTTACGGCGGACTTTCTAACACCTGGGACTACGGCAACCTTGGCGTAGAGCTTAAGAACAACGTGAAAAAGGCCTGGTGGCAGAAGTTCGTGCAGGAGTCTCCCACTAACGTGGGCGTGGACTGCGCCATTCTCATGAATCCCAAGACATGGGTGGCTTCCGGACACCTTGCCGGCTTCTCGGATCCTTTGATGGACTGCAAGGCCTGCGGCGAGCGCTTCCGTGCAGACAATCTGATCGAGGATTATGCCAAGGAGCATGATATGACGCTGGATTCCTCTGTAGATGGCTGGTCCAACGATGAGATGATGAGCTTCATCAACAAGTTCAAGGTGGCCTGCCCCTCCTGCGGTCAGTTCCACTGGACGGATATCCGCCAGTTCAACCTGATGTTCAAGACCTTCCAGGGAGTAACCGAGGATTCCACCAATACCATTTATCTTCGTCCGGAGACGGCGCAGGGCATCTTCGTGAACTTTAAGAATGTACAGCGCACCTCGAGGAAGCACCTGCCCTTTGGTATCTGCCAGATCGGTAAGTCTTTCCGCAATGAGATTACGCCCGGCAATTTTACCTTCCGCACCCGCGAGTTCGAGCAGATGGAGATGGAGTTCTTCTGCAAGCCGGGGACGGATCTGGAGTGGTTCCGGTACTGGAAGGATTACGCGTGGAAGTGGCTGTTGTCCCTTGGCCTTAAGGAGGAGCACCTTCGCTTCCGTGATCATGCCAAGGAGGAGCTGGCCTTCTATTCCAAGGCAACCTCTGACATCGAATACACCTTCCCCTTCGGCGGCTTCGGCGAGCTCTGGGGAATCGCGGATCGCACGGATTACGATCTGTCCCAGCATCAGAAGGTGTCCGGTGAGGATCTGACCTATTTTGATGAGGAGAGCGCGGAACGCTATATCCCGTATGTCATCGAGCCGTCTCTTGGATGCGACCGTGTGACACTGGCCTTCCTGTGTGAGGCATACGATGAGGAAGAGCTCCCGGATGGCACCGTACGCAATGTCATGCACTTCCATCCGGCACTGGCACCGATCAAGATTGCGGTACTGCCGCTGTCGAAAAAGCTTTCCGAGCCGGCCCAGAAGGTCTTTGCAGAGCTCTCCAAGCGCTACAACTGCGAGTTTGATGACCGCGGCGCCATCGGCAAGCGCTATCGCCGGGAGGATGAGATCGGAACACCGTTCTGCATCTGCTACGACTTTGATTCGGAGAACGACCAGGCAGTTACCATTCGCGACCGTGATACCATGGAGCAGGTTCGTGTGCCGATTGCTGAGCTTAAGGCTTGGTTTGATGATAAATTTGAGTTTTAAGAAAAGAGGAAATCAACATGCAGTATAAAGGCGTCAATGAGCTGCGAGAGCTGTTCCTGTCCTTTTTTGAGGAGAAGGGGTGCCTTCGCCTGAATAGCTTTTCGCTGGTTCCGCACAATGACACATCGCTTCTGATCATCAATTCCGGTATGGCTCCCATGAAGCCCTGGTTTACCGGGCAGGAGATTCCGCCCAGGCGCAGAGTCACCACCTGCCAGAAGTGCATTCGCACCGGCGATCTGGAGAACGTAGGTAAGACAGCCCGCCACGGCACCTATTTTGAGATGCTGGGCAATTTCTCCTTCGGCGATTATTTCAAAAAGGAAGCCATTCCGTGGGCCTGGGAATTCCTGACAGAGCGTGTGGGTCTGGATCCGGAGCGTCTGTATCCGTCTGTTTATGTAGACGATGAGGAGGCCTACAACATCTGGCTCAACGATATGCACATCCCGGCTGAGCGCATTTATAAGTTCGGCAAGGAAGATAATTTCTGGGAGCACGGCTCCGGCCCCTGCGGCCCCTGCTCAGAGATTTACTACGACCGCGGTGAAAAATACGGCAACGGCCCGGACGATGTGATGGGCGGCGAAGGCGACCGCTACATGGAAGTCTGGAACATCGTATTCACCCAGTTCAACAACGATGGCAAGAATAACTACACCGACCTGGATCAGAAGAACATTGATACCGGTATGGGTCTGGAGCGTCTGGCTGTTGCCGTGCAGGATGTCGGATCGATCTTTGACGTCGACACGGTGAAGTCGCTGCGCGATCTGATCTGCGAGCTGGCGGGCGGAATCTCCTATGAGCAGGAGGGAACCTATGACTCAGACGTATCGGTGCGTATCTGCACAGACCACGCAAGAGCCATGACCTTTATGATCTCGGACGGCATCATGCCCTCTAACAACGGACGCGGTTATGTGCTGCGCCGCATCATCCGCCGCGCAGTTCGCCATGGAAGAAAGCTGGGCATTGGCGGCTCCTTCCTGCCGACGCTGGCGATGAAGGTTATCGAGACCTCCAGTGACGGGTATCCTGAGCTGGAAGAGAAAAAAGACTTCATCCTGAATGTGGTTCGTGCCGAGGAAGAGAAGTTCGAGAAGACCTATGAGCAGGGCATGGAGATCCTCACACAGATGGAGGAGGCTCTGGCAGCTGGGGGCGAGACGGTGCTGTCCGGTGAGAATGCATTCAAGCTCTACGACACCTACGGTTTCCCGATCGATAATACCAAAGAGATTCTGGAGGAGAAGGGCTTTACGGTGGACGAGGCCGGTTTTGAAGAGGCTATGACCCACCAGCGCGAGCAGGCAAGGTCCGACCGCGAGCGCTCCGGAAAAGCAGCTACCTACATGGGCGCTGCGGCGACCATCTATGAAGAGATGGATCCGGCGCTGACTACGACATTTGTGGGCTATGATAAGACAACGGCGCAGTCACAGATCATCGCACTTGCGTCCCTTCCGTCGCTGGCCGGAGACGGGAACGGCGAAGAGGACAGCGTTGCCATGGCTCTTTCCGATGGACAGTGCGGCGCAGTCATTACCAAAGAGACGCCCTTCTATGGCACCATGGGTGGCCAGATTGGCGATAAGGGTGTGATCGTGCTTGCTTCTGACGGCAAGGAAACGGCTCTTTTTGAAGTGACTTCCACAGAGCACGTTGCCGGCGGCAAGATTGCACACATCGGCCACGTTGTCAGCGGTATGCTGAAGGTAGGTGATACCGTGACGCTGAAGGCGGATGAGAAGACACGCCTTGCTACCTGCCGCAATCATTCGGCAACCCACCTTCTCCAGAAGGCGCTGCGCGAGGTTCTTGGTACGCACGTGGAGCAGGCCGGATCCTATCAGGACACCGATCGCACACGGTTCGACTTCTCTCACTTCCAGGCAATGACCAAGGAAGAGCTGCAGAAGGTGGAGGATCTTGTCAATGCCAAAATCGCAGAATCCCTGCCGGTTGTGACACAGGTGATGACGCTGGAGGAGGCCAAGAAGACCGGTGCAATGGCACTCTTTGGCGAGAAGTACGGTGACAGCGTTCGTGTGGTGAGGATGGGTGACTGGTCCGTTGAGTTGTGCGGCGGCACACACGTAGCTAACACCAACCAGATCGGCTCGTTCAAGATCCTTTCGGAGAACGGTGTTGCAGCCGGGGTCCGCCGAATTGAGGCGCTGACCGGCGACAATGTGCGTAAGTATTACGAGAATCTGGAGCGTGAGCTCTTGGAGGCTGCGGAGCTGGTAAAGGCGACACCTTCTACACTGGCTGAGAAAATCAAGGCACTCCAGAAGGAGCTGAAGGAAGTTAAATCGGAAAATGAGTCCATGAAGGCCAAGGAGGCACAGGCAAGTCTTGGCAATGTCATGGATAGCGTAGAGGAGATTGCTGGAGTACCGTTTATCGCAGCACACGTATCCGGTGTGGATATGAACGAGCTGCGCGGACTTGGCGACGAGCTCAAGACCAAGCTTCCCGGCGGCGTAATCGTTTTGATCTCGGACAAGGACGGCAAGGTAAGCCTTGTTGCCATGGCTTCGGAGGAAGCCATGAAGAAGGGCGCTCATGCCGGAAATCTTGTCAAAGGCATCGCCAAGGAAGTCGGAGGCGGCGGCGGCGGTCGTCCGAACATGGCTCAGGCCGGCGGTAAGAACCCCGCAGGCATTGCAAAGGCCCTTGAGGAAGCGAAGTCCGTTCTGACACAGCAGTTGGCGTAAAAAACTCCTTTACAAAGTGGCATAAGTCGCATATAATTCGATTTGTGCTTTTTTGAAATGGTAATTGCACAGAGAAACCCATCAGCCAGCTGCAGACGAAGGGAGACAGTCTTCCTTCGGTGGTGCAGGCGGAACGGGACTGAAGGGAGGGTAGAAGAAATGTCTAGCGTAATCGTAAAAGAGAATGAGACTTTGGACAGCGCACTGCGTCGTTTCAAGAGAAGCTGCGCAAAGGCGGGAATCCAGCAGGAAATCCGCAAGAGGGAGCATTACGAGAAGCCCAGCGTAAAGCGCAAGAAGAAGTCTGAGGCTGCAAGAAAGAGAAAGTACAACTGATTCAGGGTTCCGTAAGGACATTGTGTCAGCTGCACAGAATATCTGAACAGCAAATGAGATCTCCTGATACATGGTTGCATGTGTCAGGGGGTCTTTTACTTTGGAATGAGAAAATGGAACTGGAATTCAAGCTGGAGAAATTTGAGGGCCCTTTAGATCTCCTTCTGCATTTGATCGACAAGAACAAGGTGGATATCTACGATATTCCTATTGCGGAAATCACGGATCAGTACATGGACTATGTGCGGCAGATGGAAGAGGAAGATATGGACGTCATGAGCGAATTCCTCGTCATGGCGGCAACCCTCCTGGACATCAAATGCCGCATGCTCCTTCCTAAAGAAGTGGATGAAGAAGGAGAGGAAGAGGATCCAAGAGCAGAACTTGTGCAAAAGCTGCTGGAGTACAAGATGTACAAGTACATGTCGGCCGAGCTGCGGGACATGGGAGCCTGCGCCGATCAAACCCTCTACCGCAAAAAGAACCTTCCCAAGGAAGTGAAGAACTACCTGCCGCCCATCAACTATGAAGAGCTGATCGGGGATATCACACTGGCGAAGCTGAACGATATTTTTCAGGACATTCTCAAACGGCAGAAATACCGCGTGGACCCTGTGCGATCGCAGTTTGGACGCATCGAGAAGGAAGAGGTGGACCTTACGGCTAAGGAACTCTTCATCAAGGCCTACTTAAACTCCCACAAGGACACCGATTTTCGCACGCTCCTGGAGGAACAGCATTCGAAGGATGAGGTGATTGTCACATTCCTCGTAGTACTGGAGCTGATGAAAACCGGCAGCATTGAAATCCGGCAGGAGGAGCTGTTCGGCAACATTTCTATCCATGTGGTGAAGGACATTGCGGCAGAATCGGATCTGGTAGGAGAATTTGGATAACGATCAAAGAGGAACTGAAATGGAAGAAGACAAGCTGGAAAAACCGGCCGAAGAGACAGTAGATACCATCGAAGGTGAAGCTTCCAACGAGCCGGGGGGAGCGGCAAGTGAATCGAAGGAGCTTTCGGATGAGCAGCTGATGGCGGCAGTGGAGGCGATTCTCTTTACAATGGGGGAATCGGTGGAGATATCGGCTATCGCCAAGGCACTGGAGGTCAAGCAGACACGGGTTCGCCAGATCCTAAAGCGCCTCCAGAAAAAATACGACGCACCCTCCCGGGGCATCATGCTCCAGCAGTTTGAGGATGCCGTACAGATGTCCACCAAGCCGGAGCAGTACGAGAACCTGATCAAAATCGCAAAGGTTCCGAAGAAAATGACGCTTTCGGATTCGGTGATCGAGACCCTTTCCATCATTGCCTACAAGCAGCCGATTACCAAAATTGAAGTGGAAGGCATTCGCGGCGTATCCTGTGACTACGCCATCAATAAGCTCCTGGAATACGATCTGATCAAGGAACTGGGAAGAAAGGATGCACCGGGGCGGCCGATCCTGTTCGGTACGACGGAACAGTTTCTGCGTTCCTTTGGAGTCAAGAATCTGACGGAACTTCCATCTCTGAATTCCGTACAGGTGGAGGAGTTTAAAGAAGAGGCGGAAGCGGAAGTGGACGATCGCTTGGGAATCTGACGATTTTATTACCGTTTACTCGCCAGCCGGCGACGGGTTCTGGCGGAGTTGTCCAGTCACTGACATTTTTTTAACAGATTCTTGTACGCAATCCCAGTGGCGTATGTTACAATACAGCCTAGCGCAGTAACATAGGGCGGAGTCTGTCTGCAAGGGCGGGGGAAGCTTTGTGTTTCAACGACATAAATTATATGGAGGTTCAAAGTATGAGCAGTTCTTCAAAAGCGAGTGAGAGAATCAACGCCTTGCTCGATGATAACAGCTTTGTTGAAGTCGGCGCTCGTGTTACCGCACGGACGACCAATTTCAACGTAAAGCCCGAACAGACTCCGTCTGACGGCGTTATCACCGGTTATGGCACGATTGATGGCAATCTCGTATTCGTCTACAGCCAGGATTCGGCTGTTCTGGGCGGATCCATCGGAGAGATGCATGCCAAAAAGATCACAGGTCTGTATGATCTCGCACTCAAGACAGGGGCACCTATCATCGGTCTTCTGGATTCCGTAGGTCTTCGCCTGCTGGAGGGTACCGATGCCCTGAACGCATTCGCGTCCATCTATGCGAAGGAGGCAGAGGCTTCCGGCGTGATTCCGCAGATCGCAGCGGTATTCGGAACCTGCGGCGGCGGACTTGCTGTAGCAGCCGGCATGGCGGATTTTGCATTTATGGCAGAGGATGCCAAGCTTTTTGTGAACAGCCCTAATGCTCTTGCCGGGAACGCAGAGGACAAGAAGGACACAGCAGCTGCTGCATATAAGGCAGAGGCTGGTGCCATCGATGGCTTCGGCACCGAGAGCGAGGTTCTCTCCAAGATCCGCGAGCTGGTTTCCATTCTTCCTTCTAACAACGAGGATGAGGCAGCCGGTGAGTGTGATGATGATCTTAACCGTGCAAGCGCAAACGTTGCTGCCGGTATTGCAGATCCTTCTGTATCTGCGGCAGATCTTTCCGACAACAACCTCTTCGTGGAAATCAAGGCAGAAGCGGCCAAGGAAATGGCAGTCGGATTCATCAAGCTTAACGGCGAGACCGTTGGTCTTGTTGCAAACCGCACCGCTTCCTACGACGAGAAGGGTGAGAAGGCAGAGGAGTTCAAGCCGGTTCTTACCGTTGGCGGCGCACAGAAGGCAGCAGATTTCGTAAACTTCTGCGATGCATTTGAGATTCCGGTAGTTACCCTGACCAATGTCAGCGGCTTTAGCACCTGCGAGTGCGCAGAGAAGAAGATTGCAAAGGCTGCGGCTAAGCTTGCAGCTGCATTTGCCGGCGCAACTGTTCCGAAGGTGAACGTCGTGGTTGGCGATGCATTCGGAAGCGCATACACCGTGATGAATTCCAAGGCGCTCGGCGCAGATATTACAATGGCTCTTCCTACTGCCCGCATCGGCATGATGGATGCAACACTTGCTGCCAAGGTCATTGCAAACGGTAAGGATGCTGCTGAAGTTGCTAAGACTGCGGCAGAGTACAACGAGCTGCAGAACGGCATTGAAAGCGCAGCGGCACATGGCTATGTAGACCAGATTGTAGAGCCTGCTGATCTTCGCAAGTATCTGATCGGCGCACTGGAAATGCTCTATACCAAGAGAGAGGATCTTCCTGCAAAGAAGCATTTGACCGTTTGATGGAGAGGAGACACTATACGATGAAGAAATTTGTTTCAATTTGTGCTGTCATCTCCTGTGTCTTTGCACTTACTGCATGCGGCGGAACCGAAGCGAACACATTGAGCGGTACACCGGTCGATGCTTCGATGGAATCGAGCATTATTTCCTACGGTGAGAACCTGGTGGCGGAGATGGATTCCATTGTCCGCAGCGGGGCGGCGGATCAGTATTCCAGCGATGCCGTATTCGGACCTGCACTGAATACCTATGAGAACTCTATTGATGATATCGGTGAGATTCAGGGCTATGACAATGAGCAGGCAGTGACGACGGATGACGGCGATTACATGATCAACATCGGAATCGACGGCTCCGAGCACGATGCAGATGTTGTCATTACGGTCAGCGCTGAGGGAACTCCTTCCAACGTAGCGACCAATGTCCGCTACAGCTTTGGAGAGATGATGGAGCAGGCAGCGCTCAACACCATCCTGGGTATGGGCACGACCTTCATCATCCTGATTCTTCTGGCTGTGATTATTTCCTGCTTTGCATTTATCGGGAAGGCACAGGATAACAAGAAGAAAAAGGAAGCTGTGATCAAAGAGGCAGAGGCACCCGCAGCGGAGCCTGCAGTGGTTGAGACGGCTCCTTCGGTATCGGATGATGGCGAGCTGATCGCCGTGATCGCTGCTGCAATTGCAGCCAGCGAGGGACAGACGACAACGGACGGATTTGTAGTACGCTCCATCCGCAAGTCACGCAGAAAATTTTAAACGGAGAACAGAAGATACTGCATTGCAGATTCTCTCTCGTGTTGCCGCAGACGCACTGCGGCAGGAAAGGATAACATGAAGAACTATACCATTACGGTGAATGGAACCGCTTATGATGTAACTGTAGAAGAGACCGGCGCATCCGCAGCTCCGGCAGCTCCCAAGGCTGCAGCAGCACCTGCTCCCAAGGCAGCAGCTCCGGCAGCAGCACCTGCTCCCAAGGCAGCAGCAGCCGGCGCAGGCTCTGTAAAGATTGAGGCCGGCGCCGCAGGAAAGGTCTTCAAGATTGAGAAGCAGGTTGGCGCTGCTGTCAAGAAGGGTGATGCGGTTGTCATTGTTGAGGCAATGAAGATGGAGATCCCGATGGTTGCTCCGGAAGACGGAACCGTTGCATCCATCGACTGTGCAGTTGGTGATGCAGTTGAGGCCGGCGCTGTTCTGGCTACACTGAACTAAGTTATTGCCGGACGTATTTGTCCGCTTTACAGTCAATGACTTAATCAGGAGGTCTTAACAAGCTATGGAATATATTGCAAATACATTAACAAACCTAATCCATCAGACCGCCTTCATGAACCTTAGCTGGGGCAACATCCTCATGATCGCCGTTGCCTGCGTTTTTTTGTACCTGGCAATTGCGCATGACTTTGAGCCGCTCCTTCTGGTACCCATCGCATTTGGTATGCTGCTGGTGAATATCTACCCGGATATCATCGTTGCGCCTACCGAGACTGCGAATGGCGGACTGCTGTATTATTTCTACATTCTGGATGAGTGGTCCATTCTGCCGTCCCTGATCTTCATGGGCGTCGGCGCAATGACCGACTTCGGCCCGCTGATTGCGAATCCGAAGAGCTTCCTTCTGGGAGCTGCTGCACAGTTTGGTATCTTTGCAGCATATTTCGGAGCCATCGCACTTGGCTTTAACGGAAAGGCTGCTGCAGCCATTTCTATCATCGGCGGTGCGGACGGCCCTACCTCGATCTTCCTTTGCTCCAAGCTGGGACAGACAGAGCTCATGGGACCGATCGCAGTGGCAGCGTACTCCTATATGTCACTGGTGCCGATCATTCAGCCGCCCATCATGAATCTCTTCACCACCAAGGAAGACCGCAAGATCAAGATGGAGCAGCTTCGTCCCGTATCCAAGCTGGAGAAGATCCTGTTCCCGATCGTTGTTACGATCGTGGTCTGCATGCTGCTGCCTACCACAGCTCCGCTGATCGGTATGCTGATGCTGGGCAACCTCTTCCGTGAGTGCGGCGTGGTTCGTCAGCTCCAGGAAACTGCCAGCAACGCAATGATGTACATCGTTGTTATCCTGCTGGGTACTTCCGTTGGTGCTACGACCTCGGCGGAGGCATTCCTGAATGTCACCACTTTGAAGATCGTTGCACTTGGTCTGGTTGCATTTGCATTCGGAACCGCTGCCGGCGTCTGGTTTGGCCAGTTGATGAAGGTTGTAACGCACGGAAAGATCAACCCGCTGATCGGCTCTGCCGGTGTATCGGCCGTTCCGATGGCTGCGCGCGTATCCCAGAAGGTTGGCGCGAAAGAGGATCCTACCAACTTCCTTCTGATGCATGCCATGGGACCGAACGTAGCAGGCGTTATCGGAACTGCTGTCGTAGCCGGTGTGTTCATGGCAGTATTTGGAATTTAAGTCACGATGTAGCTGTTTAACTCCCATCACATTTCCTACGGAAAACGTGATGGGTTGGCCATTAGTGTTCACATCTTGGCCGCCTGCCTATTTCAATCGCGAATCGGTTTGCAAGCAGTCCATTCACGTTGAAACGGGCGGGTGTTAAACGGATACGTATCAATTTAAGGAGATAACAATGGCTAAAGTACAGATTATGGAGACCGTTCTGCGTGATGCCGGTCAGTCGCTGATCGCAACCAGAATGCCCATTGAAGAGATGCTTCCCATCGTTGATACGATGGACAAGGTTGGCTATGCCGCAGTAGAGTGCTGGGGCGGCGCTACCTTCGATTCCTGCCTTCGTTTCCTTCACGAGGATCCGTGGGAGAGACTTCGTGTTCTCAAGAGCCACTTCAAGAACACACCCACACAGATGCTGCTCAGAGGCCAGAACATTCTGGGATATTCTCACTACGCAGATGATGTGGTAGACCGCTTTGTAAAGAAGTCCGTTGAGAATGGCATTGACCGCATTCGTATTTTCGACTGCCTCAATGACCTTCGCAACGTAAAGACCGCTGTAAAGGCTACCAAGGAAGCCGGCGCACACGCACAGATCGCCCTCGTATATACACTGGGTGATGCCTATACGCTGGAGTACTGGGAGAACATTGCACGCCAGATCGAAGAGATGGGTGCCGATTCCATCTGCATCAAGGATATGTCCGGACTGCTTCGTCCGTTCGAGGCATATGACCTTGTTACCGCGCTTAAGAAGGGCTCTTCCCTTCCGATCGATCTGCACACACACTACACCTCCGGTGTTGCTTCCATGACCTATCTGAAGGCAGCAGAGGCAGGTGTAGACATCATCGACTGCGCATCGACTCCGTTCGCACTCGGAACCTCCCAGCCGTCTACCGACGTTATGGTTGAGGCATTCCGCGGAACACCGTACGATACCGGCCTTGATCAGCAGCTTCTGAAGGAGATCTCGGATTACTTCACACCGTATCGCGAGGAGTGCATCGAGAACGGCCTTCTGTCCACAAAGGTTCTGGGCGTTAACATCCGTACCATGCTGTATCAGGTACCGGGCGGCATGCTTTCCAACATGATCAAGCAGCTTAACGACCAGGGCAAGGGTGACAAGCTCAACGAAGTTATGGAAGAGGTACCGCGCGTACGTAAGGATCTCGGAGAGCCGCCGCTGGTTACTCCGTCCTCGCAGATCGTGGGAACTCAGGCTGTTATGAACGTCCTGATGGGCGAGCGCTACAAGATGTGCAGCGGACAGACCAAGGATCTGGTTGCCGGCAAGTATGGCCAGACCATCAAGCCGATGGATCCCGAGGTTGTCAAGAAGGTCATCGGCGATGCCGAGAGAATCACCTGCAGACCGGCCGATCTCATTCCGCCTTCCATGGAGAAATTCGAGAAGGAAGCAAGAGAGCACGGCGCAGAGAGCGAAGAGGACGTACTGTCCTATGCTTCCTTCCCGCAGGTTGCTACCGAGTTCTTCAAGTGGAGAACCGCGCAGAAGACCGGTGTGGACCTGACCAAGGCAGACACCAAGAATGCAGCGTATCCTGCATAATTCATCACAGAGTTAATCCTGTAAGTAAGGAGCCGTGTCGAATGACACGGCTCCTTTTGTGCCTTCTGTTTTTGCGATCCAGACGCCAGTCAGCGATGGGTGACTGTGACCACGCTTCGGGGCTTCCGTCAGGAATGGGCGGTGCTCATGTTTTCCTCGCAGGGATTCTCTAT
>CAVKRN010000036.1:0-21627 GCA_963658695.1 bacterium
TTCGCTGTGCCTGATACCACTCAGATCTTCTCTTCAAGCTTGCGCACGACCTGTGCAAGGCACCCGTCTTCGAAGGGATTGTTCAGTCCGGCTTCTTTCACCAGTCCGTCGAAGAAATCCGATGCAGACAAGCGGCACAATTTCAGATAGCTCTCCCATGCACCGGCAAAATCCTGATCCATCCAGACCTTGTACTGCAAGGCATTGGTCTGCGCAATGCAGTAGTCCAGATAATACAGCGGGCAATCGTAAATATGATGCTGCTTCTGCCAGAAACCGCCTTTCTCATAGTATTCATTCCCTGTGTAATCCAGATGAGGCATGTACTGCCGTTCCAGATCTCTCCAGACGCCGTTTCTCTGCGCCGGCGTCAAACCCGGATTCTGATATGCGATTTCCTGGAACTCGTCCACCATTGTTCCATAGGGGATGAATGCCATCGAATCTTCGAAATGCATATCCACATAATCCTTAGCTCTCTCCCCGAACAGAAGCGGCATCCACGGCTCTGTGAAGAATTCCATGGACATAGAATGCGTCTCCGCTGTTTCCATCGTGATATCCCAATGCTCACGGATGGGATTCTCACGCACCACGTACCACTGGAAGGCATGGCCACACTCGTGAGTGATGACATCTGCATCCCCGCTGGTTCCGTTGAAATTGGCGAAAATAAACGGTGCCCCGTAATCCGGAAGATAGGTCATGTAGCCGCCGGTTTTTTTTGTTTTTCTGCCCAGCACGTCAAAAAGCTCATTCTCGCACATAAAATCCATGAACTCGCCGGTTTCTTTGGAAAGCTCGCGGTACATAGTTCTTCCGGCTTCCAGAATTTCCTCCGGCGTTCCGATGGGGGCCGGGTTTCCCTGCGGGAAGTACACGCCCTCATCGATGTAGCAAAGATGATCGATGCCGAGCCTTCTGCGACGTCTTTCATGAAGCTTTTCCGCAAAGGGAACAAAATCACGCTTCACCTGCTTGCGGAACTCTCCCATATCGCTGCGGCTGTAGCAGTTTCTCACCATTCTTGCATCGCCGAGGGGCAGGTAGTTTTCATAGCCCATTCCCTCACCCTGCTTGGTTCTGTTCTTCACGAGACGGTCGTAGATATCATCCAGCTGTTCCTGGTTCTTCCGGAAGAATGCAGTGTATTTTTCCCATGCCTCCTTTCGGACATTCCTGTCACAGGAGTGCAGATACGGATTCATCAGAGACAAATTCAGTGTCTCTCCCTTCCAGTCAATCTGAGCCGTGGCAAGAAGTTTGTTGTACTCCGTCTGAATGGCATTTTCTTCCTGCATCAGAGGAAGAATCGCATCGTCCACCGACTTCATTCCAAGCTCAATGTTGCGAAACGCTACTTTCCCGATCTTCTCTTCCAGGTAAGAGCGGAACGGTGATGCATACAGCTTCTTTTGATATGACACGCAAAGACTGCGGAAGATCGGGCTGTTCTGATCATAGTAATCCTGTTCAGCGCTGTAGAATTCATCCGTTGTGTCGATGTCATGGCGAATCTCTGCCAGTGTCATCTGTGTCATGACTGTTCCGGTCAATTTATAGTATTTCTGATGAATCGCCATCTGCTCCTCCCCCGAGGATGCATGTTCCAGCTCCTGCTCGAGTCTGGCAAATTCTTTCTTGACCTCATCAAAGTCAACGCGTTGATACGGCATTTCAGTAAATTTCATTGTGACATATTCCTTTCTTCTATTCTTGATAACCTTTTTCGGATAGCTGTCGGACACCTCCGCCAGACCCTGACGCCGGTCGGCGTCTGTGCAGTAACGACATCCGACAGCAACCGATAACCTGCAACTTCGGATATAGACCCGGCAAGCATTTCGAATTATACTCTTGCTCGAGCCAGGTTTGTTGCTTCAAATGACAACGATTCAAAAATGGTAACTATTCTACCCGCCGCCTTGCGGCAGAAAGAGGAATCTATGATTTACAATACAGCAGTTTTTGATATGGACGGCACCGTCCTCAATCCACTTGGTGATCTGACGGATGCCATCAATTATGCAATGGAAAAGACCGGACACCGCCACGACTATACACAGGATCTGGTGCGACAGTTCTTCGGCAGCGGCGTAACGGTTGCCATTATCCGAGCGCTGGCAACCGAACAGGGGACCGCCCCCGATGATCTTCTGCAGGTTGGCACCGATCACGACACCATTTCTGCTCATGTAGATTCCAATGAAGTGAAACGCATTCAGGAGATTTATGTTCCTTATTATGCCGCACACTGCAATGACAAAACCGGCCCCTATGACAGAATCCCGGAAGTACTGCGCGCCCTCCGGGATGCCGGTGTGAAAACCGCCGTGGTTTCCAACAAGCCGGATATTGCCGTACAGACTCTGGTAAACGAGCTCTTTGACGGTCTTTTTGATCTTTCGATCGGTGAGATGGACGGTGTCCGCCGCAAGCCTGCTCCGGACATGACGGATAAAGCATTGCAGGAGCTTGGCTGCACCGACAAGAAGAAAGCCGTCTACATCGGCGATTCCGAAATCGACATGCAGACGGCCGTAAATTCCGGTCTGGACTGCATCAGCGTGGACTGGGGCTTCCGCGGACGTAAATTTCTCGAAGAAAATCATGCCGCCTGCATTGTCTCCACTCCGGATGAGCTGATTCCCCTGATCCTGGGGTAATATATCTCCTGCCCGCCCCGTCATCAGTTGGCGCCTTAGGAAAACGCTGATTAAGGCGATTCCTGCGCCAAATTTGCGTTGCGAAGCAGCAAATTCCTTTACAAAAATAGCTCCGAAGCGGCACACGCCGCCTCGGAGCTATTTTTTATGATTCCAGATCCCGAATGACATTCTGCGCAATCTCGCGCTTGGTAAGCGAATGGTTCATCGCCTCCTGCTCCAACCACCGATGCGCTTCCTCCTCGGTCATGTGCTGCTTTTCAATCATCAGACACTTGGCACGTGTAATCAGTCCCATATCATCCAGACGTCTTCTGAGCTTTTGATTCTGCTCGTTAAGCATAAAAATCTTCAGCCGCATCGCATCCATGATGCCGACAGCCTCTAAAAGAAGCTGCCCCTTCAAGGGTCTTGAAAGTACAAAAACACCGCTTCCTCTCACCTTGTAGGTCACCTGATGATACAGCTCTGCCTTCACCAATAGCAACACTGCAATGTCTCTTCCATCCGCAAAGTCCTTCGCAGACTCAATGCCGAACTCATCCGGAAGCGGGGTGTTAATGATAACCAGCCCGATCGTTCCATCCGCCAGAATGCGTCTGGCATCGGTGATGGAGGCGGCATACAGTACCTGTTCACACGTCCCTTCTATTATTTTTCGAATCACCGCATAGCTGTCCTGTCCTGCGGACACCACCAGTACGCGGCTGCGTTTCGCATTCGAAGCCATATGGTCATCCGTCCTTTGCTTTTATCTGCGGCTGCAGTAGGCGTTTAGTACCGACTCCGGCACGTGACTCTTCACAAGCTCACTTCCTCTTGCGCAGGAGATTGCCTCGTCAATATGTCGCGGGAGCTTCTGCAGCTTGTCCGTCAGATCCGGATCCGCCTTGTACAGATTTACGTTCATCGGAAGATCCGGACGCATTGCACCGGCGATGCCGTCCAGCCCCGCATAAATCACCAGCGCAAAGGAGAGGTACGGATTGGCCATCGGGTCCGGGGAACGAAGCTCAAAGCGGCGACGATCCGCGCTGGTTGCCGGAATGCGGATCAGCTGCGAACGATTCTGCTCCGACCAGCTGACATAATACGGCGCTTCCATCTGTCCGAGACGCTCATAGGACTTTTCCACCGGATTCAAAAACAGCGAGATCTCCCGAATGTGCCGCAGCACACCAGCCATGAACATCTCCGAAAGTACCTTATTGTCCTTGCCCTTATCAATGGTATCCACCGATATGTTAAAGTGCATACCGCTGCCGGGCTCATCCCGCAAGGGCTTCGGAGAAAAATCCGCACACATTCCCGTCGTCTCTGCCAGATTCCGCACCGCCCACTTCACAGTTGCCGTGTTGTCTGCTGTGGTCAGCGGATCTCCGTAGTGAAAATCAATTTCATTCTGTCCCGGTCCTTGCTCATGATGAGACGCCTCCGGTGTAATTCCCATGTCCAGAAGGGCAAAACAGATGTCCCGGCGAAGGTTTTCCCCCTTATCGTCCGGTCCCACTGCCATATACCCAGCGTGATCGATGGGCTCTCCGGTTGCCTCTCCCTTTTCGTTGCGTGCAAAGGCATAGAACTCCAGCTCCGGTCCGAAATAGACCTTCACGCCCATCTCCTTCGCTTTCTTCACCGCCTGCTTGAGGATGAAGCGTGTGTCCTTCTCATAGGGAGTACCGTCCGGCTTGTAGATATCACAGAACATGCGGCATACCCCGCCGTCAAGCGGTCTCCACGGAACGATGGAAATCGTGGTGGGATCCGGGCGAAGGAACAAATCCGAACGCAGCTCCTCCTCAAATCCGGCAATGGCAGATCCGTCAATCGAGATCCCCTCCTCGAATGCCCTGCGCAGCTCCTGCGGCATAATGGCAATATTCTTCTGCTCTCCGAAGACATCGAAAAACGCCAGTCGAATGAATTTAACATTCTCCTCTTCGATGAATTCCAGTACTTCCTCATAGGTCTGCATGTAGAAACTACCCCTTTCGATCTTCCTGCAGCAATCTCTTATTTAGCTGCTGCATAGTCTCCTGCTGCCTTCACCAATCCGGCAAACAGAGGATGTGCGTGATTCGGACGGGACTTAAATTCCGGGTGCGCCTGTGTGGCCATGTAGTAAGGATGGTCCTTGAGCTCAATCATCTCTACGATGTGACCATCCGGGCTGATTCCGGAAAGCTCCATTCCGTTCTTCTCATAAATATCACGGTATTCGTTGTTCACTTCATAGCGGTGACGGTGGCGCTCATCAATCTGCTCCGATCCGTACAGCCGGAAAGCCTTGCTGTCTTTTTTCAAAATACAAGGATATGCTCCCAGACGCATGGTGCCGCCAAGGTCTGTCACGTTCTTCTGCTCCGGCATCAGGTCGATAACCGGGTGCGTGGTATCCGGTGCCAGCTCAGAGCTGTTGGCGTCTGCATAGCCGATGACGTTTCTTGCAAATTCGATCATCGCCATCTGCATACCAAGACAGATGCCAAGGTACGGAATCTTTCTGGTTCTGGCATACTCCGCCGCCTGAATCATGCCCTCCGTGCCGCGATTGCCAAAGCCGCCCGGAATGATCATGCCGTCAATGCCATCCAGCATTGCCTCTGCGCCTTCCTTTTCCAGCTCCTCTGAATCCACCCAGCGAATAGTGACGTCCGTGCGGTTCTCAATGCCGCCGTGATGCAGCGCTTCCACAACCGAAAGGTAGGCATCGTGCAGCTGCGTATACTTGCCGACCAGAGCAATCTCCGCTTTCTTGTCCGGGTGCTGCAGGCGGCCCACCATATCCTTCCATTCCGTCAGATCCGGCTCCGGGCAGGGAAGATTCAGACAATCGCATACGGCCTGTGCCAGCTTCTCATCCTCCATCATCAGCGGAACCTCATAGATGCTGCTGGCATTGAGGTTCTGAAGTACATGGCTACCCGGCACGTTGCAGAACAGAGCGATTTTCTCCTTCAGGTACTTGGGCATTTCCATTTCCGAACGGCAGACAATCACGTCCGCGCGAATGCCCATCTGCTGCAGTGCCTTCACGCTCATCTGTGTCGGCTTGGTCTTCATCTCCGCCGAGCCGAACAGATACGGCACCAGCGTAACATGGATCATGCAGGTATTGTATGCGCCCTGTTCCTGCTGGAACTGGCGAATGGCTTCAAAAAATGCCTGGGACTCAATATCTCCCACGGTACCGCCGACCTCAATGATCGCCACCGTTACATCGTCCGGATTGATCGCCGCGGCATCCGCGCCGCTTCCGCCGGCCGTAGTCTTCTCCGCTTCCTGCGTATAAAAGCGTGATTTGATCTCGTTGGTGATGTGCGGAATAACCTGAACGGTGCCTCCGCCGTAATCACCGTGGCGCTCCTTATTGATCACGGACCAGTATACCTTTCCCGATGTCACATTGGAATTGCGGTTGAGATTCTCATCGATAAAGCGCTCATAGTGTCCCAGATCCAGATCCGTTTCCGTGCCGTCATCTGTGACAAAAACCTCACCGTGCTGAATCGGATTCATGGTTCCGGGATCCACATTCAGATAGGGATCGAATTTCTGCATGGTGACATGATATCCGCGAGCCTTCAGAAGGCGTCCCAGCGAAGCTGCCGTGATTCCCTTTCCAAGACCGGAGACCACACCTCCACTGACAAATACATACTTAATCATATTCTCTCCTCTCTATAAAAAAGAGTGACAATGGCCCCCGAAACGAAAATCCTCGTTTCTGCTGACGCCATTGTCACCTCATCATTCTATTTACTGCCTTTGCTGCAGACAGGCCAACCAGAGACGGGGTCAAATACCATCAAAGACTTAGAAAGATTACACCCCAAAAGGCGGACTTGTAAAGAACTTCTTATTGCAACCGCTATCACCCGGCAAGCTCCGGCCGTTTTCCGGTGTACAGCTGATAATACCGTCCCTTCTGTTCCAGAAGCTCCTCGTGGTTTCCGCGCTCCACAATACGTCCCTGCTCCAGAACCAGAATCAGATCCGCGTTTCGAATGGTGGAAAGTCTGTGAGCAATGACAAAGGTGGTTCTGCCGCTCATCAGACGGTCCATGCCGTCCTGCACGATCTTCTCGGTTCTGGTATCAATGGAGCTGGTCGCCTCATCCAGAATCAGAACCGGCGGATCCGCGATGGCTGCTCTTGCGATGGCAAGGAGCTGACGCTGTCCCTGAGAGAGATTCGCGCCGTCGCCGTGAAGCATCGTATCATATCCCTTCGGAAGGCGTCTTATAAAGCCGTCCGCATTGGCAAGCTTGGCTGCTGCCTCCACCTCCGCATCGGAAGCGTCCAGTCTTCCGTAGCGAATGTTCTCCCGCACCGTTCCCGTGAACAGATGCGTATCCTGCAGCACCATGCCAAGGGATCTTCGAAGGTCCTTCTTGGAAATCTTATTGATGTTGATGTGATCGTAGCGGATCTTGCCGTCCTGAATATCATAAAACCGGTTGATCAGGTTCGTAATCGTTGTCTTGCCGGCACCCGTGGAGCCAACCAGTGCCACCTTCTGTCCGGGCTCTGCATGCAGCACAATGTCATGCAGCACTATTTTCTCATCGTTGTAGCCAAAGTCTACGCCGCCGAAGGTCACATCGCCCTGCAGCGGAACATACGTGACGGAGCCATCCGCCTGGTGAATGTGCTTCCAGGCCCACTGTCCGGTTCTCTTTTCACTTTCTGTGATATTGTACATGTCAGCCAGCGCCTTTTCCGCCGCGGCCGAAGCGCCGTCGCGGTCCGCCTTGTTCTCATCCACAAGCGCTGCCACAGCAGCATCCGCATCTGCAGACTGGGTGGTAGCATCCTGTTTTTTCTCTACAGCGGCATTTACCAGCGTAACATATCCTTCATCCACCTCCGGCTTTTCATCCAGCAGAGCAAAAATACGATCCGCACCGGCCAGTGCCGAAATGATGGAGTTAAACTGCATCGTCACCTGATTGATCGGCATGTTAAAGCTCTTGTTAAAGGTCAGGAAGGACGCCAGAGCGCCTACGGTAAAGCCCGCATACTGATTGATGGCAAGTGCGCAGCCTACAACCGCACAGATTACATAAGAAGCGTTGCCCAGCTGCGTGCTGATGGGTCCCATGATGCCGGAGTATGCCTCTGCCTTATAGGAAACCTCGAACAGGGCCTCGTTGACCTCATCAAACTTCTGAATGCTTTCTTCCTCATGGCAGAACACCTTTACGACCTTCTGCCCGGTCATGGTCTCCTCAATAAAACCGTTCAGTGCACCAAGTCCCTTTTGCCGTGCCGCAAAATTCTTGCCGGAAATCCTAGTGGCAAAAGAGGAGAGCACCAACATGACCACCACCATCACGCAGGTGAGTATGGTCAGCGGAACGCTCAAGACCACCATCATGGCAAACACCGATACAATGGTAATGGCACTGTTCATCAGCTGCGGAATGCTCTGGCTGATCATCTGCCGCAGCGTATCGATATCATTCGTGTAGATGGACATGATGTCGCCGTGGGCATGGGTGTCAAAGTACTTAATCGGCAGGGTTTCCATGTGCTCAAAGAGCTGTTCCCGCAGCTTTTCCAGTGTTCCCTGCGTCACATAGACCATCAGTCTTGCCTGCACAAGTGCCGCCAGAACGCCCAGCCCGTAAAAGCAGGCGACGCGAAGGATGGCACCTGCAAGCGGCCCGTAATCCGGATCCGGCTGTCCCAGCATCGGCGTGATGTAGGAATCGATCAATGTCTTCGTGAACATGGTTCCCTGCACGCTCGAAAGCACTGTTGTCACAATGCAGATCATCACCACGATCATATGGATTCCGTAATTACGGAACAAAATTCCCATAAGACGCCCCAAAATCTTCCCCGGGTTCTTCACCTTTTCTCTGGGCATCCCTCTTTTTCGGCCATTTCCCGGCCCGTTCACCGTTTTCACTCTTTCTTCTGCCATAGTAGTGTCTATCCTCCGTGATCAGTTCTTCGGATCAAAATCTGCATCTGCTGCCGCGCCGTTTTGCGACTCGTAAACCTCGCGGTAAATATCATTCCCCGCCAGCAGCTCTTCATGCGTGCCAAAGCCGTTGATGGTTCCATTGTCCATAACAATGATGCGGTCGCACTCCTGTACCGAGGAAATGCGCTGTGCAATCACAAGCTTCGTGGTCTGAGACATAAACTGCTGAAGTCCCTGCCGGATTTTGCGATCGGTTGCGGTATCCACCGCACTGGTGGAGTCATCAAAAATCAGAATCTTCGGATTTTTCAGCAAGGCCCTTGCAATGCACAGGCGCTGCTTCTGTCCGCCGGAAACGTTGGATCCGCCCTGTTCGATGTACGTGTCATATCCGTCCGGGAAGCGATCGATGAACTCATCGGCGCAGGCGATCTCACAAGCCCTCTTGCACTGCTCCTCCGTTGCGTTCTTATCACCCCAGCGAAGATTGTCCAGAATGGTTCCGGAGAACAGCACGTTTTTCTGGAGAACGACGGATACCTGATTTCGAAGGACCTCCATGTCGTAATCCCGCACATCCACACCGCCGACAAGAATCCGTCCTTCCGACACGTCATACAGACGGCTGATCAGATTGACAAGGCTGGACTTGGCAGAACCCGTTCCGCCGATGATGCCGATGCTCTCGCCGGCCCGGATGGAGAGATTGATATTTTTCAGAACCGGCTCCTCCGAATTCTCATTGTAGGAAAAGCTTACCTGATCAAACACAATGCTTCCGTCCTTCACCTCCATTACCGGATTCTCCGGATTGTGAAGCGTTGCCTTCTCATTGATAACTTCTGCAATACGGCGGCAGCTTGCCTCGGACATCGTCATCATCACGAAGATCATAGCGAGGAACATCAAACTGTTAAGGATATTCATGCAGTAGGTCAGAAGGCTCATCAGCTGGCCGGTGGTCAGCGTCTGGGAGATGACCATATGGCCGCCGACCCAGCTGATCAGAAGAATGCACATATAAACCATGGCACTCATCAGCGGTGCATTCCAGGAAATCCGCAGCTCTGCCTTAACGAACATCAGATAGATATTGGCAGCAGCCTTCTGGAAGCGGCTGATTTCATAATCCTCCCTGACATACGCCTTGACCACTCGAATGGCCGAAACATTTTCCTGTACACTTTCGTTGAGGTCATCGTACCGCTCAAACACCTTCTGGAAATAGGCCGTCGCACTGCGCATGATCAAAAACAATAGGCACCCAAGAACCAAGACCGCAATCAGGTAGATGCTGGCAAGCGTAGGACTTACAATAAAGGACATGACCATTGCCACAATCATCATGGACGGTGCCCGCATTGCCATTCGAATCAGCATCTGGAAGGCGTTCTGCACATTGGTGACATCCGTTGTCAGACGCGTCACCAGACTGGATGGACTGAACCGGTCAATGTTGGCAAAGGAGAATTTCTGCACGTTGTCGAACATGGCCTTCCGCAGATTCTTGGCAAAACCAGCACCGGCATAGGAACCGGTGAACGCCCCCGCAATGCCGCAGGCAAGGCCGAACAGGGCGACCACAATCATGATCATGCCAACGCGTCCCACATAAGACATATTGCCGGCAGAAACGCCGTCATCCACCAGACTTCCCATCAGGATCGGAATCACCATTTCCGCCACAACCTCCCCCAGCATACAGACAGGGGTTACCATGGCAGCCCACTTATATTTACCAATGTAGGCTGCCAGCGTCTTCACAACGCCGGTCTTTCTTTTCAACGCTTTTCGATTCATATAACTCTGCTTCCTTTCTTCTGTAATCGCATTGCTCTTTCCGTCGTCAATATTCAGTACCCTATTCGCAAAACCGCTGCTGCGCAGTTTTCCTACTTCCAGAATGCTTCATCCTGCATATTGCTGTACACCATCGTCAAAAGGCGATTCAGCTCTTCCTTCTGTGCATCGCTCATTCCCATGGTAATCACCTGATCGTTATGTTCTCTGCGGTACTGGGTCAGCATCATCACTTCGCGAGCCTTTTGCGTCATCTCGATGTAGCGGTTTCTCCGGTTCTCCGGATCCACCCGCCGCTGCACCATATCCTTTTCTTCGAGCCGGTTGATCAGGCCAATCATCGTCGGATGCGACACCTCAATGGCCGTGCACAGTTCCTGCTGATTGACCGAGTGATCCTGATTCTTCTCCAGATAGAACAACACTTCCATCTGGGAGAAGGTCATGTCATTTCGCTTCATATCCTCATTCATTCTCGCCTTGAACATCTCATGAATCCGCTTGAACTTGTAGCCAAGCGGCGCGCGTTCAAAGCTTCGTCCGCATAAATCCTCCACAAAGTTTCCCTTTCCGGTGTATCCGATGCCGCCACGCAAAAACGTAGCATACTACATATAAACATGTAGTATGCTACGTTTTTTACAAGTCAATGTCAACCTAAAAGATGTGAAAGAATTGTGAAGACGTGGCTGATTGTTAATAAGATTAAAACGCCACTCCCAGGAACGTCAGCACCAGCCCCCAGAACACGCCAGCTGCGTACAAAATCCCCGTAATCTTAAGGTTCTCCTTCAAATGATGGGAATTGGTTCGGAACAGTACCAGAAGTCCTACGCCGGAGCTGACCAGAAGCCCTCCCAGCATCTGTCCTGCCCCGATCAGGCCGTCCAGATACAGCTGCGTGAGCATGACAGAGGATGCGCAGTTGGGGATCAGTCCCACAAGGCTGGAAAGAAATACGCCAGCCGTGGGGTGTCCGGTCAGAAGATCCCGAACCACATCCTCGCCAAAGCCTTCCACCACCAAAGTAAGGACCAGCGTAATCAGAAACACAAACACCGTGATGTGCAGTGTATGCACCAGAGCTGATTTCAGGACACTGCCTTCCTCTTCCTCGCAGCCGCAGTGCTCCTGCTCGCAGAGGTCATGGATGTGCTTTTCCTGCGCATGCTGGTGATGTCTGTGGTGGAAATCCCGCAGGAAAAGGTCGATGACCACACCGGTCAAAAGTGCCAGGAGTGCCTTTACCGCAAGGATTTTTACCATGCGCAGCACCGGAACCTGTGCGGAAATCAAAAGCGGAAGCATCTCATCCGAGGTGGACAGAAATACTGCCAGAAGCGTTCCCAGCGAGATCAGACCGCCGGCATACAGACTTCCGGCTGCCGCCGAAAAGCCGCACTGGGGCACAATTCCCACCACCGCGCCGAACACCGGTCCTAAGCGGCCCACATTTTCCTTGCGGATCAGCTCCTTTGATTTCTCCTCGGTGTGCCTCTCCAGTGCCTCCATAACAAGGTAGGTAATGAACAGAAACGGAACCAGCTTGACGGTATCCACGATGGCATCCAGAATGCTGTCCATGATCAACTCTGTAAAATTCATAAAACTCCTTTAACTAACTATAATGGTAACTTTTCAGCCTCTTCCCGAATCTGCGGGAACGGCTTCACCGGTTGCAGACTTCCCGGCGCTTGCGTGTGGACTCCGATCAGTCGCTCCATCCAGACCATGTCATACCAGCGGCCAAATTTGTAGGCACATTTTTCAAAGCGCCCCACCATGCGGTAGCCGAGATGCTCGTGGAACTCGATGCTGTCCGCAGAGAGGAACGGATCCTCTCCTCGCGGCGCCGCAATGCATGCCTCTGCATTGCAGATTCCCTGTAACAGCAGCACCTTCTCCAGTGCCGTGTAGAGACGCCTTCCGCTGCCGTTATGCCTCGCATCCTTATCCACATAGATCGACGTCTCCACGGCCCAGTCATACGCCGCCCGTTCCTTGAACGCACCGGCATACACATAGCCGATGATCCGACCGTTGTCATCTTCCTCCACAAGGTATGGATACCGCTGCAGCGTATGCCGGATCCGGCCTCGAAATTCCTCCGGAGAGGGGACTTCATACTCAAATGTGATGGCAGTATCCGTTACATAACCGGCATAGATTTCCAGAAGCCGCGCCGCATCCTCTTCACTTGCAATCCGAATCATCGATTTCTCCTTTGTAAACGTTCGCTCGCTACTATTCTGATCCACTTGCCGGAACCTGCTTGCGACTCCCCATACTTCCAGAAAAAGAGCCCCGGCAAAGTCGCCTCCTGAAGGTGCCTTTGTCAGGACTCTCGTTCGTACCTATCACTATTTCCGAAGCGGGCTCTCCCGGTAAATGATGTCATCTCTTGCCGGTCCGTTGGATACCATGGTAATGGGATATCCAATCTGCTCTTCGATGAAGTTCACATAGTCCTTCGCCTCTTTGGGCAGCTCTTCAAAGCTGCGGATGCCGCGAATGTCACACTTCCAGCCGGGCATAATCTTGTATACCGGCTTGCAACGGGCAAGGTCCTTGGTAACCGGGAACTCCGTGATCTCCTCGCCGTCCAGCTCATAGGCTACGCACACCGGAATCTCATCCAGATACCCAAGGTCATCCAGAACTGTGAATGCCACATCTGTGCAGCCCTGCAGGCGACAGCCGTATTTGGACGCAACGCAGTCATACCAGCCGACTCTTCTGGGGCGTCCTGTGGTGGCACCATATTCTCCGCCGTCACCGCCGTGATTACGCAGCGTGACCGCTTCCTCTCCGTGCACCTCCGAAACAAATTCGCCGGCACCGACTGCCGATGAATATGCCTTGGAGACGACCACAATCTGCTTGATCTCATACGGCGGAATTCCTGCACCTACCGCACCATATCCGGCAAGCGGAGAAGAGGATGTAACCATGGGATAAATGCCGTGATCCGGGTCCTTCATGGTTCCAAGCTGTCCCTCCAGAAGAACAGTCTTTCCTTCCTTGAGCGCTCCGTCCAGATACAAGGCCACATTGCCAAGATACGGCCTCACCTTGTCTCTGTGCTCCTTGATCCAGTTCAGTAGTCCCTCCTGATCCAGCGGATCCACATGATACAGATTCACCAGAAGCGCATCCTTAATCTGGGCAATCCGTGCGATCTTTTCCTTCAGCACATCATCGTCCTGAAAAAATTCATTGATCTGCCAGCCAATCTTGGCAAATTTATCCGAATAAAACGGTGCAATACCGGACTTCGTGGAGCCAAAGCTCTTGCCGGCCAGTCTTGCCTCCTCCAGAGAATCAAACTGGATGTGATACGGCATCAGGACCTGCACGCGGTCCGAAACCATCAGCTGCGGTGCCGGAACACCCTTGGATTCAATGTCTGCCAGCTCGCTCGTGAACTTATCAATATCAAATGCAACGCCGTTCCCGATGATGTTCATAATGTTCTGATGGAACACCCCAGAGGGCATCAGGTGCAGTGCAAATTTGCCGTACTCATTAACAATGGTATGTCCTGCGTTTGCTCCGCCCTGAAAGCGAATGACAACATCTGCAGAGTCTGCCAGTGTATCGGTAATCTTGCCTTTTCCTTCGTCACCCCAATTGGCGCCAACGACTGCCTTGACCATAGTTACCTCCTTGAATCCGCTGCCTGCTACATCGCAGCACATCATCTGTTAAACCTGTCGTAGTATACCGCATCCGAAATACTCTGTACAGTCGCCGGGGTGGCGGCTGTGCAGTACTTTACACTGTGATTTCGGCGGTGACGCCCAGCTGCTCCCGGTTGGCATCCAGAATCGGCCGGATGACCTCGGAGAGATATTTTTCCACCTGGTGCGGTGCGCAGCCAACGTATTTGTGCGGGTCAATGTACTGATCCAGCTCTTCTCTTGTCATGTGGAACCGGGAATCCTCCGCAATCAGATCCAGCAGATTGTTATCCAGCCCCTCTTCCTTCACGCGGCGTCCGGCCTGCATGGAGAGCTCACGGATAGCCTCATGGAATTCCTGGCGGTCGCCGCCCATTTTCACCTCATCCATCATAATATTCTCGGTTGCCATGAAGGGAAGTTCTGCCGCAAGGTGCTTTTCAATGACTTTCGGATATACCTTCAGTCCGTCTGTCACATTCAGGCACAGATCCAGAATGCCGTCAATGGCAAGGAACCCCTCCGGAATCGACAGACGCTTATTGGCAGAATCATCCAGGGTTCTTTCAAACCACTGCGTTCCGGAGGTAATGGACGGATTAAGAACGTCCGCCATCACGTAGCGGGACAGCGAGCAGATTCTCTCGGAGCGCATGGGATTGCGCTTATAGGCCATGGCAGAGGAGCCGATCTGCGTTTTCTCAAAGGGCTCTTCCACCTCTTTCAGGTGCTGCAGGAGCCGGATATCTGTTGCCATTTTCATAGCGGATGCAGCAATACCGCCCAATGTGTTGAGAACAAAGGTATCCACCTTCCGGGAGTAGGTCTGTCCGGAAACCGGGTAGCAGGAAGAAAAGCCCATCTTCTCCGCAATCATAGGATCCAGCCGATCCACCTTATTAAGGTCCCCGTCAAAGAGCTCCAGGAATGATGCCTGTGTTCCCGTCGTTCCCTTGCTGCCAAGGAGCTTTAGCTGGGAAATGGTGTGTTCCACCTCCTCCAGATCCAGAACAAATTCATTCAACCACAGGCTGGCCCGCTTTCCTACGGTCGTCGGCTGTGCCGGCTGGAAATGGGTAAAGCCCAGCGTCGGCTGGTTCTTATATTCATCCGCAAATTTTGCAAGGGCTGCAATGACATTCACCAGCTTTTTATGCACCAGACGCAGTGCGTCTCTCATGATGATGATGTCGGTATTGTCGCCTACATAACAGCTGGTCGCGCCCAGGTGGATGATTCCCTTTGCTTTCGGGCACTGCAGGCCGTAGGCATATACGTGGCTCATCACATCGTGCCGAACCACCTTTTCTCTTGCCTGTGCTTCTTCATAATTGATATCCTCCGCATGGGCCTTGAGTTCATCGATCTGCTCCTGCGTGATATCCAGTCCCAGCTCCTTTTCGGTTTCAGCCAGTGCGATCCAAAGCTGTCTCCAGGTCCGGAATTTCTTATCCGGAGAGAAAATATACTGCATCTGCTTGCTGGCATACCGTGCCGAGAGGGGACTTTCATACTTGTCATGTGTCATATCGGGAATCTCCTTTCATCCTTTCCTTAGGTTCCTGCAGAGCTGATGGTTCGAAACTCTTCCTTCAGTCTCTGAATGGTCTGATGCAATGCTACCTCATAGCTGGTGCTTTGTCCGCCGCTTTGATACTGCCGAAGAGAATCCAGTGCCAGCTTGCGCTCCGAGACATTAAACGCGGCATCGTACTGATCCATGCGCTTTTCCAAAAGAAGCGATGCCTGTCCGCTCTCCGGGTGCTCCACCACAAAAGCCAGGTACTCCGAATCCGAAAGTCCCAGGCGAATGCAGGCAAGATACTCCAGGTAAATCTCACTGCTGCCCGTCAGCTGATAAGCCTTGTCAAAGCTCTCTGCCGCTGCGCGGAACCGGAACTGCTCCGCATAAATCCGTCCCATCCGGCGGAGTGCCTGAATCCGCAGCCGCCGCTCCGGCGAAGGCAGATCCTCCAGGAGCTTTCGGTACTCCTCCAGCGCTTCGTAGGGACTTGCGTTTTCCCGAAGCGTCTCGGCATGGGCCAGCCGCTTTTCAAAGGGCTCCAGCCCCTGACCGGAGGAAACAATCTGCCTTGTCTTTTCCTCCTTCTCCTCCGGAACAAAATCCACGTACCGCAGAATCGCCGCAACAAAATCCGAAAGGAGCCGCTCCTTGCCAAGATACTTCTGTAGCTGCCCCGCCAGCTCCGGAAGGGCGCATTCCGAAGCAATCCACTGAATCAGCTCCGGATCCAACAGCGAGGCATCCAGAATCTCGGCGCTCTGCACCAGAAGATAACACAGCTCCTCCATGGAATAAACATTTCGTTCGATTTTCTCCAGCCGGTAAGGCTGCTCTGCCTGCTGCCCCACCGCACAGATTACTCTTGCCATTCGATCACCTGCTCTTCTGCAGTAATATATGCTGCTCCCACTTCAGACCGCTCGAAGGGAAAATTTCGCCAAACCCCAGATCCTCCATGCGCAGCAGCATCTGATCCGGTGCCGTCATAGTAAAGACCAGCCGCACTCTGGTCATGCGTCCCTCTCTCACCGGCAGCCGGTCCAGCCGTATGTGATACGGCACCTCCTTTCCGCCGGCCAGCGGCCGCAGCACCAGTTCAATTTCCGCGGTTGCGTCCAGAATCAGCTCTGTGCTCGCCTGCACTTCATACCAGTTGACACCGGCATCCACCACGCAGATCCGGTCCGGTTTCCCCCGTTTGGTCACCTCGATCAGAACGTTGCTGCGCAGCTTGTTCTGATCCAGAAAGAGGTACTCCTCCAAAATCCTGGGGTGCTCCAGCTTATAGGCCGCGCCATAAACCGCTCCCTTACTGAATAAATTGTTCCCCGCAAACGCGCGGCGCCCCTGGCAGGCAAGCCGTGCCGAGCGCTTCATCCAGTCGCCCTTAAAGCCGCTCCCTGTCAGATAGATCGAGTCAAAATGGTGGCCTGCCAGCTCATTTTTCAGGATTGCTGCAAATTCCTGATCCCTGCCGGCTCCGTCCTGCGCAAACAGTCCCGGATACTCATTTTCCTCCATGTAGGACACCACCGGCCTTGTATGCGGATCGAACAAAAGCTTGTGAACCAGGAATCTGCCTCCTGTCTCATACTCAAACAGTGCCGTTCCGTGCCCCCGCAGCTCTTCCTCCTGACTCAGCATAAAATCATAAAAGGCACTGGCGCTCGTCTGGCAGTACACGTTCCCCTGCAGCTGCATGCGGTCCCGCAGGCTCTCCACCAGATCCAGCAGCCGGCTGTCCACCTCCTTTGCCGTGAACATAATGGCTGCCGGCTCCAGGCCGCCCCTTCCGGCGCCACCTTCCTCTCCGATGCGCCTTTGCAGCTCCTGCAGGCACATCGTCAGATACCGTGCCAGAAGGTCCTCCGCGGCATAACTTTTGCCATCCACATTGACCGGCACCCGCTCCAGTGCCAAAGACAACAGTCCCGGGATGTAGACACAGCCGGCGTCAGCCGCATGAAGAGCTGCCTCGCTGCCGCAATACCATTCACCGGAAAGGACCCTGCAAAGCGCTGCCGGAAGATCAAAATCCTCCTTACCGCTGGTCTGTGCGTAGGTCACCGGTTCCTTGAGAAAATGTCCGCCCTTCTCAAAGCCATAGGAAATCTGGACCGCATCCTTTCGAAGCTCGATTCCTGCTATAAATCTTTTTTCACCCTGCTTGTCAAAGAGCATTCTCTGTATCCTCGAACATCCGGCTCACCAGATAGGATTTCCGGCTGTATTTTTCCAGCTTTGAGAGCGCCTCACCATCTCTTCCGAGAGCGGCCAGCATCGTAATCTCATTGATGGCATCAAACCGGTCCTGGCCGGACGTCTTGGTCCTTGCGTCCTGCCCTACGGTTCCGCTCTCTACAATATTTTTCTCCGCGTTGTCGTCCGTGATGTAATAATGCATCTGCTCTCCAAAGAACAACAAAAAGCCCGTCACATAGACACCCTCATACATTTCCTTCATTTCCTTGGCCGCATAGGTTCCCCGCACACCGGACTGCTCCATAGCGTAATGATACAGTACCCGCTTTGGCGGTTCCTCACTCGGCGCGCTTTTGTATTCCACCAAAGTCTCATCCGCATACGCCTGCAGCAGCGGCAATGTACCGGTAAACTGCCGGAAAAACGGGAACACCGTCTTCCTCTCCAGAAGATCGGACAAGAAGAGCTCCGTCACCTCCATATCCTTCTGCGAGGTCTCTCCCGACTGCCCGGCACGCATGGAAAGCCAGGCGATGCGGCAAATATCCAGAAGCGGCACGCCCTTTCGCCCATACTCTGCAATCAGATCGAATTCGCTCTCTCCCATGTCCTTTCGCAGGACAAAATACTGGTGACTGCTCTGTGCCAATGCATCCGCCAGAAGCTCTTCATCCGTCCCATCCATCCGGCACGCCGCAATCAGCTCCTCCCGTCCGGCTACGTACTCGCCGGTAAAAAGCATCTGCACCAGCATGCGCCGGCTAAGCGCCGTTGTATCCAGCGAAAAGCCCTTCATCGCCTCCCGGATCTGCAAAAGCTCCTGCGTAGTTCCATCCCAGAACTGCGCCAGATACTGCAGGAGCGCGTCGTTATAACAATTCTTCTGAAAGGTCGTAAAAGCAAGCTCTCCAAGGAGCGGATCGGCGGCAGGCTTTTCTTCTTCCAGGATGCCGGATATCACCCGCAAGAGCACATCTCCCTCAACCTGCAGGCCGCCGTCCAAAAGAAGCCACTCATAGGCCTTTTCGATCAGGCCCTCCCTCGCCATTTCGCAGACAAGCTCGTCCCTTGCCTTTGCGGAAAGTCCCTCCGGCGATAACCTGGACAGATATTCCTCCAGGTATGCTGCGCCATCCGCCTTATAATAGCGCATCAGCCGGGTCATCAGACGTTCCTTAAAGTGCTCCGGAAGCTCCGGGCTTGCAATCAGCCGCCGGTACTGCATGTGATTTTCTTCCGATACCGGCCAGGATTTCTCCTCTTCCGCACGGCAAAGATCAAAGCCAATGTGATCCACCGGGTACACGGACAGCAGCGCGCTGATTTTCCGGTAATCCATCAGATGCCGGCAAGTGCCTGCATGTTCTCCGGCATGACGGTCTCCGTTGTCGTCCTCTGTAACGAGAATACAGCGTTCTCCATAGATCGGAAAATACGCGTTTCCCTCCTGCAACGGAAAATACTGCTCCGTTCGAAAATTCTCATACACCACCGCCGCATGTCCCGGCGCGGCAGATCCCTTTGCGGCCGCCGTGATCTCGCAGGAGAACGCAGCAGGAACAGCCGCCGCCGCAAGCTCGCCGGTCAAAACGCGCTTGTCCGTCAGATAGTCGGCATACAAGACTGCAAGATCCGAACTGATGCGGTGCTGCAGCAGCTCCTCCTGCGTAAACCGGTCCATCTGCTGCACATACTGTCCGTAAAACTCCGCCAGCTCTTCCCGGTTCTCAGACACATATCGGTACAGATACGCACTTTGCCGCCAGGGGAGCGTATTCTGATAGGCAAAATAACGCACCGCCATCTGCGGCAGGGCTCCCTCATAATTCTCCGGCAGCGCCAGCATATAATAGTCCAGAAGACTCGTAATGGTAAGCCCCGCCTCTATTCCCCTTTGATACCAGATAAAACAGGACGAATCCGTCATATTGCCGCGAATCAAGAGGCTGCAGATGCTCTCCAAAAGGTCGATTTGCCGAACACCCTGGATGGATGCTTCGTATGCACCGCACAGGATCGCAAACAGCCGGCGGGAAAAGGTTTTCCTCCGAAGTGCCAGATAATTCAGCTGCAGCACCACATCCTCCGTAAGAAGGCCGCGGCGCGATGCAAACCACAGCGTCTGCAGTTCAAAATCCCCCAGCTCCCGCAGCGTCCCCGACGCATCCCGGATCAGCTGGTAATACTCCATATACAAAATGGGAGAGCGATTTCCTCTCTCATAGTATCTGCGCAGCATCCGTGCCGTCTCCAGAGGACGCATCATGCGGCCGGAATCCACATACAGCAGCAGCCAGGCAATCCAGAAGCTGTCCGGATTCTGCTTCTGCTTTCTCTCAAGGCAGCGAACCACATCCCTGGAAAACCCATACGCGCTTCCTCCGCTCTCCTGCATGGCCTCCTTTGCCTCGGAACTTTCCGCGCAAAGCGCCGTCAGGTACATGCGATAGGAATACGTCAGGTCATCCTCCAAATCAAACTGCGCCACCGAAAACAGCGGCAGCCGTTCGTCTCCGGAAAGCCGCTGATCCAGTGCCTGAAGCTCCCAGACAGCGTCCTGATCCTGATGAACCGTCAGAAGATAATGGATGCGGTACAGCGCCGTCAGGGAATTGTTCCGGTCGCTCTCCTGGAGCCGCCGCACAAGGCTCCCCATGTGATCCGCGAATTCCTTTCCCGTCGTCTTTTTGCCCCGCAGCTGCAGATACTCCTCCATCATCTGCCGGATGATTTCGTGATGCTCTCGCCGGTGCATACTGCGAAGCGCCGTCTGCACGCCATAGGACACCGTCACAGGAAGTGTAATTGCCGTCCCATAGGCCGGCGTCAGCGTGATGCTGCCGAAATTGCGGCCGGCATGAAGGTGACGCACGTCCACGCCCACGGTAAGACGGGCCGCCCCGTCCTGAAAATCCGCCTCCGTCAGAGCCTTCCCCGGCACCGACAGAAAATCACCGTTTGTCTGTACCCGCATGCAGGTATAGCCCCATCCCTTCCGGTGAATGCGTACCGCTTTGTAGATAAAGGGCTCCGCCTGGGTTCGCACCTCGCGGGCAGACACCTCTGCCCGCCTGGGTTCGCACCTCGCGGGCAGACACCTCCGCCGTAAGCTCCCGGACATCGACGGTGAACTCCACCGGACGCTTCTTGCCGGCTGCAATCAGAAATTCCTCGACGTTATGCTCGTTTCCCTCTCTTGCCGAAAGCCCGCGATAGAGCGCCTCCAAAGGGTGCTCTGTGCCGTCCGGATCCTCCCAGGTCTCCCCTTGCACAAGGCCGTAAAACTCATTTTGATAAAACAAGGACACCGCCTCCTGCCAGTTGGTCCTTGCAAGATTCACATAGTGCAGGAGATTGCGCACCGGTCCCAGACTGGAATCCGCCCGCTTTACCTCATATGTAAAGCAGTAGGGGAGCTCATACTCTCCCTGGTCCGATAAAATACGAAAAACCCCTTCCAGCTTTTCCGCTTCCGGCTCCTTCGCGCCGCCCTGCGGCATCTTCTGTCCCGCAACCTGAAATGAAATACTCTCCCTGGCGCCGGAAAACTCGTTGACAAGAAGCGTTACGGCGGGATTCGTAGAAAGGACAAAACCGCTCGCCGCTCTGTTCCCTGCCCCATAAATCACAAAAGATCCCTCGTAAGGAGTGCCCGGCGTCAGCGTTTCCTTTACTGCATCCGTTGAAAACGTAAGAGAACCTCTCTGAATGTGAAATTTTTCTCCGTCCATTTTCTTGCGTTCCAGACTCTGCAGCATGTCTTCTCCTTTCAAAGCACATATGGAGTTTATTATAACACAGAAAAAGAAGAGACGAATT
>CAVKRN010000037.1:0-21238 GCA_963658695.1 bacterium
GAATGCGATAGTAGCTTAGTTGGTAAAGCGCCACCTTGCCAAGGTGGAGACCGCGAGTTCGAGCCTCGTCTGTCGCTCTTGTTGAAACCGTTGGAATGCCAGTTCCGGCGGTTTTTTGTTTGTTAGAAACAGGATGGAAATGCAAATAGCAGCAGCCTCGGGAGTGTGCTTCTCCTAAGGACTGCTGCTATTTTTACGAAGTTTATCGTGGAATGCCGGCGCTTGCAAGAATTACAGGCTGTCGCAGAAATTCAGGGCGTCCTCCAGCCATCCCGCTACGGCCAGTCCGTTTCCAAGGCCATAGCTGTGACCGCCGGTTTTACCGAACCGGGTGCGGCAGGGAATGCCAAGCTCCTGACAGGTTTTCTCCATCAAAAGACTGTTGGAGAAAGGAACGGTTCCATCGTCCTCGTTGGCGGTCAGATAAACCGGCGGATAGGTCTTATCCATATAGGCGGTCAGCTGGTACGGCGCAATGGATGCATCGGTGAATTCCGGTCCGCCGATGCGCCGCAGGAAATCACCCATTCCGGTATGCGCGGGATGTCCGGCCGGGAAGGCATGATAGGTTTGCAGGAAGGTATTCATATCGATGGCCGTGTAGCCCAGGAAAATCATTTTCGGCCGGGGAAGACCGGCTATCTTCCAGCCGAAATTAACCGATCCCATCTCTCCGGCCAGCGTTGCCCCGGCGGAGAATCCGCCAATGATGTAATTGCCCTTCGTGATGCGGAACGTATCCGCATGCTCTTCAATGTAACGAATCGCCGCGTGCATGTCTTCGATGGCCTTATCGAGGACAGGCTCCTGTTTGGTGCGGTAGTACAGGACAAAGGCGCTGTACCCAAGCTCGTTAAGCCGTGCCGCAATGGCCATTCCCTCAATCAGGCCCCACTGCCGGTTAAAGCCGCCGCCGGGGATGACTACGACGTAGGGCTTCTCTGATTCCGGACCGGGGAAATGCAGCAGCACACTTTTATTCTTATCCCACTGGCTGAGGCAGGTTTCCCGGTCATAGATGTGGTGTACGTAGGGCGCGCCGCCATTGTCTGCCGCCAGTTCTTCCATGCGGTGCAGCGCCGTTTCAAAGCCGACCGTTTCAAAACCGTACCGCTCCAGCGGTGAGTTCCAGTGGTCCGGCGTCATATCTGTAAAAATATAATCAGCAAAAACACCATAATTGCCGCTCTTTACCAGATCGGCGATTGTCATCTGCGGGGTAACCTTGTGATCGCTCATAATGGAGTATCCTTTCTTTTGCATATTGTTTTAGTGCCTGCCATATTTAATCGCGAACCTTCTGCTTGCAGGCAAATTCATGCTGGATGCCAAACAGCTATTATTTCTTTTTTGTGTGTATTCCCGGGGCATTGGCCTTCCGGTAGGCAGAGGGGCTGACGCCGACAGAGGCTTTAAAGATGCGATTAAAGTGTGTCAGCGAAGAAAACCCGGTTTGCTCTGCGATCTTTGTCAGCGACAGATCGCATTCCGTGATCAGGCGCTGCGCATGGAGAATGCGAAGTGTATTGACGTATTGCACAATGGTGCGGTTCGTATATTTTTTAAATTCGTGACAAAGATAGTACTCACTGATGTAAAAGCGCTCCGCTATATCGGAAAGGCGCAGCTCGTGCTGGTAATTATTCTCAATGTAGGAGACGATGCGGGCGATGCGGCTCTGCACCTCCGGCCTGGGGGACACCGACGTGCTGCGCATAAGGAGAACCAGCAGCGTATTTAAAAGGCTCTGTGTGGCAGCAACGGACAGCGAATCCTGGTTGTCCTGCTCCCGTAAAAGCTCGCGGAGAAGCGCATGTATGGAGCCGGACATTTTACGGGAGGGAACATACAACCCGCTCCCGTCCTGGAGCATAGAAAGCAGCTCGGGAGAGAGAATGGCTCCCTCGCTAAAATACAAGACCGTGCGCCGGAAAGGGACATCCCGATCGGAAAAGGAATGGTGCATGATATAGGGGGCAAAGAGCATCAGCGTTCCCGGAGGAGTTTCATATTGCTGCCCCTGCATGATGTGATAGCGACGTCCCTCCTCCAGAAAATAGAGTTCAAAATAGGTGTGGTAGTGGGAGTGGGACATATTGTCATTCACACCTTCCAGCTGCTGGCAGGCGACGGAAGCTCCGGTTTCCATCAAGATGGATGCGTAATCAATCACAAATATATCCTCACTTCACGTTGAAATGTGTCAGGTGCTGAACAGATACCAAAAATCTAGGCCATATCATAAAAAGCTTTGTGCTCTTTGTCTGCAAAAACAGCAAAAGGCAACAAGATATGTAAAATATAGCGTTCCTGATAACAAAAATGGTGTAGTTTTGCGTTTTTTATTTTGCTACGATTCAAACGAAATGCAAGAGACATGAAAGCCAGAAGGGAGGGATTGCGATGGCTTTAATGGAAACACATTATTACAGTTGCTCTTTGGGAAGTAACATTACGCTGAACGTGTTCGTTCCGACACCGGGCAGCAGTGAGCAGATCACGCAGATCAACCACAGTGACAAATACGATTATGAGGGCGGCCTGCCGGTTCTGTATCTTCTGCACGGAGCATACGGAGATGCTTTTTCCTGGATCCGCTACAGCAACATTGACCGATATGCGCAGGATCACGGCATCGTTGTGGTCATGGCTTCTGCGGAGAATTCATTCTATCAGGATCTGCAAAGCGGGAGAAAGTACAAGACCTTTTTCACGGAGGAGCTGCCGGTCTTCATTCAGAACGTGTTCCCTGTCAGCAAAAAGAGGGAAAAGACCTTCATCGCCGGGTTCTCCATGGGAGGGTACGGCGCATGGTATCTGGGACTTAGCCGCCCGGATCTGTATGCAAAAGCAGCGAGTATGTCGGGTGCTCTGGACATTGCAAGACTTTATGAAGAGCAGGGCAAGGGAAGCGAGAATAATCCGTTTTCCTGGGAAAACTGCTTTGGAGATCCAACCAAGCTCTCCGGAAGCAAGTACGATCTGCTTGCACTCTATGACAAGGATGCACAGGCTGGCTGCGTGCCGAAGCTCTACCAGGCGGTGGGATATGATGATTTCCTGTACCAGTCCAATCTTCATGTCAGAGATGTCCTGCAGGAGAAAAAGGCAGACCTTGTTTACAAAGAAGATGAGGGCGGTCACGACTGGAATTTCTGGGATAAATATATTCAGGATATTCTGGACTGGCTACTGAACCGCTAAGAGGGACATGTGCTTTGATCAGAACGCCATATGAGGAAAGATAAGCTGCGTAGCAGCGTTTTTGAAAATGGAGTTCTGGATGAGGAAGATAAAAGGATACTCAAAAGGGAGAGGAGCAGAAAAATGAGTAAGAAAGACAATGCCGCCATTATGGCGAAATTTGAGGAGAATGCCAAAAGGCCTTTTGGCATTCGGGACAAGATTGGCTATGCCGCGGGTGACTTCGCAAACGATCTGACCTTCGTCATTGCCGCTTTGTTCATGATGAAGTTCTATACCGATATCATGGGTGTCAGCGCAGCACTGGTTGGTACACTGATGATGGTTGCCAAGATTGTGGATGCGTTTACCGATGTGGCAATGGGACAGATCGTAGACCGTTCCTCCTACACGGAAAAGGGCAAGTTCGCACCGTGGGTTCGCCGGTTTGCAGGACCTGTGGCAGTGGCATCGTTCCTGATTTTTGCGCCGTATTTTGCAGATAAGCCGATGGGCTTTAAGGTGTTCTGGATGTTCTTTACATACATCCTCTGGGGGTCTGTATGCTACACCGGCGTCAACATTCCTTACGGCTCCATGGCATCTGCAATGAGTGACAAGCCGGAGGAGAGAACCATGCTCTCCAACTGGAGAACGATCGGTGCAACCGTTGCACAGATCGTCATCGTCGTTATTCTGCCGATGGTAGTGTATACAACAGACGCAGAGGGACATCAGGTGCTCAGCGGCAGCAAGGTAATGCTGGCATCCGGCGTATGCTCCATCCTGGCAGTTCTGGTATACATGGTTTGCTACTATCTCTCCACGGAGCGTGTAAAGATGCAGCCGGCCGAGGAGCAAAAGAGCATGTTCGAGCTGTTCGGCGTTCTCTTTACAAATCGCTCCTTCGTGGGAATCGTCGTCTCCGCATTGATTTTCCTTCTGGTGCAGATGACACTGTCCGGAATGAACAACTACATTTATCCGAATTACTTCAACAGTGCAACAGCCATCTCGATCAGCGGACTTCTGGCCTGCGGCGTTGTGCTGATCCTGTCCACCTTTGTTACCAAGCTGGCAGCGAAATTCGGTAAGAAGGAGCTGTCCATCATCGGAGCCTTCATTGGTGCAGCTGCACTGTTCGTGGCATATGTCATTCATACATCCAGCGTCGTTGTTTTTGTTGCCATTTATCTGGTGGCGTATGTCGGCCTTGCGTTCTTCAACCTGATGTGCTGGGCAATGATCATTGACGTTATCGATGATATCGAAGTAAAGAAACACATCCGCAGCGACGGAACGGTATATTCTGTGTACTCTTTCGCAAGAAAGCTGGGTCAGGCAGGAGCCAACGGTCTTACCGGTCTGTTCCTGTCAATGGTTGGCTACACCAGTGCTACGGCATTTGATACCGACGTAGTAAACGGCATTTACGATGTAACGACATTGTTCCCAGCCATCGGCTTTGTGATCCTGGCTGCTTCTCTTGCCTTCCTCTATCCGCTTTCCAAGAAGAAGGTACAGGAGAACGTAGAGGTTCTGGCTGCAAGAAGAGCAAAATAGTTACCAAGTAATTGTTTGAAAATCAAAGTACGCATGCGGTTATATAATATTGCCGTTTGCCGCGATGACTGTACCGTGTTAAGTAATTAACCGAATACGGATATAAAAGCGCTGTCTCCTTTTCTATATATGTAGGGGGCAGCGCTTTTGGTAAGGGAACAGTTTGCTCGCCAGCCAAGCGATGAATACTGACAGGGAAGGGAACTGCAATCAGCTGGGGCTGATCGTCAGGAAATGGGCAGTGCGATTTTGTGACGAGCAGACGGATTCTCATGAATGAAACAGATTCACCAGCCCGACCGAGCGCAATTGTTTGAGTCCAAGACGTGAGCCTTCCATAGGAAGGCCACGGACGGACGAGTTTTGCGCGAATCGGGCGTTTGGTGAATCTGGGACATTCATAGAGAATTCCTGCGAGGAAAACATGAGCACCGCCCATTCCTGGCGGAAGCCCCAAGGCGTGGTTACAGTTCACCCATCACTTGCAAGAGTCTGTACGGTAACCAGTAACGAAAATTTACCGTAAAAGGTAAGGATTATATACTGTCATCCTATCTTGCGGGCGGTACAATGTAGCGTAGAACTGATGTACTAAAGGGGGCTGCAGCAGGGCTTTCTGGAAGGGGGCAGTATGACGCAATATGTAATGGCATTGGATGCGGGAACTACCAGCAACCGGTGCATTCTGTTTGACAAAAAGGGGCAGATCATCAGTATGGCGCAGAGGGAATTCCCTCAGTATTATCCGAATCCGGGATGGGTAGAGGAGGATGCCAACGAGATCTGGTCCTCTATTCTGGCGGTTGCGGTAGAGGCTATGTACAAGGTGGGTATCACCGGGCAGCAGATTGCCGCCATCGGTATTACCAATCAAAGAGAAACCACAATTGTATGGGACAAAGAGACCGGAGAGCCCGTCTATCATGCCATAGTCTGGCAGTGCAGACGGACCTCCGGTTATTGTGATTCATTGAAGGAAAAGGGACTGACGGAAACGTTCCGCAGCAAAACGGGACTGGTGATCGATGCGTATTTTTCGGCGACGAAGGTGAAATGGATCCTGGATAACGTGGAAGGCGCGCGGCAAAAGGCCGAGCAGGGAAGGCTCGCCTTCGGAACGGTGGAGACCTGGCTGATCTGGAAGCTGACCGGAGGCCGTCATCACAACACCGATTATTCCAATGCCAGCCGGACGATGATGTTCAACATCGGTACGCTGGACTGGGACGATGAGATTTTAAAGGAGCTGGACATTCCCCGGAGCATGCTGCCGAAGGTGAAGAATTCCAGCGGGTATTTTGGCCATACGGATCCGACACTGTTTCAGGCGGAGATTCCGATCACGGGAGCGGCAGGGGATCAGCACTGCGCACTGTTCGGGCAGGCGTGCTTTTGCCGCGGCGAGGTGAAGAATACCTACGGGACAGGCGGCTTCATGCTGCTGAACACGGGAGAAAAGCCGGTGTTCTCGGACAACGGGCTGGTGACGACCATTGCCTGGGGAATCGATGACAAGATTACATACGCGCTGGAAGGATCCATCTTCGTGGCGGGTGCTGCGATCCAGTGGCTGCGGGATGAAATGCGGCTGATTGACTCCGCGGCAGACTCGGAGTTCTTCGCATCAAAGGTGAAGGATACGAATGGTTGCTATGTGATTCCGGCCTTTACCGGGCTGGGCGCGCCTTATTGGGATCAGTACGCCCGCGGAACCATTGTGGGCATCACGCGAGGTGTCAATAAAAACCACATTATTCGTGCCACACTGGAATCCATTGCGTATCTGGTCAATGACGTGCTGAATGTGATGCGGCGGGATTCCGGCATTGGAATTCAGAGTCTGAAGGTGGACGGCGGAGCCAGCATCAATAATCTTCTGATGCAGATGCAGGCAGACATCGCGAACATTCCGGTGGAACGGCCGGCCTGCGTGGAGACAACGGCGCTGGGTGCGGCATATCTGGCAGGGTTATCTGTCGGCTACTGGCAGAACATCAGCGAGCTTACGGCCAATAACGGCATTGAGCGGCGGTTTGTGCCGCAGATTACGGATGAGGAGCTTTCGGCGAAGCTCCGCGGCTGGCAGAACGCGGTAAAGTATTCGTTTGATTACGCAAGGGAAGGGCAAGGTTGAAGGAAATGAGAAAAGACAGGAGGGGTGTCGTTATCATCGGAGCCGGCGTTTCCGGCTGCAGCATCGCCCGGTTTCTGAGCAGATATCAGGCAGATATTCTGGTGATCGACAAGGAAGAGGATGTGTGCTGCGGCACCAGTAAGGCCAACAGCGCCATTGTGCATGCGGGGTTTGATGCAGAACCGGGCAGCACCATGGCAAGACTGAACGTGCTGGGAAACCGGATGATGCCGGAGCTGTCTCGCGAGCTGGATTTTGAATTCCGGCAGTGCGGGAGTCTGGTGGTATGCCTTCAGGACGAGGATCGTCCGGCACTGCAGGCACTGTATGAAAGAGGCATCTCCAATGGCGTAGAGGGACTGCGCATTGTGGAGCAGGATGAGCTGCGACAGATGGAGCCGAACATTTCAAAGGAGGCGGTGGCTGCCCTGTATGCTCCTACGGGCGGTATCGTGTGTCCCTTTGGCCTGACCATTGCCATGGCAGAGAATGCGGCAGCCAACGGCGTGGAATTCCGGTTTGACACGAAGGTTCAGAAGATCGAGAAAATCGAAGAAGACGAGGACAGTCAGGGCGGATGGAGACTGGTAACCTCGACAGGAGTTTTGGAAGCGGACCTTGTGATCAATGCGGCCGGTGTGTATGCAGACGAGCTCCACAACCAGATCTGCGAGGACAAGCTGACCATTGTGCCAAGGAGAGGAAGCTATCTCTTATTGGATACGACGGCAGGAAATCACGTGAGCCATACGATTTTCCAGCTCCCGGGCAAGTACGGTAAGGGCGTTCTGGTCACACCGACGGTGCACGGAAATCTCCTCATCGGGCCTACTGCAGGTGACATCGATGACAAGGACGATGTATCAACCACTGCTGCCGAGCTGGCGGAGGTCGCCGAAAAATCCGGCCGGGCCGTGGAGAACCTGCCGCTTCGGCAGACGATCACCAGCTTTTCCGGGCTGCGTGCCCATGAGCTGGGGCATGACTTTATCATTCAGGAGACCAGGCCGGGCTTTATCGACTGCGCCGGTATTGAATCACCGGGACTTACCGCGGCGCCTGCCATCGGAGAGATGGTGGCGAAGATGGCGGCAGACAGTTTGCACCTGCAGGAGAAGCCGGATTTCCAGAGAATGCGGCAGGGAATAGAGAGAACCAGATACCTGTCCGGAGAGAAATTTCAGGAACTGATTGCGAAGAATCCGACCTACGGCGTGATGGTATGCCGGTGCTGCAGTGTGACAGAGGGAGAAATTATAGAGGCCATTCACCGCATTCCGGGAGCCAGAAGTCTGGACGGAATTAAGCGCCGGACAGGAGCGGAAATGGGACGATGCCAGGCGGGATTCTGCAGCCCGAAGATTATGGAGATTCTGGCAAGGGAGCTTGGAATTTCGCAGGAGCAGGTGACAAAATCCGGCGCCGGTTCGGAATTCATCGTGGGAATCAATAAGGATCAGCTATAGGCTGCGCAGCAAGCGGGGAAAAGGCAATGAGAGAGATGGATCTGGTAATCATCGGAGGCGGACCGGCCGGAATGGCGGCAGCGATTGCGGCGAAAAAGGCCGGCGTTTCGGATATTTTGATTCTGGAGAGGGATGATAGACTGGGCGGAATTCTGAACCAGTGCATCCATAACGGGTTTGGCCTGCATACCTTCCGGGAGGAGCTGACGGGCCCGGAATATGCAGGGCGGTTTGAGGAGCAGGTGGAAGAACTGCAGATCCCCTGCAAAAAAAATACGATGGTCCTGGATATCACGAAGGACCGTGTCATTACAGCAGTCAACCGAGAAGACGGCATTCTGAGCATAAAGGCAAAGGCAATTGTTCTGGCGATGGGCTGCCGGGAGCGTCCGCGCGGTGCGCTGAACATTCCGGGCTTCCGACCGGCGGGGGTCTACACCGCGGGCACGGCGCAGCGTCTGGTCAATATCGAAGGCTATCTGCCGGGACGCCGGGTGGTGATTCTGGGATCCGGAGATATCGGTCTTATTATGGCGCGGCGCATGTCGCTGGAGGGAGCGAAGGTCTTGTGTGTTGCGGAACTGATGCCCTATTCCGGCGGCCTAAAGCGCAACATTGTGCAGTGTCTGGATGACTTTGGAATTCCGCTGAAGCTGAGCCATACTGTCGTCAATATTGAGGGCGGTAAGCGTGTGACCGGTATTACACTGGCAAGAGTAGAAAACGGAAAACCGGTTCCGGGCACCGAGGAGCATTATGACTGTGATACTCTGCTCTTATCCTGCGGCCTTCTTCCGGAGAATGAGCTAAGCCGCGGCGCCGGTGTGGAGATGAGCCCGGTGACCAACGGCCCTTGCGTGGATGAGACGCTGCAGACCAGCATTCCCGGTATTTTCGCAGCGGGGAATGTACTGCATGTGCACGATCTTGTGGATTATGTCTCGGAGGAAGCGGGGCTTGCCGGCAAAGAGGCAGCTGCCTACATTCTGGGGCAGCAGGAAGCAGTGACAGCAGAGAATCCGAGAATTGCAGTCTCCTGTGAGGATGGCGTTCGCTACTGCGTGCCGGAGCGGATTCATCCGGAGCATGTTGGTGAAGCGCTGACGCTGCGGATGCGCGTCGGGAACGTCTATAAGAACCGGACACTGGCCCTGTATGTGAATGGAGAACGAATCTTTGCAAGAAAGCGGCCGGTCATGGCACCCGGAGAAATGGAAACCATCGTGCTGACCGGAGATAAGGCCAAGGCTCTGCGCAGTGCGGCGTCGATCGTGGTGCGGACAGAGGAGAATGTCGGATGATCGGTGACCGTTACCGGTTGATAAAGATTGATGAATGATGCGGAATGAGGAACAATATGAACACAACAAAGACATTGACCTGTATTGGATGTCCGCTTGGCTGCCAGATTACGGTTGAGTTGGAGGATGGCAGCGTAAAGAGTGTGGTCGGCAATACCTGCCCGCGCGGCGATGCCTACGCGAGGAAAGAGGTAACAGCGCCGGCCCGCATTGTCACAACGACGGTGCGTGTAACCGGAGGAGAGATTCCGGTGGTCAGCGTGAAAACGGCAGGTGAAATTCCCAAGGGGAAGATCTATGACTGCGTGCGTGCACTCAAGGAAGTGGAGGTACCGGCGCCTGTCAGCATCGGCCAGGTGATCCTCACGGACGTAGCCGGGACCGGCGTGAATATCGTCGCTGCGAAGAATGTGGCGATAGGGTAGAAATACCATAAGAGCTGCGTGGCAGCGATTATTGCGAACAATTGTAGCTATTCAGCGCCATCTCGATTTTGATACTCGAAAGTGCATACGCGGATTTCTCCTTGCATGCGGAAAATCTCGATGCGGCCGGCCGGGCGAAAGCCTGACCGGCTATGCTGTTTATACGGGTGAAAATCCAACTTGGACAACCTGCCGCTTTGCTGTTGCTTGTACTGCGTCCTTTGTGAGTAACGGGTTGACGGCGAATCAATTTGCGGCATATGCGACGGGAAGGAGTGAAACTGCAGAATGAAAAAGTGGATGGCCAGACTTATAGGAGGCAGACATACCATTCGAAGAAAAATCAACATTGGCAGCATGCTGATTATTTCAGCGCTGATTCTTTCAATGGGGATTTTTATTTTTGTGAGAGTTTCCGGTATGGAATATCGAGCTGCCGTGCAGCAGTATCGGACGTTGACAAGAACGATGGGGGCAAGGTTAGACGAAAACTCAGAGGCCTTCATGAATCAGATCAATTTTGTTGCGTTGGATGGAACGATGGCAAATCTGCTGTCGGATTATCACAAATCAAGCAGTAATTACCAGGTAATAACGGATATGCGCAGCTTGATTTCTCTGCGCAGCAATATCAAAAATGAGATTGGTGCAGTCTCCGTTTATGACACAGAAGGACATGAAATTCTAAGCTGGGATAAGTCGAGTAATACATTCGGACATTACATTCTTCCGGAGCAAATTGAATTATCTACAATATACCCGTCCGGCCGTATCCGCTGCGAAATGAAGGATGACCAGCTCGTCTACAGCAGGGCTGTGCGTTTGCTGGATGGCGGCGATGTCGTTGGTTATGTTTCTTTTCTGTATAATAAGTCACGATTTCTAAATAAGCTGGAAATTCTGGCGGAGGACAGGACGTGCTTTCTTGGATTGTATGACAGCACGTCGCATCAGCTTATAACGACAAATCGGGCAGAGAGGGATGCCTATCAGCATGCGTTGACCGTTATAGACGTAAAGGAGCTGCCGGAAGGAGTAACGGTTCCTGTTGAAGGTGTTGGAGAGGTCCTTTTGTGCGGAACATCTTCCATTAATGAAGAATGGTATGTTGTTAGCGGCATTCGAAGCAGTGAAATCTTTGAGTCTCGAAGTATTCTCGTTACTGTGATTCTGTGCTTTTTCCTGGTTGGGATGACGATGATCCTGAGCATCAACATTTTGAACGAGCGAATTATAGCAAGGCCGATTCTGCAGATCATGCAAGCCGTAAAGCGCGTACAGAATGAGGAATATGATATCTCTTTGAATGTGCATACGGGAGATGAACTGGAAGAACTGGCCAGCAGCTTTGAAGTAATGGCACATCGAATGGATCATCTGATAAATCAGAATCTGAAGGCAGGACTGGCCTATCGTGAAATGCAGCTGGCACAGCTGCAGCAGCAGATTGAACCGCATTTTCTTTATAATACATTGGAATGTGTCAATTCACTGGCGCAATTGGAACGGAAGGATGACGTTCGCCATGTGACAAATGCCTTCGCAAGACTTATGCAGTCGAAAATGAATGATCGGATCTGTGTTACGGTGAAAGAGGAAATTTCCTGTGTAGAAGCCTTTTTGGAGATTTACAAGATCATGCAGGCCAGGCTTCTTGATTATGAGATTCAGGTAGATCCGGAAACACAGGACTGGATCATTCCAAGCTTGATCATTCAGCCGATGGTAGAAAATGCTGTGCTGCATGGAATCATTCCAAGCGGAAGGAAGGGAATTGTAACGGTGGAAGTGCACAGAGACGAGGAGCTTCTTGCTGTTACCGTATCGGATGATGGAGTTGGAATGAAGGCTTCTAAGGTTAAGGCCATTGAAGCTTATGCACAGGGAACCGCATCGGAAGAAGAAAAGAACTGCCTGGGTATTGGGGTGAAGAATGTCTTGAAGCGTATCCGGCTTCTTTATGGGACGGGAGATTACGTTACGGTACTCAGTGACCCGGAATGGGGGACAACATTTACCTTTTTATTGCCGCAGAATAAAGAACAGGATTCTTCTACGCGAGGAATGGTGTGAAATGGAACAATTAAAGAGTACGTATTCAGTAGTGTTGATTGATGATGAAGAGCTTATTCTGCAAAGCCTGCACGGAATGGTAGACTGGCAGAATCTGCGCTGCAGTGTGGAAGGGACCGCCAGAGATGGCGCAGAGGGGATTACGTTGATTGAGAGACTGCGGCCCAATATCGTGATCACGGATGTAAAGATGCCGGTGAAAAGCGGACTTGAGGTGGCAGACTACTGCAGTGAGCACTTTCCGGAGACAAAGGTCATTGTTATATCGGCATATGATGATTTTGCCTACGTGCAGAAGGCAATGTTCTCGAAGGCTGTGAATTACCTCCTGAAACCGATTGACAGGGATCGTCTGATCGAAACGATTGAAAAGTCAGTCCGAGAATTGGATCGAATGGAGGAAAAGAGGCAGCAGACGGCGAAAACACTGGAAAATGCAAAAACATTGGCCACATCCAGTCTTCTATTCAATTTGGCCAGATATGGTACAGCAGGTTCTCGTAATGCAGATGCTGATTGGATTCGCGAGCAGATGCAGCAGGATAGTGTGGTTGTCATGGCGGCTTTTTACAACCTGAAGCTGGAGATGACGCCGACATTTGCCATCGCACAGTCGTACATTGAACGAGCTCTTCAGTTGGCGGGGTACCGGCCGATTTTTGGAAGCGCGGATGATCATATTATATTTCTGTGTCCCATATTGCCCGGGACCGATAAGGAGACGGCAAGGCAAAAGCTGGTTGAGTCAATCAATGTGTTTTTACGGCACAGAACAACGGAACTGGGAGAACTGGCTGTGTTCTGTGTCAGTCCGGTTTACAGCAATGAAGAGCAGCTGCAGCAATGCTACAGCATTTGCCGTGAAATGGTGCAGAGCAGCTTTTTTTGCTCGGAGAGTATTGTTCTCACAAAAAGCCCCCAAACGGAGGTAGATATCCCCAATCTGGATATCAGTGAAATGGTATATGCAGTGATGCACGGAGATGTGGAGAGGACGGGACGACTTCTTGAAAACTGGAAGCGGGAAATCGCACGTACAGAGGATCAGCAGTTTGCGCTTGCAAAGATTCGTGAGATTTTAAGAGAAGTGACACGATGCGCGGCCAAACTTGGGATGGAAACGGCAAACCGTTGGGAACACCAGTATATCAATGAGAACTTTGACGCCAGATATGCCTGCGTAATGAGAGGTGTTCAGGCGGTTTGTAACTATGCCAAGCAAAAGGGAGATGTGGTTAGCTGTATGTGTTTGTATGTGCAGCTGAATTATGCGGACCGAGAGCTGAATCTGGAAAAAGTAGCAGATTCCATGAAGCTCAACAGTAACTATCTGAGCCGCCTGTTTAAAAAAGAAAAAGGTGAGAATTTTTCAGATTATTTGACAGATGTACGAATGGAGAAGGCGAAAGAGCTTTTGGGCGGAACAAAGCTGAAAACCTATCGGATTGCGGAAGAAGTTGGCTATGGCGACCCTCATTATTTCAGTCAGGTTTTCAAAAAAAGATATGGAATGGTGCCAGCAGAATATCGCAGGAAGATGACTGCAGAATTTTCACTGTAAAACACAGAATTGCCCCCTCATAAAGGGGCAATTCTTTTTTTACAATGCATATATCGGGTTAGCAATATCGAGGTTTTTGTACGCGGGGAGATTTGCCGCCGGTACATCGTTTGCAAAAATCGATGTACTAGGTATTCTTGGGCGTCAAAATTGAGATGGGGTATAAATGCTAACTGGGGGAAACCGTTTAGAGGCAATGCGTAAGCGTACTCGATTCGGAATGGTTGCATAAAAGGAGGAAAGAGATGAAAAAACTACTGGTACTGGCACTGACAGCATGCATGCTGGGAGGGACACTTGCTGGCTGCGGATCATCCGGCGAAACGGGATCGGCCTCTTCGGAAGCGGCTGCTTCCACGGAGAGTGACGATGGCAAGGAAGTTTCCATGGATATGATCTGGTGGACAGATGGAAACGAGACCGTTGCCATGCAGAAGCTGATCGATGAATATCATGAGCTGCATCCCAATATTACGATCAACATTCAGGAAATTGCATATGATGACTTGAACACGAAGCTTCAGATGGCGATTGCGGGAGGAGAAGCTCCGGCACTTTCCAGAGGAACAGAAACGACCATTAGTAAGCTTCATGATTCGATGGTAAATCTTGCAGACTATACGGATGCGGATGCTCTTTCAGAACAGTTCCTGGATTCTGTGGATTATTTGTATAAGTCGGACGGACAGCTTGTGGCACTTCCTACGGAGGTTACCGCAAACGGATTGGTTTATAACAAAACAGCCTTTGAGGCAGCCGGTGTAGAGGTTCCGAAAAGTGCAGACGAGATCTGGACGTGGGACGAATTTAAGGAGGCACTTCAGAAGGTAGTTGACAGCGGTGCTGTTAAATATGGCATGGCAGTGGATAATGCGGCACACCGCTGGAGTACGATTCTGTATGAATTTGGCGGAAGCCTTGCAAACGAGAACGGCGGAAATCTTTCCAGCCAGGAAAGCTTGAATGCCATTAACTTTACCAAAGGACTCAGTGAGGACGGTTTATTTGTAGATAGTGTCTGGCTCAGCGGAGAAGATCCTAACAGCTTGTTCCGTTCCGGTCAGCTTGCCTGCCAGGTATCGGGTACGTGGATGATGCAGAATTATGACACGAACATTACCGATTTTGAGTGGGGCGTGACATATATGCCGAAGGGAACAACCAGATCTTCTGTTCCCGGTGGAAAGAACATTACAGCCTTTAAGGGAACCGGATGCGAAAAGGAGGCAGTTGATTTCCTTCTGTGGGTGACAGAAAAAGAACAGAACGAACAGTATTGCCAGGAAAGCCTGTATGTTTCTCCTCGTAAGGATTGCTCGGATATTGAATATCCGGTACGTGCGGAAGAGTTTGCGATTTTTGCTGATGAGCTTGCAAATACTCCGGAAACTGCCGGTTTCGATCTGAGTATGGCAGGATATACCTCCGTTGCGTATACAGATCTGAGGAATTACTGGCCGGAGGTTCTTGCAGGAACCATGTCTGCAGAGGAAATGGCAGAGCTGATTGATCAGGATACAAACAGCTTTATGAAGGAAAACGGATATCTGAAATGATTTTATAGCAGTTGGTGGTGGCAAAAGAGGTGATACGATGGAAAAGCCAAAGACGAAAAAAAAGACATCACTGGAGAGGACATTGTTCCCCTATATGATGATTCTTCCGAATCTTCTGATCTTTGTTATTTTTATTGCGGTACCTGCCGTATTCGGCTTTGTCTATTCTTTGACGGATTGGGAAGGAATAGGTGCACTGCATTTTATCGGTTTTAAGAATTATATAAAACTGTTTCAGGATACCAGGTTCTGGATTTCCATTCGGCAGACCTTTTTATATGCACTGATTGCACTGCCACTGATTGTTGCGATACCGCTTCTTCTTGCAACGCAGCTTGTGAAGAAAATACGCGGACGAAGTATTTTCCGGGCAATTTTCTACTGGCCGTCTATGATTTCTTACATCGTTGTAGGTCTTTTGTTTCAGTTTATTTTTGGTGATTCGACCGGAGTGATTAATTTCCTTCTGGAGAAGATGGGCGGAAGCTCGGTGGGATGGTTTACGAATGGCGTATCAGCCATGGCAGTTGTCATCATTGCATCTGTCTGGTCAAGATCGGGCTTTTATATGGTCACATTCCTTTCTGGATTGAGCAATATCAGCGAGAGTTATTATGAGGCAGCCAAGGTGGACGGGGCGACCGGTTGGCGGCAGTTTGTGTCGATTACGCTGCCGCTTTTGAAACCGACTACGTTCCTGGTGATGATTCTGGGATTCATTGATTTGTTCAAGCAGTACGGACTGGTTCTCACATTGACGGACGGAGGTCCTGCCGGAGCGACCAAGTTTGCTGTGCAATATATCTATGAACAAGCCTTTGATCGCTTTGAACTGGGGTACGCCAGTGCCTTGTCCATGGTTCTTCTGCTTATTCTGGCTGTGCTGACCTTGGTTCAGTTCAAGATTAATAAAGGAGGTGCTATTGATGCGTAGACATAAAGGAAGTCTTGCAACCTATATCATCCTGATCTTTTTTGCACTGATCTACCTGGTGCCGATTATCTGGATGACATTGTCCTCCTTTAAGGCGGGAACGGAACTGTTTAGCTATCCTCCGAAGCTTCTCCCTTCAAAATTTACGTTAACGAATTACATTGATGCATGGAATCGTGGGGATTTTGGCCTTTATTTTCGAAATACTGCAATTGTTGCAGTTTCTGCAACAGCACTGACCATCGTTATCAATACCATGGCAGGATATGCCTTTGCCAAGTACAAGTTTAAAGGAAGCACATTTATCTTTATGTTTTTTATCTCAGCACTGATGCTTCCGCTGGAGGTTTTGATGATCCCGATTTTTCAGGTGATCCGGACCTTTGGTATGTACAACAATTTCCTGGGCTTGATTATTCCGTGTGCGGCAACACCGACAGGAGTATTCCTGGTGCGGCAGTACTTTATGACCATCCCGGACGAGCTGATGGAGGCGGCAAGGGTAGACGGAGCCAGTGAAACCAGTATTTTTGTTCGACTGATGCTCCCTATGGCGAAACCGATCATGAGCGTTTTGGGAATCTTCTCCTTCTTGTGGAGATGGAATGATTACATGTGGCCGCTGGTTGTTATTCGAGATACGAAGAAATATACCGTGCAGCTGGCACTGGCAAATTTCGCAGGACAGTATTCCGTGGATTGGGGAAGTCTTCTGGCAATGTCAGTATTAACAATGATTCCGGTACTTGTTATTTTCCTGGTATTCCAGGAGCAGTTTATGAAAGGTATGACAGCAGGAGCTGTCAAGGGTTGAAATGATCGCAGCGGCTTCGGGGATTACAGATCCGGAGCCGTTGTAGCACATTATGAGGTGAAATCATGTTGGTACATCGCTTGGAAAGCATTGAAAAAACAGAAAACGGATACCTTCTGCATGCAGACACAGCAGATGTTCTTCTGATTTTTATGACGGAAGATATTGTCCGGATTCGAGTTCATTACGATAAAAGTACTCCTATGCGGGAAAGCTCCTACACTCTGGTTATGACCGCCTGGGAAGATCGGATGGACACGCTCCTGAAAGAAGAACGGACAAGAATCAAGGCGCTGGATATTCCGTATAGGGAAGATGATGGAATATTGATTTTTGATACTGGCAAAGTGCAACTGATTTTGCAGAAGGAGCCCTTTTATTTCACATTGTTGGATGAGGAGGGGCATATTCTTCATCAGGATCTTAGATCCAGAGCATACGAACGGGATCAGTTGGGGCGAATCGGTCATTACAGCGTATTGGATCGTGAGAAGGATCATTTCTACGGCTTTGGAGAGAAAACCGGTCACCTGGACAAGAAGCTCCGCCGCATGAGGATGTCTCCGAAGGATGCAATCGGACAGGACCCGGAGTTTGGAGATCCGCTGTACAAGCATATTCCGTTTTATATTCATGTAAATGAGGATGGATATCGGGCAGTTGGTCTTTACTACCATAACTCTTATGACTGTGTCTTTGACATGGGACAGGAGATTTCAGCCTACTGGGGAAGCTATTCCTGTTATCAGACAGATGGCGGCGATCTGGATTTGTTTTTGCTGGCAGGACCGTCAGTTGCGCATGTGCTTGATAGCTACACAAGGCTAACGGGAAGAAGTGCACTTCCGACCAAGCAATCCCTGGGATATTGTGCATCCACGATGTATTATGCAGAACTGGAGAAGGACTGTGATAAGGAAATTTACAAAGTTATAGACAAGCACGAAAGGGAAGACATTCCAATCGATAATTTCTGGTTGGCTTCCGGCTATACCAGTGGAGAAGAGGATAATCGCCGGTACGTATTTAACTGGAATTACAGGAGATTTCCGGATCCGAAGGGCTTTTTTGAAGAGATGAATAAAAGAGGCATCAATGTGATCCCGAATCTGAAACCGGGAATTCTCAGGAATCACCCTTACAGAGATTATTTTGAGGAGAACGATGCTTTTATTAAGACACCGGATGGCAGCGATGATTATGTGGGAAGCTGGTGGGGCGGACCGGGAAGGTTTGTTGATTTTACAAATCCAAGAGCCAGAGAAGCGTGGAAAGCTTTGCTGAAAAAACAGGTTCTCGAGATGGGAACCAAGACGGTCTGGAACGATAATTGCGAAATGGACGGAGTGGAGGACAGGAACGCACAGTGCGATTATGAAGGCCAGAAGGGAACAATGGCAGAGCTGAAGATCTTACACTCCAATCTTATGGCCTATCTGGGAAAACAGGCTCTGAAGGAGGTGTATCCCGGCGAACGGCCATATATCATAAATCGTGCGGGCTATGCGGGAATACAAAGATATGCACAGGTTTGGGCGGGTGATAATCTTACCAGCTGGAAAACATTAAAGTTTAACATTGCCACCATTGTAGGCATGGGACTGTCCGGCTGTTCCAATATGGGCTGTGATATCGGCGGTTTTGCCGGTCCGGCTCCGGAGGCAGAGCTGCTTCTTCGATGGGTACAAAACGGAGTTTTCCAGCCTCGGTTTTGCATGAACTCCGCGAATAATGATAATACAGTGACGCAGCCGTGGATGTATGAAGAGCTTACACCTTATGTGCGAGAGGCATATGCGCTGCGGTACCGTCTGCTGCCGTATCTGTATTCGTTGATGTATGAGAGCAACCAGAATGGTATGCCGGCCTGGCGTCCGCTGTTTCTGGAGTTTCCGGATGATCCGGCGTGCTACACGGATGAAAACATGACATTTATGTTCGGTCCCGGACTTCTGGTAGCTAACGTGGTAGAGAAGGGAGCGACATCACGCACGATATATCTGCCAAAGGGCTGCATGTGGTATGACCTGGCGGATCATTTAAAAGCCTATGAGGGCGGACAAACCGTTGAGATTCCGGTAGACTTGGCTTCCATTCCGATGTTTTTGCGTGGATCTTCCGTTATCGTTACGACAGAGGATGTTCGGCATATTCTGCGCGACACGATGAAGAGCATTGAATTGTTGGTGTCTGCGGAGCAGGATGTTTCATTTGATCTGTACGATGATGATGGACATTCGGAAGATTACCGGAAGGGAATTTATGCTAAAACGCATATCGCTGTAAAATCGGGGGAACGAACCGAGATTACCTTTGATACGGAAGGAAGATATGAATCCCCTGTGGAAATGATTCATCTCCGTCTTGTCAGCAAGAAAAAAGGCGCATATTGGGTTTCTGTCAATGGAGAGCTGCTGCAGCGCCACATCATCAAGGATGAATTCGAAGCGGCAAAGAGCGGCTGGTACTATGAATTAAGTGACCGGACCATTCTGGTGAAATTCCCGGCAAAGCTTCGGGGACATTTGGAACTGATTATTTCTGCAGAACCGTTTGACCTGATTGGAATGTAACATTACCGGTCCAGCATCTTCCGGTACTCTCTCGGGCTGACACCGACGTAGCGCCGGAAGAGCTTTGTGAAATAACTAAAATCCTGGATGCCGACGGCAATTGCCACCTCGGCGACACTGAGATTTGTGGTATTAAAATAACGCAGGGACGCCTGAACCCGCTGCTTACTGATGTAGCCGGTGATGGTGTCCCCCGTTTCTTTTTTAAAGGCACCGGACAGGTAGGACGGATTTTTGCCAAATTCTTTGGCAAGAATGGCGAGAGTAAGCTCGCCGGACAGGTGCTGATCAATGTAATTGATGACATTTCGAATCAAATAGGAATACCGGTCATATCCATAGTTACGGACCAGAAGGGCATACTTGCGTGCCATGTCAATGGGAAAGTGCAGCAGCTCCTTTTCGGAGTCCGTATTTTTTATTTTCATTTCATACGCGTTCCCCTGCTGCAGGACATGCAGCGGATGCACAGAGGTATCCAACATTTTTGCAATAAAAAAGGAATTGAGTCCGGTGATCTGGTGCTGCAGCTCAGAGACCGGCATATTCGAGGAAATCATGGAATAGGAAATCAGTGCCTTGGTCTGATCCACCGCCTTGCCGGGATCGCCGGATGCCACTGCATCCAGGCAAACGTGCAGGCGCTTTTTAAACTCTTCGGCGTAATCCGCATTGAAGGATTGAAAGCGTTCGTTGTCATACTGCACATCGTGATGCTCCGATCGATAGTCGACATATTCGATGTGACTGTCGGCAAAGGCAGGAAGGAATGCCGCAATCAGATGCTGCAAAAAGCGTACGACCATCGGCAGATCCACAACTGGCAGTGAGGAATAAAACTGTTGGAGCGACAGCGTATGGTTCGGCGGAATGTTGTTGCTGCGTATGATGCGAAGAAATCCTGACTGTGAAAGCGTCTCCGTTCGAAACGGAAGGATACACCCAAGTGCCGGAGAATCGGTCTCGTCCAGTGTGATGGCAATGTTGTAAAAGTCAAGCGTACTCTCCAGGACAATGATCTCATACCGATTGGTCCCGGAAAGGGAAAAGACCGGCCCGCTGGTAGAGTACGTTCCCCAGATCATCTTCCGCAGTCCCCGGTCAAAACGGTCAAACTCCGAATATGGCGGATTCATCAGAAAGGATTCCAGCCCGAATGCATCCTGCAGCGTTTGCTGCACGATCGGGAAGAAATCCTCCGGTTTTATATCACCAGTTATCGGAAGCATGGAACGGTCCTCCTTACGGCATAGGGAAAGTGCGTTACAGGTCACGCGTCATCCGGTGACCTGACAGGCTTAGACGTCATAAAATGGTTTATTGTTCATTTGATTTCAATTATAACACAAAAATAATACCAAAACGAACAAACATTACACGAGTGTATCGATTACTACCCTGCTATAGTGGCATACCAGAAGACAACGTGCATATGCACTGTTAATTTTATAAACAGAAAGGGGTTACCGATGAAAAAGAACATCAACACCGGTTGGCAGTTTACAAAGGATGCTATTCCGGTACAGGAAGGAACATCCGTATTGAGCCAGGGCAATTGGGAAGAGCTGGATCTTCCGCATACCTGGAACGGAGAAGACGGTCAGGACGGCGGAAACGATTACTACAGAGGCACCTGCCTGTATGCCAAGAAAATG
>CAVKRN010000038.1:0-12879 GCA_963658695.1 bacterium
CTTCTTCTCCTCTTCACCAAATGCCTCGTGCCAAGTAGGGTCCGAAAGTGCCCCCTCCACCCAGTAGCGAATCGGCACCAAGAGGACCAACAGCAAAAGGAGCAAAATAAGTCCCAGCAGCGCCAGGAGAATCCATCCGAGAACGCGCAGCGCGGACATTAGAACTGCGATTCCTGCCATCACAAATCCCCCTTTACTCCTTCTGCTGCACCTTTTACCGCATCACCCCTGTAGGCTCTGCCAGGCGCTTCCATTCCCGTTTCAATATCCGCTTCCATTCCTGCTTCTGTCCCCGTTTCGACGTCCGCTCCTGTCTTCGCTTCCATCCCTGTTCCGATATCCGCTTCTCTCCCGGCTTCGATGCGTGCATCCCGCCGCGCCAAAAAGGAAACAAGATCCGCATTTTTCTGCGCATCCAGACATTCCTGAACAATCCGGCAAACCAGTTCCATCGCGCCCTCGCGTCCCCTGGCAAGGCCAATGATCATCGGGCAGTGCTTTTTCACATAAGGCTGCTGCAGAAACGCGCTGTGGAAGAACTGCAGCTGCCCGTCAAAACAAGTCTCTCCGGATACCGGATCCGTGTCACATAAGGTGATGACATACAAAGAGAGGCTTCCCGCATTATGCTGAAGCCTCCACTTTATAACCTCCGGATGCTTGATTTCCGGATCCAAATATAAATCACGGTAATACTGTAGCATTCGATTCCGCAGCGCTTTATACGCCGCCTCCTTGTTCTGTCTGCCCGGCAGCGCCCTGGCCGTTTACAGCTCCGGGGTCTGCCGCAGTCGGATCCTGAACGCCGGGAACGCCCGCCGGATTCTGCGTCACATCACCGGCAGCGGCTCCGGGATCTGCCGCAGTCGCCCCTCCTGCTGTCTGCGTGTCGGTAGCAGTACCGGTCGTCTGCGTATCCGCGCCTGTCACCTGGGTGTCCGTCCCCGTCGTCTGCGTATCGGTTCCTGTCGTATCCTGTGTCGTCTCCGTCACGTTTGTCTGCGTCTGCGTTTTGGTAGAGGATTCCGGAATGCCGTCGCCGTCCAGATCGTATGCATCCGCTACGCCATCGCCGTTGGTGTCGATGGCATCCATGATACCGTCACCGTCCGTATCCATATTCAGCGTCACCGTCGTTCCGGTGGATGCCGAAGGATCGGAGGAATCCGAGGATTCGGTGTCTACACCGACCATTATATAGTTGGCATCGTCATCCTCGCCCGCTGCCGGCGTATAGTCAAAGTACTCATCCATAACGCTCCGGGCCACCGGAACCGCCGAGACGCCGCCGCTTCCAGCGCCCTCCACGATAACGGTGATGGCGATCTCCGGATTCGACTCCGGTGCAAACCCGGTAAACCAGGCATGGGATGTGCTCTGTCCGGTCACGATTTCTGCAGACCCCGTCTTGCCGCAGGGGTTATAGGGGCGAGAGCTGAGCTTGGTTGCCGTACCTTCCTCTACAACGTCCCGCATCATTTCCCGCATCTTGGCCGCAACCTCCGCAGTCATTACGGTGCGGTATTCCTCCGGCTGTGTCTGCGTAATCACTGTACCGGTTCCTGTCTTAACACTGGCAATGATCTGATCCTTGTGGATGGTGCCGCCATTGGCAATGGCTGCTGTCACCATATTCAGGTGCATGGGCGTCATCAAAGTCGATCCCTGTCCGATGGACAGCTGCGTGACATCTTCGGTGGACGTGGTATCCGACAAATCGTAGGAGCTGATGCCGGACGGAAGATCGTAGGGCAGACTCTCCCCGAACATCATCGTGTTCAAAAGTGTTGCAAACGAGGTGCGATCCAGGCTGTTGCCGATGTTGACAAAGGCACTGTTGCAGGACTTTGCAAAGGCCTTCTTCAGATCCACCTCGCCGTGCGCCGTCCAGTGGTAGCAGTGGATCGGCTGTCCGTCCGCCAGCGTATAGGTATTGTCATAGCCAACGCAGTTATAGGTGAAGTTATTGGCCTTGCTCATATCTTCATCCATAAACTCAATGGCATCAAAAATCTTAAAGGTGGAGCCCGGTGCGTAAAGTCCCTGTGTCACCCGGTTCACCAGTGTTCCCGATTCGGTATCCGATCCCAGATTCTCCCACAGCGCTTCGATGTCATTGGGATCAAAATCCGGTTTTGAAACCATGCACAGAATATTGCCGGTGTTCACATCCGTCACAATGACGGCACCGTTGTTATCTCCCAGCGCGTCCGAGGCCGCCTGCTGCAACGACAGATCCAGTGTCGTATATACATCATCGGCCGGGTATTTTTCCCCGCTCTCATCGAGTGAAGCCTTTTCCGACAGCGAAATGTCGGAATGGGTGAGATTGTAATCCTCCAGCTGCTCAACGCCGCTTCCGCCCTTGTAGGTATAACCAACGATATGGGCGAACAGATTCGCATAAGGGTACGAACGCACCTCGCTCCCGTCTTCGCCGGTCACTGTCTGCGCCAGCACTTCCCCACTGGCCGCATAGATCTTTCCGCGGGTGTTCTTCTCCAGAAGAGCCTCCTCGCGCTTATTGTAGTCGTTTTCGAAAAGCTGTTTGGAATTGCTGTTGGTATAGATCAGAAAATAGACAATCATCGCACCAAACAGTGCAGAAATGGCCGCCCCCGAAAAAAAGACCTGGCGGCGGACTCTTGTTTTCTCCCTGACAAGTGCGGAGGCCTTGGCCTTCCGGCTCCTTTCCCCCGCTTCTGCGCGGCGCCCGCCGTCGGACCTTCTCTCCGTGCGGCTCCTGCCTCTTTGATCTGAATACCTTGAATATCTCTCAGTCATCGTAGAATCCTTCGTTATCCGGGGCAGAGCTGATACGGTGCCTAGACACTCCTGACTGCGCGCCAGACGCATAAGAAAGCCGCTGCTGCCCTGCATATGAGGTACGCGTGCCTGCATGGCTTCGATTCGACTGCATTGATTGTCCCTGATACGGCTCTTTGCTGCGTCCCATCCTCTCGGAAGCGTATGCGCTTCCGCTTCTGTATCCATACGTCTGTGCCGAATGAGACGCATACGCGCCCTCACTCCTGCGTCTTGCTGTTCCGGAGGATTCCGATGCATAGGACGTATAGTCCCGCCCCTCTCTGCGCCGTACCGCAGCCGTACCGGATACATATGCATCACCTCTGCGTCTGCCGGAGGCATATGCGGCACGCGGCTCTCTTCCGCGCTCGCCCTGTCTTGCTCTCTCCTGAAGTCTTGCCTTCCGCGCCTGCTTTCGTTGCAGCTCCTCCAGCTTCTCGCCGCGCAGGATACACATGGCTTCCACCAGAGTGAAAATGATCAGCGTAGACAAAATGGAGCTGCCGCCGTAGCTGATAAAGGGGAGCGTCACGCCCGTCAGCGGGATAAACTTCGTCTGACCGCCCAGGGTCAGGAACATCTGGAAAATATAGCAGATGGCAGCGCCGTAGGCCATCAGCCGGTAAAACCGGTCCGCAAAGCCGGCCGCCAGCTCCAGCATGACGATGAAGCAGCTGATGCCCACCAGAATCACGCAGACACCTACGAGCTGACCCAGCTCCTCACAAACCGCCGCAAAGACAAAGTCCGATTCCACAAAGGGGACAGCCGACGGCGTTCCCTGACCGAGTCCGACGCCGAACAAGCCGCCGGCTCCGATGGCAAACAGAGATTGTGTGATCTGATAGCCGATGGAATCAATCAGACTCCACGGATCCAGAAAGGCCTGCACGCGCTCCTGGATATGCGAAAACATAAAATAACAGATGACAGCGCCGGTTCCGCCAAGACCAAAGCCCGCTGCCAGAATCCACCACGCGCCGGTGGCAAGAAATGCCATGAAAAGAAATACGACAAAAAAGATCAGACCGCTTCCCAAGTCTGTGGATCCCACCAGCACCAGCACATGCGCTGCCGCCATTGCCGTCACGATGGCCAGGCTCTTAAAGTCCTGCACATCCCGCAGCGTGCTGGCAAGGAAGAGAATGTATAAGATCTTGACAAACTCTGAGGGCTGGAAGGTGACACCGGCAATGGTGTAGGTGATGTTCGCTCCCAGTGTTGTCGCTCCCAGCAGCATAACCACTGCCAGAATGGCAATGCCGACAAAGCCAAACCCGTAGCCAAAGTTCTTCAGAAGCCGCATCTGTCCCCGCAGCATCGGAAGCGTAAAGGTAATCACCAGTCCCAGTGAGGCGATCATCATCTGATGCACCGCATTGTCAAAGGACAGCCTCGACTGCACCACCAGTCCCACCGACAGCAGCATGCACATGTTGTTGAACAGGGGCATGTTGGCATGGCGATAGAGGGTTCGGTACAACAAAAAGATCGCAAAAAACGCCGCAATGACGAAGATGGCGAACAGCATATATCTGCCATCCCCAAGAGCCACATACAGCGTAAAATAGCTGATCAGCTGGTATACGAGAATCAGGATATTCTCCACCAGTGTGAGGCGCCGCACCTTCTGCCGGTCCTTCTGCACCAGCAGATAGAACGAGAGAATCGTGTAGGCAATCATGACGGCTACAATGCCGTATTTTGTCAAAGCCAGGATATAAGTCCGCATGAATTAAATATGTCGTGATTTGTGCAGCCAGACAGGCGAATGCGTACATTGCGTTCTGTAACTGTTCAGCGCCATCTCGATTTTCCTTCGGAAAACCTCGATGCGGGTGACCCAAGGCCTCTGACTACAGAGCCCCCTTCCGGTAATGTCCCGTCGTGTACGCTGCCGGTGCCTGCGCCTTTGTATCTCCCGCAAACAGTGCAAGTATTTCGCCCATTTCCTCCGGCTTTTCCATGGTAAAGCTCAGAAGAAGGCTTCCGCATTGCTGCATCAGTGCATCCCCCAGACTCTTATGCAAAGAGGTGGGCACGCTGTTATAAAGTATGTTCTGACAATGGCGGCAATCCGTCCGTACCGGAAACATTGCCCCCGTGCGATCCCGAAGAAACAGAGCTTGATCCATGCCCTTGTTCCCGGATCCGCTGCCCAAAAGGCAGTTCTTTTTGGTCTTGCGGATGCACCCTGCGCTCAGCATCAGCGGAACACGCCCATACACCAAAAGCGCTGCATCCTCCATGTCTTCTTCAAAGGTTCTTTGAAGCTCTTTCCGGTCCAGCTCCACCGGGAGCATCCGGAAAAAGCTGCCCGCCTTCGGACCATTCTCCCGCAGTACCCGAAGACTATTTGCGTTCCAGGTGTACAGAAAGCTGTCCGCAAGGACCGCTCTATCATACTCTTTCTCTTTTAAAAATTCCAGTTCTTCCAAGGATCTTGTAACAAATCCGTAAAATTTGTCACTATTTTCCTTATAAAATGCCTCCAGCCATGCCCGGTCGCTCTCCCGGAAAACGTACGGAAGCGCCGCCAGTACCGGGATTCGGCAGTCCATATTCTCTTCCAGTGCAGCAATTTCCCGGCGCACCGCTTCCGCCGCGTCCAGTGCCTGTCCATCCAGAATCAAGGCATAGGTTTTCTTCTCTACTCTTCCCGGCAGGCTGCTGGTCGGTTCCACTTGCCGCTTTGCCTGCGCCTGCCTTATTTTTCCCATCCGGGAAATCCAGTGGATGGCAGCCTTTGCCTGCGGCAGTGTCTGCACCTGAATGAGAAATCGTGCAAGACATCCCTGATGAACGGAAAGGTGCTCTTTCACAAATTCAACCGAATCACCGGGTGCAGCGACTTCTGCGGATTCCATGGATGCAACGGCCCTGCAGGGTGCAATGGATTCGGCAGACTCTGCTATTCCCGTGGTCGCCGTGGTTCCCGGCGACTTGGTTTCTTCCCCGGGTGCACAGGCGCTCTGCAAAAACGCCTCCGCCGCCTGTCTTCGCAGCTCGCCCAGCGCCGATACCGGCAGGAAGGATCTTCCGTCCGTCTCGATGAGGAGCGTTTGAAACTCCAGCGGAAGGTTTCCCGTTTTGCCCAGCTTGCCGGCGATGTCCTCTCTTGTCAGCGCACGTTTTTTCGCCTCCTGCACCAAGGCTCCCTTTACGCTTACACAAACGCCGCTCTCCCTGGCAAACAGCTCCAGCTCGGCCTCCCGTCCGGCCTTAATCACAGCTCTTGCCTGCACGGAAACCTTTTTCTCCTTTTCCAGGTACTGACTGCGGATTTTTGCAAGGAGTGTCGGATCTGCGCCGCGGTAGCCCGGCTCATGCATAGTCACCAGCTCCTTACCGTTTCTTCGTTCATAATAACCGGTGCATAAATCGCTGCGGATGTACAGCTGATTCAAGGCATCAAGGTCCTCCCTGTCGATGCTCCAGACGCCGGGCCTTCCCTTGGCGTCCCACTCATAAAAGCGATCGATGTACTTGCGATAAATAGCGGTGGTGCCGGCCACGTATTCCGGCTTTTTCATTCTTCCTTCAATCTTGAAGGAGTCGATGCCGGCATCCATCAGCTCTGGAAGAATCGGAAGGGCGCACATATCTTTCATGGAAAGAGGATAACACATCCCGCCCTTTCCAAGGGCAGTTCCGCCTTCTTCCAGGGCTTCGTAAGGAAGCCGGCAGGGTCCTGCGCACCGTCCCCGGTTCCCGCTTCGTCCCCCCAGAAAGCTGGATAAAAGGCACTTTCCGGAATAGGAATAGCACATGGCGCCGTGAATGAAGCTCTCGATTTCAAGGCCTTCCTTTTTCAGTGCCTTGATCTCCGAAAGAGACAGCTCTCTGGCCGGCACCACGCGAACAAACCCCTGGCGTTTTAAAAAGCGTACCGCTTCTGCCCCGGTTACCGACATCTGCGTGCTGGCATGAAGCTCCAGTCCGGGACAAGCCTTTCGTATGCAGGCGGCTACGCCAAGGTCCTGTACGATTACGCCGTCCAGTCCAGCCTCATACATGCGACCAACAAAGGCCGTAAGGTCCGCCAGTTCTTCCTGCCTTGTCAGCGTGTTGACCGTCAGATAGATCCGGACGCCGAACAGATGTGCCCGCTGCAGGGCATCCTGCAGCTCCTCCTCTGTGAAGTTGCCGGCATAGGCCCTGGCGCCGAACTGCCGGCCTGCAAGATATACCGCATCTGCCCCTGCATTTAGGGCGCCGCGAAACGCTTCCATATTCCCGGCCGGGGCCAGGAGCTCTGTTTTCCGTTGAGTTTCCAATGGTTGGTTCTGCATCGTTTTCCTTTGCAACAAGAAAGGGCACCGGACTCCTCCGATGCCCCTCCCTTACGTCTGAATTTATAACCGTTTAGCATTCGTCCCATTTCATCGTGCATTGGCTGCCTGCAGACAAATTCACATTTGAAATAGGGAAAGAACACCGCATCAGTGCTTCTGTTCCTGTCTGGTCTTGAGCTCCGTCTCCAAGCGAATGATCGTCTTGGCATTCTCGTCGCTTTCTGCGCGGGCGGCCTTGAGATTCTTCTCCGTCGTCTCCAGCTTCATCTGGGTGGCAATGAGCTCGTGCTTGAGATCGTACAGGTCCTTCTCCCTGCTCTCACTGTCTTTTTTGAGTTCTTCGGATTCCTGAACGGCGTGAAAATAATCATCCGCCAGGTTGATCTGCATCAGAACATTGCGAAAATCCGGGCTGAGCCTTGTGTAGCTGTCGCTCTTGCGGAACTCACTGATCTTCCCGTTCAGATAGGAAGCCACCTTCTGAATATACTCCTCACTCTCGAATCCGGAAATGGTGTATACCTTTCCGTCAATAATCACTTCCGCATTTGTCTTGGCTGCCATCGCTTCCTTTATCCTCCTCGCTGACTGGTACATCGTCTGCAAAATAACCGGCAAAATACCAGATGCTCTATCAAAGTTTATACTTCACTCTCAGGGAATTCAAGTCCCAGGTGTTCATATGCCGCCTTTGTTGCAACGCGCCCCCGGGGTGTCCGGTTGAGGAGCCCGTTCTGCAAAAGGTACGGCTCCACCACGTCCTCGATGGTTCCTGCGTCCTCACCGATGGCAGCTGCCAGTGTATCCAGTCCCGCCGGACCGCCGCCGAAGTTCTGGATCAGCGTCAGCAGGATTCTCCGGTCGCTCCGGTCCAGTCCCATGCGGTCCACATCCATCAGATCCAGCGCGGTCTTGGCCACCTCTTCGGTGATAACACCGTCAAAGCGTACCTGTGCATAGTCCCGCACCCGCTTCAAAATCCGGTTGGCAAGTCTCGGCGTCCCCCGCGAGCGTTTTGCCATTTCTCTGGCACCCTTTTCATCCACGGAAACTCCCAGCTTGGCTGCGGAATTGCAAATGATCTGCTCCAGCTCCTGCACCTGATAAAACTCCAGCCGCTGAATCATTCCGAAGCGGTCCCGGAGCGGTGCCGACAACAGTCCTGCCCGTGTCGTTGCTCCCACCAGAGTGAATTTGGGCAGATCCAGGCGAATAGATTTGGCCGCTGCTCCCTTGCCGATCATGATGTCGATGGCAAAATCCTCCATGGCCGGATAGAGTACCTCCTCCACCTGCTTGTTCAGGCGGTGAATTTCATCCACAAAGAGAATGTCGCCCGCCTTGAGGCCATTTAAGATCGCGGCCATTTCGCCCGGCTTTTCAATGGCGGGGCCGCTGGTTATTTTGATATGAACCTCCATCTCATTGGCGAGAATCTGAGCGAGCGTGGTCTTACCAAGGCCGGGAGGGCCGTAGAACAGAATGTGGTCCAGCGGCTCTCCTCGGAGCTTGGCCGCAGCGATGGCTACGCTGACGCTGTCCTTGATCTTCGTTTGTCCGATATAGTCCTTCAGCTTCTGGGGACGGAGGGTTCCTTCGATTTTCGCATCCTCCGGCGTGAAGCTGGTTTCAATCATTCGCTTTTCCACGCAGTTTTATCCTTAATTTCTACCGTTTCTATCGTATACGCCGCTGCTATTATCATTTCAAGGGTTTATCCACTCGTGATGCCTCAAAGAAAGCGCAGCGCTCCGGCAAGAATTGCCTGGGTATCGGCTTCTTCCATGCCTTCCTGGGCTGCGGCCTGACGCACCGCTTTGGTTGCCTCCGCCCGGGTATAGCCAAGGGCCTCGAGCGCCTGCGCTGCCTCGGAGGCTGCGCCGGTCTGCAATGCAGCGTCTCCTTGCTCGTTCGCACCAGCAGCCGCTGCGGATATCTGCTCCTGGCCGGTCAGTTCCAGCTTATCATGAAGATCCAAAACCAGACGCTCGGCTGTTTTTTTGCCGATGCCGGGGGCCCTTGCGATGGCCTTGGCGTCACCGGATAAGATGGCGAATACCAGATCCTCTGCGCTCATGGCAGACAAGAGAGAAAGGGCTCCCTTGGGGCCGATGCCGCTGACGGTGATCAGCTTTTTGAACAGACGCAGCTCTTCGGCGTCTGTAAATCCGAAGAGAGTCACGTCACCTTCTCGCCCAAAGCTCATGTATGTATAAATGTGGGCCAGTTCGCCTTCGGATACGGCGGCCATCCTGCGGATGCCTTCCGCTCCCATCTTGACGTCGAAGCCGATGCCGTTGACGTCGAGAATCACTCCGTCTTCCTGGCATGACTCTACCAGGCCTGTCAGTGATGCTATCATGGTTCCTCCGTGTGTTGGTTATGATATTCACGCATATACTAGTACATCGTTTGCAAAATAACTGGCCTAATAACGCAGAACTTTTTTCTGAGGGTGCGTGTCAAAAAACGTAGGCGTAGCGGGCTACGCTGAGGATTTTTGACACGTGCAATCAGGAAAAAGGGCCAGTTAGTTAGGCTAGTTATTTAAAAATCGATGTACTAGCGTGGGAAACACTTTAATCAGCGTTTTCCTAAGTCGCAACCATATGAGTTTAACACGTGCGTGCGGATTATGGTATCATGTGCAAAGTAGTTGTGCGAATACATTTCATGAGAAGTAACAGCTCACTCGCCTGCCAAGTGACAAGGTGACGGGCGTCTGTACAGTAACTAGGAGAATCATCATGCGCTTAATCTTTATCCGGCATGCAGAGCCGGACTATGAAAACAATACACTGACGCCTCGCGGCTTCCATGAGGCAGAGCTTCTGGCAGAGCGGGTTCCTCACTGGAAGGTGGACCGTTTTTACACGTCGCCTCTGGCCCGGGCGAAGCTGACGGCAGAGCCTTCTCTTCGCAAAATGGGGCGCACGGCGCAGGTGCTGGACTGGATGCAGGAGTTTTCCTATTCCATTACAGATCCTACTACCGGCGAGAAAAAGGTTCCCTGGGACTTTATGCCGCAGTATTGGACCAATGAGCCGCTTTTATACGATAAAGATAACTTTTATCAGCACGAAATTCTGCAGTCCAATCCAAAATACCCGGCTGCGGTTGCGAATCTCCGGAAAGGTCTGGATGAAATCCTTGCGGAATACGGTTATCACCGAATGGGCGGATATTACGGTACGGATGAGGAAAAAACGCGGGGCGACGAGGATGTTACCCTTGTCTTTTTCGCCCACCTTGGGGCCAATCTGGAGGCCATTGGTTACCTTCTTGGCATTTCTCCTCTGGTGCTCCAGCAAACTATTTATCTTGCGCCGACGTCGCTTTGCATCCTGAATGCCGAGAAGCGCCAGTGTGGCATTATCCCGGGCAATGTTCCCGGTATCTCCATGTTCCGTGCGCAGGTGCTGGGAGATGTGAATCATCTGCTAAGTGCCGGTCAGCCGCTGTCGGAATCCGGCTCTTTTACCCGCGTTTTTAATCAATGAGGGGTCTGATTGAGCATTTTCTGCCGCAAAAGCGCGAGGCTTCATAAGTGAAGTCTCGCGCTTTTTTACGTCACTGCACAGATCTCGCCAAAAGTGAATCCTGCAACTAGCGAGTGTGTATGCCGCATCTTTTTATGCTTCCTTGCTATTGACGTAATTGATCAGTCCGCCGGCATCGATGAGTCCCTGCATAAAGGGAGGGAATGCCTGTCCCTGGTAGGTCTTCCCGGTGGTTTCATCGGTGATCACGCCGCTGTCAAAATCGATGGAGACTTGATCTCCTTCTTTGATTTCCTGCGCCGCTTCCTTACACTCGATGATGGGAAGGCCGATGTTGATGGCATTGCGGTAGAAAATCCGGGCGAAGGTCTCTGCGATGACGCAGGAAACGCCGGCTGCCTTGATGGCAATGGGTGCGTGCTCTCTGGAGGAGCCGCAGCCAAAATTACGTCCTGCCGCAATGATATCTCCCTTGTGTACCCGCTGGATGAAGGTTTTGTCAATGTCCTCCATGCAGTGTGCTGCAAGCTCGGAGGGTTCTGACGTTGCAAGATACCGTGCCGGGATAATGACATCGGTATCCACGTTGTCACCAAATCTGAAAATGGTTCCTTTTGCTGCTTCCATTCTTTCCAAGATCCTTTCTGTGTATCTGTTCAGCGCCTGCCATATTCAACGTGAACCTCCTGCTTGCAGGCAAATTCACGATTGAATAAAGATCAATATGCGCTTGGATCTGCAATCACGCCGGCAATGGCCGATGCTGCCGCAGTCGCCGGGCTTGCCAGATAAATTTCCGAGGTGGTATCCCCCATGCGTCCTACAAAGTTGCGGTTGGTTGTGGATACGCACTTCTCTCCGGCTGCCAGAATTCCCATATAACCGCCAAGACAGGGTCCGCAGGTCGGTGTGGAAACCACAGCCCCGGCCTCCAGGAAGGTTTCGATGAGGCCTTCCTTCAGTGCCTGCATGTAAATGGCATTGGTAGCAGGAATGATGATGCAGCGCATACCTTCTGCAATGTGGCGTCCCTTCAAAATGGCTGCCGCTGTGCGAAGGTCTTCGATGCGTCCGTTCGTGCAGGAGCCGATGACAACCTGGTCGATCTTAATCGCAGGGATTTCGTCAAAGGTTTTTGCATTTTCAGGAAGATGCGGGAAGGACACCGTGGGCTTGATGGCCGAAAGGTCGATTTCATAGGTCTTCTCGTATTCCGCGTCCGCGTCTGCTGTAAAGATCTCGCCCTCGCCGGCGCCGTGCTCCTTCTCATAAGCCAGTGTCTTTTCATCCACCGGGAAAATACCGTTTTTCCCGCCGGCTTCGATGGCCATGTTGGAGATGGTGAAGCGGTCATCCATGGAAAGCTCCGCAACGCCGGGGCCGGTAAATTCCATTGACTGATACAGGGCTCCGTCCACCCCGATCATGCCGATGATGTGAAGGATCACATCCTTACCGCTGACCCATTTGCCGGGCTTGCCGGTCAGGTAGAACCGGATGGCAGAAGGAACCTTGAACCAAGCCTTTCCGGTTGCCATACCGGCCGCCATGTCCGTGGAGCCAACGCCGGTGGAAAATGCCCCCAGCGCGCCATACGTGCAGGTGTGAGAATCGGCGCCGATGATGACATCTCCCGGCGCAACCAGGCCTTTTTCCGGAAGGAGCGCATGCTCAATTCCCATCTGCCCTACTTCAAAATAATTGGTAACCTTGTTGCGATGTGCAAACTCGCGCACGCACTTGCAGTTTTCGGCCGACTTGATGTCCTTGGCCGGCACGAAATGGTCGGGGACCAGTGCGATTTTGTCTTTATCAAATACACCGTCTTTCCGAAACCGGTTCATCTCCTTAATGGCCACCGGCGCCGTAATGTCATTGCCAAGCACAAGATCAAGATCTGCCTCGATCAGCTGTCCGGCCTTGACCTCCGGAAGATTCGCGCGACGGGCGAGAATCTTCTGTGTCATTGTCATTCCCATGTTTTCTCTCCTGCTTCTTATACAAAAAGGCAGGGGAGCCTGGCTCCCCTGCCCCGCGATGCTTCATCTCGTTTAGCACCCTCATCTCGATTTTCCTTCGAAAACCTCGATATGGTTGGGCAGAGGTCCTTCGGACCTTGCCCAACTGTCAATTTCAATCATGAATATGTCCGCAAGCGGACAATTCATGCTGAAATCGCCAGGTGCTAAACAGATATATTTAGTTGTTGATCAGCATCTCCGACTCGTTGTTCCAGCTGTAGAGCTTGCGGATCTCTGCGCCGACCTTCTCAGACG
>CAVKRN010000038.1:12889-21218 GCA_963658695.1 bacterium
GACGGATGCGCAGCAGCCTTCTTTCTCATTGCCTGGAAGTGGATCTTGCCGTTCTTCATATCCTGAATGAACTCGGATGCGAAGGTGCCGTCCTGAATGTCGGAAAGAACCTGCTTCATTGCCTTCTTCACTTCCGGAGTTACGATCTTAGGGCCGGTTACATAATCGCCGTACTCCGCGGTGTTGGAGATGGAGTAACGCATGCCGGCAAATCCGGACTGGTAGATCAGATCAACAATGAGCTTCATCTCGTGGATGCACTCAAAGTATGCGTTACGAGGATCATAGCCAGCCTCGCAAAGGGTCTCAAAGCCTGCCTGCATCAGTGCGCAAACGCCGCCGCACAGAACTGCCTGCTCGCCGAAGAGGTCGGTCTCAGTCTCAGTCTTGAAGGTTGTCTCCAGAATTCCTGCACGAGCGCCGCCGATAGCTGCACCGTATGCAAGTGCCTTGTCCAGAGCCTTTCCGGTTGCATCCTGCTCGACAGCAACCAGCATAGGAGTGCCCTTGCCTGCCTCGTACTCAGAGCGAACGGTGTGTCCGGGAGCCTTCGGAGCGATCATGGTAACGTCTACATCTGCCGGAGGAACGATGAGCTTGTAGTTGATATTGAAGCCGTGAGCGAACATCAGCATATCGCCGGCCTTGAGGTTCGGCTCTACGTCCTTCTTGTACATGTCTGCCTGCAGCTCATCATTGATCAGGATCATGATGACATCTGACTGCTTTACTGCCTCTGCAGTAGGAAGAACCTTGAGTCCCTGTGCCTCAGCCTTTGCCTTGGACTTGGAGCCCTCGTACAGACCAACGACTACATCACATCCGGAATCCTTCAGATTCAGTGCATGTGCATGGCCCTGAGAACCATAGCCGATGACACAGATCTTCTTTCCCTCGAGAAGAGAAAGATTACAGTCTTCCTGATAAAAAATTCTTGCTTCTGCCATTTTAGCATCCTCCTAGCAATAGTTTATTTGGTAACGATTACCGTCCCGCCAAAGGCCTTTAGGGCTCTTGCGGGCGGCTTTATCTTCATCGGATAGCCAGCTGTTTGCCAGGCCGTTCGAGTGGATAACACATATGTAACAATTCGGATCCAGGCATGTTCGCATCCTATGTATGAGCAATGCCTGCTTTCGTCAGCTCATTTTACAAGCTCACTGATCCTCTTTTCCCCAGTACGCTTCCGCTTCCTTACTAAAGACAATATTGCCATTCTCGTCCAGGAACAGTACCTTGTCCGAGCCTCTGGTCAGGCCTGCAATACCGGTTCTGGCCAGCTCCAAAATCTCATATCCCGCCAAGAGTCCCAGGAAAGCATCGACCTTCTCCTGATTGCCGGTGATCTCAATGATCAAAGAATCGGGAGCCACATCAACGATATTGCCGCGGAAGATATTGGTCAGAGCAATGACGCTCTCCCGCTTTACATCATCGACGCGAACCTTCACCAGAGCCAGCTCGCGGTACACCGAATCCTTCGGCGGAAGCTCATGAATGACACGAACATCAACGAGCTTGCGTACCTGCTTCTCAATCTGATCGAGAATGTCATCATCTCCGGACGCGACAATCGTAATCCGTGTATATCGCGGGTCTGCGGTAACACCGGCCGTGATGGACTCAATGTTGTATCCGCGCCGGGAGAAGAGTCCGGAAATCCGTGAAAGCACACCGGAAGTATTGTCTACCAACAGCTGGAATGCCTTTTTATGCAATGTTTCCTGCATGATTATCCTCCATTCCTGCAGCCAATTCCCGTCCGCACGCTGTAAGAGCCTCATCACGTGCCTAGTACATCGATTTTTAAATAACTAGTACATCGTTTGCAAAATGATACATGAAACATTTTGTTTTCTATATCATTTTCCTATCGATCCGGAAATTGAAACCGATTATAGTCTCCGTATTCTTAAAAAGCAACACGGAAAGTCGCCAACTACAAAACAAGTATAGCCATATCTTTTGCGAATGATTATTGTGCAGAGTCCATCGTTTGCAAAAAAACGCCTACTGCTTCCGTCCGATGCGCACCTGCAGCGCATTGGCATCCTGCGCATACTCCATGGCCACCTGCTCCGTGATCAGTCCTCTCCGGAAGGCATCCGCCAGCGAATCCTCCATGGACATCATGCCCATTCGGCGACTCGTCTGCAAAATGCCCGGGATCTGAAATGTCTTGTTGTCCCGAATCAGGTTCCGAATCGCAGACGTGCAATGCATGACTTCAAAGCACGCCACGCGCCCGCTCCCATCAGCCTTTGGCAGGAGCCTTTGTGACACCACCGATTCGAGTACCATGGACAGCTGCGTTCGGATCTGTTCCTTCTGAGCCTCCGGAAACACATCGATGATGCGGTTCACCGTAGAGGCAGCGCCCAGCGTATGAAGCGTCGAGAACACAAGATGCCCCGTCTCCGCCGCCGTCAATGCTGTACTGATGGTCTCGAGATCTCGCATCTCTCCCACCAGAATCACATCCGGATCCTCGCGCAGAGCAGAGCGAAGCCCTGCCGAAAAGCTTACAGAATCCAGTCCAATCTCTCTTTGATCCACCAAAGACTGCTCGTGCCGGTAGAGATACTCGATCGGATCCTCCAGCGTCAGGACATGGCAATGCCTAGTTTCGTTGATGCGCTGAATGAGAGATGCAAGGGTCGTGGATTTTCCCGCTCCGGTGGGCCCCGTCACAAGTACCAGCCCCGCCTGCTTCCTGGTCAGCCCGATGACCGATTCCGGAACGTCCAGATCCTCCGGTCTGGGTATACTGCCGCTCATGATGCGGACGGCCATTGCAACCGATCCCCGCTGCCGGTAGGCATTGACGCGGAATCGCCCGATTCCCGGCAGGCCAAAAGCAAAATCCGTCTCGCCCAGCTCCTGAAAGGCCTCTGCATGCTCCTCGTTCATGATGCCAAAAAGAAGGCGCCTTGTGTCCTCCGGCAGCAGTATCGTCTGCCCTTCCATCCGGATCAGCTCATTATTCACTCGTACCGCCGGAACCGATCCTACCGTCAGATGAAGGTCAGAAGCGCCGAGTTCCTTTGCCAATAGCAAAAGCTCTTCCAGCTTCGGATCGACATTCATCGCTATGACACCTCACTGCATTTGGGTACCGCAAGTGTCCCTGTTCTGGTAATTTCCACGATTGAAATGGAGCGGAAGGTCTCGAGAAACATTCGAACCCGCTCCGGCGTATCACAGATCTGAATCGTCATCAGATTCTTCGACATGTCAATGATCTGTGCCCCCATGATGGAGCAGTTTTCCATGATATCCCGGCGATTGTCGCGGTTATATTTCACCTTCAACAGCATCAGTTCCCGGCTAACCGCGTCATGTTCATCAAAGGTATTCACCTTGATGACATCGAGCTTTTTGTTCAGCTGCTTCTCCACCTGCTCCAGCGTTTTTTCTTCTCCGCTGGAAACAATAATCATGTGGGAAACCGACGGGTCATCGGTCTCGCCCACGGCCAGTGAATCAATATTAAAGCATCTTCTCCAGAACAGACCTGCCACCTTGCACAGAACACCTGCCCGGTTTTCTACCAACACCGAATAAATACGTTTCATTGCTCTCCTGCAACTCTCAAACCAACTGAGTAACCGCTACTGCATATCCTGCCTGTCCACCGACGGTTTCTCTTTCTACTGTCCCCCTGCGTCGCCTTATACCAGCTGCTCCGGTGCCACGTCCACCTCCATCAGAACCGATGCGGTATTGGTCAGAAACCGTTCAATAGCTTCTGCCATCTCCGCCGGATCCGCAAGGCGGATGAAATCCATATCGTAGCTTTCCGTCAGCTTATCCAGGTGCGGATACTCACCCAAATCCACAATCGAAAAACGGTCCTGCAGGTTCAGGTGCTGATACTGGCGCACAAGGCCAAGGGAACGGTTTTTAAGCACAATGATTTTGGCCGGAATTCCATACTGCTGCATGGTGGCCAGCTCCATCATAGTCATCTGAAAGCCGCCGTCGCCGCAGACGGCGATAACCTGGCGCTCCGGCGCCGCAAGCTTGGCTCCCATGGCTGCAGGAACCGCATACCCCATGGTCCCCATGCCGCCGCTGGTCAGGAATCTCCCCTCGCGGATGACTACATTGGCGCAGCTCCAAAGCTGGTTTTGCCCAACATCGGCAACATACACCGCATCCGGATCCAGGCGGAGCGAGAGCTCCCGCAAAAAGATGGCAGGATTGATCAGCTCCCCTGCAGCAGCGGTCTTCGTTCCTGCATTCTGCGCCGCCTTTCGCTCTTCGTCCAGAAGACTTCGCCAGGCTGCGAAGCGCTCCGGCATCTGCCGCAGACTTTCCTCACTCTTCTGCGCCGCATGCGTTTCATCAGCCGTCTTTGTCTCCTTGGCCTCTCGTCCCAGTTCCAGAAACTTATCAAAAATATGAGCAATGTCCCCGACCAGCGGAATCGAAGCCCCGGCATTCTTGCCGATCTCTGCAGGGTCCACGTCAATATGCACCAGAATCTTATTCTCAGTGATCAGATCCGGCTGCGAAATGGAGCGGTCCGCAACCCGGGCGCCCACCATCAGAATCACATCCGCCTCATTCATGGCGCGGTTTCCGTATTTTTGCCCGTTATTGCCTACCATTCCGTAGAACATCGGATCCTCTGTCGGGAACACGCCAAGGCCCATCATGGTACAAACCGCGGGAATACCGAACATCCTGGCAAACTCCTGCACCTGCTGCTGCGCATGGGAGAGGTGAACGCCGCCGCCCACGCACAGAATCGGGCGTTTGGCACGGGAAAGCTCTAAGAGAACTTTTTTGATCTGTACGGCATGTCCCTCCACCGTCGGCTTATAAGTCCGCATGGAAATGGTCTCCGGATACTCAAACCGGCGAACGGACTGCTGTTGCACGTCAAAGGGCAGGTCAATCAGAACCGGTCCAGGACGTCCTGTTCCCGCAATGTAGAAGGCCTCTTTGATAATGCGGGGAATCTCCTGCGCATTGCGCACGATATAGCTGTATTTAACAAAGGACTCCACGGCGCCGGAGATATCCGCTTCCTGAAAAACGTCTCCGCCCACCTGGTTGGAATTTACTTGGCCGGTGATGCAGACCATGGGAATGCTGTCTGCAAAGGCCGTAGCGATACCTGTGATCAGGTTCTCTGCTCCGGGGCCGCTGGTCACTGCCACAACACCGGTTTTACCGGTGATTCTGGTATAGCCGCTGGCCGCATGCGCCGCACACTGCTCCTGCCGGACCAGAATGGTGTGAATGTCTGATTTTAATATGCTGTCATAGAAGGGGACGATCGCAACGCCGGGGTATCCGAATACGTATTCAACCTGCTCCTCTTCCAGACATTTGATAATTGCATCTGCACCGTTCATGCTCACAGTATCCTTTCTGTACCCTTTCATTACCGTTCACACTCCGCCAAGCTCCATCGATGGCAGGCGTGTAAGCGGTGGAATTCGGCAGGCTTTACTTGCCCATCAGCTTGGCCAAGGGCTCCAGTATCGACTGCAGGTCCTGAATGGACTGGTTCAGAGAATCCACGTCAAGACTGCCCAGGGAACTGCCGGAAATGCCATCCGATACAACGCCCTTCACACTCTCCGAGATGGAACTGACGTCATCATAAATCTGCTGCGTCTCCTCTGCCATCTGATTCACCTGCTCCATGGTTGTCTGTGCCTGCTCCATGGTCTTCATCATTTTGGGAACCACCAGCACAAACGACACCAGCAAAACAACCGCACAAACCACGCTTGCTGCCATAATCACCTTAAGATATCTGCCGTTTTTTTCTTCCTGTGTCATATCCGCCTCCTGCATTCTCCAGTACATCATTCGCAAAACAACCGGCCCGATAACGCAGAATTTTCAAGTACCGGGCACTGTGCTTTTTCGAAAACGACTATCCTGCCGGCTCACGCCTTGTACAGGACTTTCTTAAATGTCTTCTTGCCTCTGCGAACCAGGATTCCCTTTTCCAGATCCTCTTTGGAATAGCTCTTCTTTAAATCCGTCACCTTCTCATCGTCCACAGAAACGCCGCCCTGCTGCACAGAGGTGCGGGCGTTGTTTCTGGACTTTTCAAAGCCGCCCTTTACCAGAATGCCAAGGATATCGATGGTTCCATCCTCCTGGAAATCCTCATCCGAAAGGACTGCCTCCGGAATGTGCGCGTCATCGCCGCCTGTACCGCCAAAGAGGGCCTGTGCACCGGCCTCTGCCTTTTTGGTCTCCTCCTCGCCGTGTACCAGATTGGTCAGCTCATGCGCCAGAATCTTCTTGGCCTCATTGAGCTGCGCGCCTTCCCATTTGTCCATCTCATCGATCTGCTCCAGCGGAAGGAAGGTCATCATCCGAAGGAATTTCAGGACATCCGCATCGTCCACGTTACGCCAGTACTGGTAAAAGTCATATGGACTTGTTTTGTCCGGATCCAGCCATACCGCGCCGCCGGCTGTTTTGCCCATCTTGGTGCCGTCATGCTTGAGAAGAAGCGTGATGGTCATAGCGTATGCGTTTTTCTGCAGCTTTTTGCGGATCAGGTTGGCTCCGCCGAGCATGTTGGACCACTGATCATCGCCGCCGAACTGCATCTGGCAGCCGTAGTCCTGATACAAGCGGTAGAAATCGTAGCTCTGCATCAGCATGTAGGAAAATTCCAGAAACGACAGTCCACTCTCCATGCGGTTGACGTAGCAGCGGGCACGCAGCATCTCATTGACATTGAACTCCGCTCCGATCTCCCGCATGAAATCCAGGAAATTCAAATTCCGCAGCCAGTCCGCGTTGTTCACCATCCGGGCCTTGCCCTCGCCGAATTCAATGAAGCGGCTCATCTGCTGACGGAAGCACTCGCAGTTGTGATCAATGGTTTCAATGGTCATCATCTTGCGCATATCACTGCGGCCGGAAGGATCTCCGATCATAGCGGTACCGCCGCCCACCAGGGCGATGGGCTTGTTGCCGTGCTCCTGCATGCGCTTCATGAGCAAAAGTGCCATAAAATGTCCCACATGCAGCGAATCCGCTGTGGGATCAAAGCCGATGTAGAACGTAGCCTTTCCGTTGTCGATAAGCTCTGCGATTTCCTTTTCATCGGTCTGCTGTGCCAAGAGTCCTCTTGCCTTGAGCTCCTGGGAAAGTGTCATATTGGTTTCCATAATCTATGCTCCTCTTTTGAATCATCTGTATCTGTTTAGCCCCTGACGATTTCAGTGTGAACCGCCTCCGGACGTCTACTCATTCCACTCCAGGTTCCCGGATTCAATCTTCCGGTCCCGCAGCATCAGATCCCGAACGGCTTCCGCCGGATTCTTACCCTCTTCCAGAATCTGGCAGACCTGATCAATGATGGGCGTTTCAATGCCATATTTAAGTGAGAGCTGGTGCGCGGCTTTTGCACTGTAGACGCCTTCCACGACCTGCTGCACCTCCTGCATGGCTTCCTCCGGACTCTTCCCCTGCCCGATCAGGATTCCTGCCCTGCGGTTTCTCGAATGCATAGAGGCACAGGTGACGATCAGATCTCCGATCCCGGTCAGTCCGGTGAAGCTCTCCAGGCATCCTCCCATGGCCAGTCCCAGACGTCCGATTTCCGCAATTCCTCTGGTTATGAGCGCCGCCTTTGTATTGTCTCCATACCCAAGACCGTCCGCAATGCCGGCGGCCAGCGCCACCACGTTCTTAAGTGCCGCACCGATCTGCATGCCAAGAACATCCGGGCTGGTGTATACGCGGAACACATCGCTCATGAAGATGTCCTGCACGAGTCTTGCATCCTCGCGGCGCGCAGCACCGGCCACAATGGCCGTCGGCAGGCCCTTTCCCACCTCTTCTGCATGAGTGGGTCCGCACAGAACAGCGGTGCGGCACTGCGGAATCTCTTCCTCAATGATCTGGGTTAATGTCATAAGGGTGTCTTCTTCAATTCCCTTTGCCACTGATACAATCAGCTGATCCTTAGCAACAAAGGGCCGCATGCTGCGAGCGGTACTTCTGGTAAACGTCGACGGTACCGCCAGCACCAACAGATCCATGCCGTCGATGGCCTTTTGGAGGTCTGTGGTTGCGTGGACCTCTACCGGAAGCTTCACCCCCGGGAGTTTCACCTTCTGCTCGTGCTCCTCATTCAGAAGCCGTACCTCTTCCTCCGAGATGGACCAGACAACAACCTGATGTCCCTTTGCCGATAATTCATAGGTCAGCGCTGTTCCCCAGCTTCCTGCGCCCAGCATGCCGATTTGTGCCATATATTTGTTCCTTTCTTTGCTGTACCGAGTTATAGTACATCGTTTGCAAAATAACTGGCCTAATAACGCAGAACTTTTTTCTGAGG
>CAVKRN010000039.1:0-21078 GCA_963658695.1 bacterium
GAGCCTTCTGCACACCATTCCATAAAGAGCTTGATGTCCTTGATTTCAAGGCCGGAATTTTTTAGGCACTCGATCACTCTGAGAGCTTCAATTTCATTATCACTGAATTTGCGAATGCCGGATTCGCGTGTGAGCTGCGGGAAAAGCCCCTGTTTATCGTAATAGCGGAGCGTGGAAATGGGGAGATCAAACATCTCCGCTACCTGTCCAATCGTATACATGGCGTACCTCCAAAATTATTTTCAAAAATATCTTGACCTAAAGTTAGGTTCATGGTCTATGGTTAATATAGCACATGAATGGATGTGCTTCAAGATATGAAATCAGGGAGGTATATCGCCATGAAATTTGAAAACAAGGATGCTTTTGAGCAGCACAACATGTTTGGTACGGGCACTGCAAACACAGCATATGCACAATTCTTTATCGGGGATTCGTTCTTGAATCCGCTCACAGACCCGAAGAAAGGACTCTTCGCAGCCAATGTAACCTTTGAACCGGGATGCCGGAATAACTGGCACATCCATCATGCAAAAAGCGGAGGCGGTCAATTGCTTATCTGCACTGCCGGTGAAGGCTGGTATCAGGAAGAAGGAAAAGATGCCGTCAGTTTGCGGGAAGGCAGTGTAGTGATGATTCCTGCAAATGTCAAACACTGGCACGGAGCAAAAAAAGACAGCTGGTTTTCTCACATTGCCGTTGAAGTACCCGGGGAGGAATGCGAAAGCGAGTGGTGTGAACCGGTAAGTGATGAGCAATATCGCAAACTGGAAGGATAAACAGCGGCGTTGAAGACACTTGGTGGCAATCTGTGAAAGAAGATACCGGAAAGAAAGGAAAAACATTATGAGCAAAATTGTCCAAACAGCCGGAAGAGACGCCCTGGGAGAGTTCGCTCCGGAGTTTGCACATTTTAATGATGATGTGCTTTTTGGAGAGAATTGGAACAACGAGGATATCGACCTAAAAACAAGAAGCATTATAACAGTCGTAGCACTGATGGCGCAGGGAATCACGGATTCCTCTTTGAAATACCATCTCCGGAATGCAAAGAATCATGGAGTGTCGAAGAAGGAAATCGCAGCGATTGTCACGCATGCTGCGTTTTATGCAGGATGGCCGAAAGCCTGGGCTGTGTTTAATCTCGCAAAAGAAGTATGGACGGAGGAATAAGACATGTTTTGTGAAATGAAGAAACTTAGCAATGGAGTAGAAATTCCTGTGCTGGCTCTCGGCACATGGTTTATTGATGATGATAAGGTGGCTGATGCCGTAAGAGCGGCTGTTAAGATGGGGTACCGCCATGTGGATACGGCACAGGCTTATGGAAATGAGCGCGGTGTCGGAGAAGGAATCCGTACCGCAGGTGTACCGAGAGAGCAGCTCTTTGTCACGTCAAAGGTTGCGGCGGAGTATAAGACTTATGAGGAAGCTGCGGCAAGCATTGATAAGACGCTTGCCGATATGGGACTTGATTATCTGGATATGATGATCATTCACAGCCCGCAGCCCTGGGATAAGGTGAATCAGAGCGAAGACCGCTATGTGGAAGGCAATCGTGCAGCATGGAGAGCACTGGAGGATGCCTACAAAGCCGGAAAACTACGTGCGATCGGTGTATCCAACTTCTTGCAGGAGGATATTGAAAGCCTGTGGGATGTGGCTGAAATCAAGCCTATGGTCAATCAGGTGCTTTGCCATATTTCCAATTCGCCTTTGGAGCTGATTGATTACTGCCAGAAGAAGGGCATCGTGATGGAAGCATATTCTCCGGTTGCCCACGGTGAAGCACTTAAAAATAAGGCAATCGCTGAGATGGCTGAAAAATACGGTGTCACAATTCCGCAGCTGTGTATTCGCTTTGATGTTCAGCTTGGCATGATTGTTCTGCCGAAGACTGCAAACCCGGAGCATATGAAAAGCAATGCAGCGGTTGATTTTACCATTACAGACGAGGATATGGAAATCCTTAAGCATTTGGAAAAGATCAAGGACTATGGCGAATACGGGTTCTTCCCGGTGTTTGGAGGTAAGCTGTAAATTGACGTTTACGAGGAAGTGTGTATTCAAGGAAATGCGGTCACAATTTTTTCTATCAATTTTATAGATGGACTCTATGTAGTAAAAAGATGCACATGGTTTTTGTGCATCTTTTTATTTGTGCAATTTTACTTCATCCTCAGTCTGATCCAGAACAAACTGGCGGAATTGTCGGACGGCCGGCGACAGAAACGCCTTTTCATCGCAGATCATATAAAAATAACGTTCCCATGTCGGATGAACGATGGGGAGAATCTTCACATTCAGGCGAAACAGCATCTCCATATAAGGAACGACGGCAATGCCAAAGCCCTGAGCAACAAGGCCCGCCACCACCTGGTCTTCCTCGGTTTCGTATGCGATGTTGGGACAGGCGCCGATCTGGCTATACAGGTTCATAATGACATCGCGAAGCCCGGACCCCTTAGTGAAGCCAATCTGCGGATAGGGAAGGGTGTCTGCAAGATCAATCATCTGCCGATCGGCGAGAGGATGCTCCTTGGGAACGATGAGGACAAGGTCCTGCTTGTTTACAGGGGTGCTGGAAAAACCCAATTCATCGGAGGGCTTCGAGGCGAAGAGCAGGTCATACTTGCGCTCAGAGAGGCCGTTTAGAAGCTCGCCGGTCACACCTGTGTGGAAGGCAAAGTGAATGCTCTTGGATGCGTTTTGCCGGAGAAAGTCGGCAGCCAGCCTGGGAACAAAATCAACGCCCAGCGTGCGCAGAAAGCCGAGCCGGATGATACCTTCCCCGCGTCCGACACTCTGAAGGAGCTGAACACCCTCGTCCAGACTGCCAAGAGCCTGGTTGGTATACGCCAGAAACTGCTCTCCGTGGTGGGTGAGCCGGACATTCCGCCCCTGCCGTTCGAAGAGGGGCAGACCCAGCTCCTGCTCCAACTGGCTGATCGCGTGGCTCAGTGTCGGCTGTGTGATGCAAAGCGATTCGGCGGCGCGGGTATAATGCTGTGTTTTGGCCAGTTCGGCAAAATAACGTAAGTGCAGAAGATTCATAAAAGCCCCCTCGGAAATTATAGTCAAATATAAAAGAATCCATTGAAAATGTCTATGAAAGCGATTGAAAAACTTAATTTGTTTCTGGATGACGAGTGTCGTAACTTGAGATTGTCAAAAAAATAACGTAACCACCTGCGACATGAAAACTGTGCAGCAGTGGTTTTGCAGACTAAACAGACACAAAAGATACAAAGTCAAGAAAGGAAAACATGAAGATAACAGGGAAGACTACACTGTTGGGACTGATTGGTACGCCGGTGGCCCATTCCAAATCACCGGAGATGTACAACTACTGCTTTGAAAAATATGGACTGGACTATGCCTATCTTGCCTTTGACGTTCCGATTGAGAAGACCGGGGATGCGATTCAGGCACTGAAGCTCTTTGGCTTCCGGGGGGCAAACGTAACCATGCCTTGCAAGCAGGAGGCTCTAAAGTTCATGGATGAGCTGGCACCGGCCGCGCAGGCCATTGGCGCCGTCAATACCATTGTCAATGACAACGGTAAGCTGGTCGGCTACAACACTGACGGCATGGGATATACCAAAAATCTGGAGCGCAGCGGCGTTCAGGTGAAAGGAAAGAAGATCGTACTCCTGGGCGGCGGCGGTGCGGCATCTGCGATTGCGGCACAGGCAGCGTTGGAGGAAGCCAAGGAAATCAGTATCTTTAATCTGAAGGATGCGTTCTGGGGGAATCTGGAGAAGACCGTGCAGCGGATCGCAGATGCGGTTCCGGGATGTACCTTTACATTGAATGACCTGGCGGATAAGGAGCTTTTGAAGAAGACCATTGCGGAGTCGGACATTCTCTCCAATGCTACGAGGGTTGGAATGGCACCGAACGAGGATGCGTCGCTCATCGAAGATACCGGATGGTTCCGGAAGGACCTTGTGGTGACGGATGCCGTCTACGCACCGCCGCAGACAAGACTTTTAAAGGAAGCCGAGGCAGCAGGCTGCGTTGTGTGCAATGGCCTGGGAATGCTCCTGTGCCAGGGCGCCGAGGCGTTCCGGCTTTACACCGGCGAGCAGATGCCGATTGATGAGATTCGCGAGCTGCTCTATGCATAAGAGACGAATCCGAGGCGCTGAACGCCGAAGTCTAGTCAGCGATAAGCCCTGACGGAGTTGTTTGATCGGGGGATGTATGCTGTCGCCCGGTGGGCGTCTGCTCGGCAACTGCTGAACAGATACAAAGAGATAGAACAGATAGATTTTAGGAAGGAAAGTTACACGTATGAAACAGAACAATGAGTCCGCAAGATATTATCCTACGGCATTTGCCCTGTATATGACCTACTTTGTGTTGGGCGTTGCAGCGACCATCATGGGACAGTACAAGCAGGAGCTGGCTTCCCTTTGGGGAGCGCAGACCCTTGCGGATGGAAGCTTTGATGTGTCCGGTGTTGTTGCGGTAATTGCTGCGATTGGTCTGGGAAGATTAGTGGCGTTCCCGGTGGCCGGTCCGCTTTCTGACCGGCTTGGAAGACGCGCCTCCGGCCTGATCGGCTGCGCGTTGTATGCCATATTTTTCCTGAGCATTACCTTTGCTCCTAACATGTATGTCGGATATGTGCTGGCCATTATCAGCGGCATGGCGAATTCCTTCCTGGACACCAGCATCACCCCCTCCTGTATGGAGATTTTCAAGGAAAAAGGAACTATTGCGAACATTTTCACCAAAATGTCGATATCCATCGCCCAGTTCCTCCTTCCGTTTGCCATTCGCTTTGTATCGGGCAATCAGCTGCCGTTTGCAACTATTTTTCTGGTATGTGCCGGCATCATCATCATCGACGGCATTTTCCTTGCATTTCTTCCTTTCCCGGAATTCACACCGGTGAAGAAGGGCAAGGGACAGAAAGAGAAAATGCACTTTACACCGGCTTCCATCGTACTGATCATTCTGGGCTTTACGACGTCCACCACCTTCATGTTGTGGATGAACTGCAACCAGGAGCTTGGAAAGCTGTACGGCCTGTCTGAGCCGAGCCAGATTCAGTCCTTCTATTCCGTCGGCATTGTTGTGGCTTTGTTTGTCAGCGCAGCTCTCCTGAAAAAGGGCGTAAAGCCGGTGAAGATCCTGATCGGATATCCTTCGGTGGCACTGCTGGTGCTGATTGCACTTTATTTTATCCAGACGCCCTGGATGTGTCTTGCCGGCGGGTTCCTTCTTGGATTCTTCGCGGCAGGCGGTGTGCTGCAGCTGGTGACGGCCGTTGCCAATGAGATGTTCCCGAAGCATCGCGGCGTGATCACATCAATCGTCATGATTGCATCCAGCGTGGCCAACTACATCGTGATCAGCGTAGCCGGAATTCTTACAAAAGTTGGCGGGACAGATGGACCCAGATACGTGGTTTTGTTTAATATTGTTGTGACATTTATCGGCGTATTGCTGGCACTGTACCTCAACCGTTGCTTTAACAAGGGACCGCAGGAAGCGTGAGGTACAGGCTCGCGGCAACAGTATCTGGCGGCGTGCAAAACGATTCGGAGCCCATTTGCAAACAAACATATGTCTGGCTCTGCGTAGTTATAGAACCTGATGCACTGGCCGCAGGGAGGTCAAAGCAATGGACAAAACTATTTTCTTAATCGGTTTTATGGGAGCAGGAAAATCCACCGTGGCGAAGGAACTTAAAAATCGCTTGGGATTTCCAATCGTAGAAATGGATGCCCGGATTGAAGAGCAGGAAGGCATGAGTATCTCGCAGATCTTCGCAGAAAAGGGCGAGCCCTATTTCCGAAAACTGGAGACAGAGCTTCTGGAATCCTTTACGGCCGATGCACCGGCCATCGTTTCCTGCGGAGGCGGTGCAGCCATGCGGGAGGAGAACGTTGCCGCGATGCACAGAGGCGGCGTGACGGTTCTGCTCAAGGCGAGCCCGGAAGCGATTCTGGAACGAGTGAAGGATAATGACGACCGTCCGCTTCTGCGAGGCAAAAAGAACACCTCGGACATCCAGTCGCTGATGGATCAGAGATATCCCAAATATGAGGCGGCGGCGGATTTTGCAGTGGATACATCGGGCCTGACGGTTCCCGAGGTATGCGATGTAATTCTGGCGGAACTGGAAAAAGAGTAACCATTCAGCACCTGCATCTTGATTTTGAGTTTCGAAAGATTCATGTTGAAATCGTCAGGTGCTGAGCAAACAAATAAATTTATGCACTATGGAGGTAGAAAATGTCTGCAAAATATCCTATTACAATCAGCTCTTGGACACTTGGCGATCAGTGTACCTTTGAGGAAAGAGTCAAGGCTGCAAAGGAGGCTGGCTTCGAGGGAATCGGCCTGCGCGCCGAGACCTATGCGGATGCACTGGCAGAGGGCCTGCATGACAGCGACATTCTGGATATCCTGAAGAAGTACGACATGAAGGTAACCGAGGTTGAGTACATTGTTCAGTGGGCAGAGGATCACCGTTCCTATGAGCAGATGTATAAGGAGCAGATCTGCTTCCATATGTGCGAGCTGTTCGGCGTGAGCGGCATCAACTGCGGCCTGATGGAGAACTATTCCGTAGAGCATACAGCACAGAAGCTGAAGGAACTCTGCCACCGCGCAGGAAAGCTGAACATCGGTGTGGAGCCGATGCCCTACAGTGGCATTCCGGATGTGGAAAAGGCCTGGGCAGTCGTCAAGGCAGCCGACTGTGAGAATGCAAAGGTGCTGCTGGATTCCTGGCATTGGATCCGTGCAGACCAGAGCTATGACGAGAGCTATCTTGCCGATATTCCGGTAGAGAAGTTGGTTTCTGTTCAGATTAACGACGTACAGGCTCGTCCGTACGCAAAGAGCATTCTGCGCGACGAGTCCATGCATGACCGCGTACTGCCCGGAAAGGGATATGGGGACACCGAGGGCTTTGTGAAGATGCTCAAGGCCAAGGGCGTACAGCCCCAGGTTATGGGTGTTGAGGTCATCAGCGACGAGCTTCTTGCTCATGGCGTAGCAGAGGCAGCGAAGCTTGCTTACAAGGCAGCCGAAGAGGTTCTTCAGAAGGCATGGCCGGAAGTTCTGGAGAAGTAAGAACGATGATTCAGTCCGCATCGGAAATTTCTCTGCAAGCCGCACATTCATATTGAAATGCGGCAGGCGCTGAATGGACACGATGCGAAGCAACTGGCGGTAAAGCGCACATTTGGAATGGAGATTAGCATGGATAACAGAATCACTGGACATACCAAATTATATTGTCTTATCGGCTCACCGGTGGATCATTCCGGATCGCCGGCAATGCACAACTACAGCTTTGAAAGAACCGGGACGGATGCAGCCTATCTGGCATTTGATGTTCCGCTGGAGCAGCTCGAAGAGGGCGTAAAGGCACTCCGTACACTCAAAGCCGGCGGCTTTAACGTAACCATGCCGGATAAGACGGCTGTGACACAGTATCTGGATGACATTACTCCCGCTGCAAAGCTGATCGGTGCCTGCAATACCGTAACAGCAGATGAGGATGGAAAGCTCACCGGTCACAATACGGACGGTATCGGCTTCGTCCGCAATCTCAAGGAGAACGGCATCGGCGTGGAAGGACAGAAAATCACTCTTCTGGGCGCGGGCGGTGCTGCAACAGCCATCGCGGTACAGACGGCTCTTGATGGCGCGGCAGAGATCCATATTTTCAACCAGGACGATGAGTTCTATGCAAATGCTGAGCTGACCTGCCGGAAGATCACAGAGGCAGTTCCCGGCTGCAAGGTTACCGTGGAGAAGCTGGAGGATGCGGCAGCACTGAAGGCTGCAATTGAAGGCAGCACAATGCTGGTCAACGCGACCAAGGTTGGCATGGCACCTCTGGACGGACAGACCCTGATTGCGCCGGAGCTTCTTAGAAAGGATCTGGTTGTTGCGGATACGGTATACAACCCGCGCAAGACCAAGCTGATTCTGGATGCAGAGGAAGCAGGCTGCAAGGCGGCAGTTGGCGGCATCGGCATGCTCCTTTGGCAGGGCGCAGAGGCTTTCCATCTCTTTACCGGGAAGGAAATGCCTGCGCAGGAGGTTCTGGAAAAGTTCTTCTCCTAAGCGGAGGCGGAACGGATATACGTGATGGAAGGTGCGGCGGCCCCAGACGGCATAAAGCTTAGTGCGCGGGCCGCTGCATCTATGTGAAATATAAGGAGGCGTTTATGAAGTTTCCGGCAATGTTTTCCCCGATACAGATTGGAACAGTTACCGTTCCGAACCGCTTTGTGGTTCCGCCCATGGGCAACAACCTGGCCAACACCGACGGCACTCTCAGCGATGCGTCGCTTGGCTATTATGAGGCAAGAGCAAAGGGCGGATTTGGACTGATTACCATTGAATCCACGGTTGTCTATGAGCAGGCAAAGGGCGGCCCGCGCAAGCCCTGTCTCTTTGAGGACAGATGTGTTGAGAGCTTCCGCCGCGTGGCAGATGCCTGTCATGCATATGGTGCGAAGATGAGCATCCAGCTCCAGCATGCAGGTCCGGAGGGAAGTTCGGCGCTCACCGGCTATCCGCTGAAGGCGGCAAGTGCTATGCCGGCAGCCGTTGGCAGAGAGACCCCGGAAGCCGTCAGCAAGGAAGAACTGTATCGCATCATCGAGTGTTACGGAGATGCGGCACGGCGGGCACAGCAGGCCGGTATCGATATGGTGGAGCTTCACTGCGCGCATGGGTATCTGGTAAGCACATTCATCTCCCAGAGAACCAATCACCGCACGGATGAGTTCGGCGGATGCTTTGAAAACCGTATGCGACTTCCTCGTCTGATCATCGAAAATATCCGTCAGAAGACCGGCGGCATGCTGCCGATTATCTGCCGCATCAATGCCAGTGATGAGGTGCCGGGCGGACAGTCCGTACAGGATGCTGCTGCGGTTGCTGCCTATCTGGAGCAGGAGTGCGGCGTGGATGCCATTCATGTTACCCGTGCAGTCCACCTGCGCGATGAGTTCATGTGGGCTCCGGGCGTTACCCACGGCGGCTTCAACGCAGAGCTTGTGACCGAGATCAAGCGAGCTGTTTCCGTTCCGGTTATCATTGTAGGACGTTTCACAGAGCCCCAGTATGCTGAGCTTCTTGTTAAGCAGGGCCGTGCGGATCTTGTTGCCTTCGGCAGACAGAGTATTGCCGATCCGGAGCTGCCCAATAAGGCAAGAACCGGGCATCTGGAATCCCTTTCTCCCTGCATCGGATGTCTCCTGGGATGCGTTCCGAACATGTTCGCCGGAAAGGCAATCACGTGTGCAGTTAACCCCTGCGTAGGAAAGGAAAAGGCTCTTACGCCGGCAGAAACGCCCAAGAAGGTCGTTGTCATTGGCGGCGGCCCCGGCGGACTGTACGCAGCCTATGCGTGCGCAAAGAGAGGCCATCAGGTAACTCTTCTGGAGAAGGAGCCGGAGCTGGGCGGCAACTTCCGCATCGCATCGTATCCGACCGGAAAGGGGCAGCTTTCGGAGGCAATTCGCTCCATGATCGTTCACTGCGAGGAGGAGCACGTGGAGCTTCGCGTGAATACAGAGGCGACCGAAGCGCTCTTAAAGGAGCTGGGACCGGATGCCATTATTCTTGCAACCGGCTCCAACCCGCTGGTACTCCCGATTCCGGGACTGAAGGAGTGCGGATACGTGACGGCGCAGGATCTTCTGGAAGGAAAGGGAACTGTTGGGAAGAAGGTTCTCGTTGTCGGCGGCGGCATGGTTGGCTGCGAGGCAGCAGAGTACCTTGCGGAGCGCGGACATGAGGTTGGTATCATCGAAATGAAGCCGGTGATTGCACAGGATGTGACCAAGGAAAACCGGCGCTACATGTTCGAGAATTTTGAAGAGCACCACGTACTGTTGTGTGCTGGCGCAAAGGTTGGACAGTTCTACACCGATGGCGTGGATTACACGCTGGCTGATGGCAGCGAAGGTTCGCTTCGGGGCTATGACAACATTGTTCTTGCCATGGGCTCCCGTTCCAATGCGGCGCTGAAAGAGGTTTGCGAGAAGACGGCAGAGACCGTTATCGTGATCGGAGAAGCGGCAAAAGCTCCGGGCAATGCCGTGATTGCAACCGCGGATGGACTTGCTGCAGCGCTGGCGGTGTAAACTATAGCGGGGACCGCATAGGGACACGTTGGCACCGGGACTTTGCAAGGTCTGATCCGGACATTCTCCGTTATTCATCGTATGGCTGGCGAGTGAAGGTGACAGATATAGAAAAAATATTAGTTGGGACATAGCTTCGGCTATGTCCCTTTTGCGTGTCATGGATTTCAAGATCCTTTGGCAGCGTGCTAGAATGGTAACAATTTCAGGCCAAGGGAGAGCTGCGTGGTAACGATTTTGCAAAAGGATATGGAAGCGTTACAACACAACTACAGTTTTCCGGGAGGAACGCAGAATGAAATCGTGCAAGCTTGATGAAACGAAGATGAGAATCTGCGGAAGGACAAGGAAAACGCAGAACGGTATTTTTCTGCAGGGCGCGGGATCTTTTCTTGAGTTCTGCGGAAATATTCAAAATGTATCCATCACGGTATTCGGTTGGAGCGAGGATGACGATTACCGAGCACGTCTTGCGCTGTTTGTCAATGATAATTCGGAGCCGGAAGCGGTCTGGACCGTGGAGAATGGGGTACAGCGCTTCGAAGCAATGATTCCGGGTAGCAGCGATGGACCGGTAGTGATTCGTATTTTGAAATTAACGGAAATTCAATATGGCACAGTCGAGGTTACAGAGCTTGATACAGGTGGCGACATCTGGCCGACAAAGGCAAAAACGCGCAGGCTCCTGTTCATCGGTAATTCGCTGACAGCCGGCTACGGCGTCTGCGGATCGGAACAGGATGACAGGTTTACAACGCAGACAGAGGATGTGACAAGGGGTTATTCCTGGCTGGCAGCAAGGGCCTTGCATGCGGACGCATGGATGGTGGCCTGGAGCGGATGCGGCGTATTGTCACGTTGGATTCCTCCGGAGGAGACAAAGCCGCGTACCGATCATTTGATGCCAGAGGTATTTGAACAGGGGATGGATGCGGAGTATGATCCGCAGCTGATTCTAATCAATATTGGAACCAATGATGCAAGCTACACACGGGGAGATGAAAAGCGGGAGGAAGCCTTCACAGAACGGTACGTGCAGTTTGTGAGGCGCGTGGCAGAGGTTTATCCAAAAGCCCCAATCGTCCTTCTGTATGGACTGATGGAAATCTCTTTGCGGGAAGCGGTCATCCGGGCAGCAGACTGGTGCGAGCGAGAGGGGATAGACTGCAGTTATTTCGATCTGCCGCTCCTGCAGCCACAGGACGGCTTTGGGACGGGAGGACATCCGTCAAAGAAAACGCATGAGAAAACAGCAGAAATACTGAAGACATTCCTGATAGAAAAGATGCAGTGGAGTGAATAGCGGAGGACTATGAGTTACTACCAGAATGAGACAAAACAGAATATTTCCAATTCCTATGAGTCCTTCACACCGGTAGATAAGAGCATCGCCAATTTTCTGCTGAGCAACACCGAGCGAATGGATTTTTCGTCCAAAAATATCGCAAAGCGCCTGTACGTGTCAGAGGCTGCGTTGTCTCGCTTTTCCAAGAAGTGTGGGTATAAGGGGTATCGAGAACTGATTTATTCATACGAGAAGGATCTGGAGCTTGAGATTCCGGTAGAGCAAAATGAACTGAATGTTGGCGCTTTTACAAAAAAAATCCGGTCCAGCTATTCCAGTCTTCTCAACGAGACCTGCAGCATGCTGGATGAGAAGCAGATTCAGCGGATCGCCGCGCTCTTGGATGAGAAAAAACGGATCTTTGTATATGGACAGGGGAGCTCCGGACTGGTGGCCAAGGAATTTCAGCTTCGCTTTATGCGGATCGGTGTACCGGCAGAAGCCATTACGGACGCGCAGATGATACAGATGAATGCGGCGTTGGCGGAACCGGACCAGTTGATCATCGGAATTTCCCTGAGCGGCTGTACCGAAGAAGTCAACAACGGCGTCCGACTTGCCAGAAAGAAAGGAGCCCGCGTCGTGTACATTACAGCTAATGCACAAACGCCGGTAAGACCTTTTTGCGACGAGCTGGTTGTTACCGCTTATATGAAAAATCTGGATACCGGCACCAAGATTTCACCGCAGTTTTTGCCGCTGATCATACTGGATGTTTTATATTCTTATTATTTTGCCAATGATACCTATGGAAAGGTGAAGAAATACAGGCAAACATTGGCGGCCATACGCGGTGAAAACAGCGATGAAATGGACTGAAAGTAGTTTCGCGCATTATACGTTTGTTAAATCCCTTTAAATTCTTCTTTCGAAAAGGGGACGTTTTGTTGTTCTGCCGATGATGGACTGCTACAATCGGCAAAAAGCAGGGGCATCTCATAGAGGATGTCGCTGAAGTGAGAGGGAACGTCAGGATGCAGCTTGAGGTGATTTATCCAGGCGAGGAAGAGGCGTGGATTCTTGCCGAACTTGGACAACATACCGATATTTTTAAAAATGATTCCATGGAAGAAAAGGCCGTAAAAGTTCGGCTGCAAAGAAGCAGCGAGGAAGGCTTTTCCATTCAGGAAGATGATGCTTACTACATCCGTTACAAAGGGGTTCCGGACTTATGCCGGGCCCTTTTATTATTATCGGCCTGTAAAAATGAGATTTCCGGAACGGTCCGAGAGAACTGCTCCTTTACGGAATTCGGTGTAATGCTGGACTTATCCAGAAATGCGGTGTTAAAAATCACGACACTGGAGCAAATGGTCTGTTATGCAGCCTGCCTTGGAATGAATTTTGTGGGCCTCTACATGGAGGATACCTTTTTCGTGGAGGACGAGCCTTATTTTGGCTTTATGCGGGGGCGGATTACACACGAAGAGGTAAAGACACTGGATGCCTATGCAAGGCGATTTGGTGTGGAGCTGAGGCCGTATATCCAGACATTGGCACATTTGAATCAGATTACGCGCTATGAAGCCTACCACGAGATCATCGATACGAAGGATATTCTGCTGGTAGGGGAGGAGAAAACAAAAGAGCTTCTGACTCATGTGATCCGAAGCGTATCGGAGTGTTTCTCGACGGATTTTCTTCACCTTGGTATGGACGAAGCAGAGCTCTTGGGAGCAGGACAGTATCTGACCAAACATGGATTTGCGCCAAAGAGCAAACTCATGACGGAGCATTTGAACATGGTTCTGGAGATCTGCAGGCAGTATCATCGTCGGCCGCAGATCTGGAGTGACATGTTTGTGCATATGTTGGATCACGGAGATACCGAGTTTGAAGTGCCGGATGATCTGACCGTATGCCATTGGGATTATTACTCTACGGATAAAAAGCACTATGCGGACAATCTGGAAAAGCATAGACAAATAAGCCATCGCACCTGCTTTGCGGGCGGCGCGTGGAAATGGACCGGATTTGCGCCGCACAACGGATACAGTATTCTGGCGGGACGGGCATCCATCGATGCTTGTATCGAGCAGGGCATTTCTTCCTACACCATTACCTGTTGGGGGGATGACGGCGCAGAGGCAAGCTGCTTTTCCGTGCTGCCGACATTATTCGAGGATGCCGGGTATGCGTTTCGGAGCGGAATGGACCGGAGAGCATTTCAAAAGCTGACGGGATATGGATTGGAAGATTTCATGAAAATTGATCTCGTAAATCCATACTCGGAGAAGACAGAAATACACAATAACTGCAGCAAGTATCTGTTGTACAACGATCCGCTGATCGGAACTTTCGATTCAGTTCTGCAGCAGGATACGGTGGAACGTTTCCGGCAGGCTGCGGATGCAATGCACGAGAATGCCGGGCAGGGTACGGGAGATGGCCAAGATGCTGTAGGTGGAAACGGAAGATTCGCATATCTGTTTCAAAGCATGGAGGCACTGTGCCGTGTTCTGGTGGAAAAGGCGGATCTTGGAATACGAATTCGCAGCGCATACAAAGAACATGCAAAAGGTGATTTGCTTGCGCTGGCAAATAAGGAAATACCGCAGCTTCGCCAAAGGTTGGATACTTTTTACGAGGCCTTTGAGCGACAGTGGAAAACCGAGAACAAATCGTATGGTTTTGAGGTACAGACCATTCGTTTAGGAGGATTGGATCGAAGGCTTGCGGATATCGCCAGAATCCTGAAGGATTATGCGGAAGGAAGAATCTCCGAGATTGCAGAGCTGGAAGAGCCGTATCAGCCTTTGGGCTATCTGGGAGGGAACCGGATTGAAGCGCTGAATTACAATTTGTGGTCAGATATCGTATCACCATCGGTGATTGGATAGGCAGAGTGGTTTTATCATCTAAGGAGGTAAACGTATGAAAAAGAAGTTACTGAGTGCAGTGCTGTGCGCCTCAATGGTACTCGGCATGGTGACGGGGTGTGGTGCGAGCAGCACGAGCTCCGATGCGACTGCTGACGCATCATCGACGGCAGCGGAGGAAGTATCCGAGGCGTCCAGTGAGACGGCGGATACCAGCGCGGAGGCTGTGACGATCGAGTTCTGGACGATTGACCTGAAGGCATCCTTTGCTGATTTTTTCAATAACCTGATCGCTGAGTACGAGAGCGAGAATCCGGGTGTAACGGTGAATTGGACGGATGTTCCGTATGCAGACATTCAGTCGAAGCTGGTAACTGCTGTTGCAGGCGGAACAGCGCCGGATGTTGTAAACCTGAATACACAGTTTGCGCTGACTCTGGGCGGCCAGGGTGCATTGGTGGATTTGAATGCGGAAGCTACCGATGAGCAGAAGTCCATCTATATTGAGGACCTTTGGGATTCTGCCAAGATCGGCGATTCGGTATATGCATTCCCGTGGTATGCATCACAGGACATTATGTTCTATAACAGCGCACTGTTTGAAGAGGCAGGAATGGAGGTTCCCACAACCTTCAATGATGCACTGGACGAGGCAGAGGAATTCTACAATAAGACCGGCGCTTATCTGTTTATGCCGGATGAGTTCTTCAATATTCTCATTGAGGAAGGCATTGATGTTCTGAGTGAGGATAAGACAAGCGCAGCATTTAACACGCAGGAGACAGCGGATCTGCTGGCAAAGTATAAGGAATGCACCGACAAGGGCGTTGTTCCGAAGAACAAGTGGGGCGAATGGGATGAGATGCTCAAGCTCTTTGAATCTGGCCAGCTGGCGATCGTAAGCTCTTCCGGATCTTCTCTGTCCCGTATTAAGGATGAAGCACCGGACATTTATGAAACAATCGGTATCTCCACTCCTTTGACCGGTAAGGACGGCCTGTCCAGAAATCCGCTGATGAACCTTGTTGTACCGGAGGCCAGCAAGAATCATGAGGCGGCCATTGCATTTGCAAACTACGTTACAAACGATGCAAATCAGCTGGCATTCTGCAAGACGGTATCGATTTTCCCGTCCACCACGGCGGCAAGCGAGGACGAGTTCTTTACATCGGATACAGAGTCTTTGGAAGGGCAGGCAAGCGCAATGTCGGCAAAGGCAAGCCTGACATCCAAGGATTTCTCGCTGGGTGTTGCGGATCAGACCAGTATTCAGACGGCGGTTGATAAGGCCTATGAGGCAGCAATTATCAATGGCGATGACATTCAGGCATCTCTTGATCAGGCAGAGGCGGATGTAAACGCAATTCTTGCTGAGAATTAATGCGAAGCTGTAACTCCTTGTGGATGCTTACGTCATTTCGTATATCGTTTAGTCCATAATCGATATATGAGCATCCGGTAACCGCAAGGATTCATTTCGAGGCTGCCCCAGGAGGAATCCTGGGGCATTTTCAAACAGCAAAAGCGGAATGAGAGCGAAACAGCTACTCATATATCAGGCAATGATTGGGGATCATTGCAGCAATGGGAGGATTCAATGGCAGGGAAGAGTTCAAAATCTCAACGAAGACAAACCTTGAAAGCCTATGCATTTATGACGCCTGCGCTGGCTATCATTCTCTTATTTACCATCGTTCCGATTATCGGAAGTCTCATCTTGATGTTTTACGATTATTCGGTACTGGGACAGACCAAATTTATTGGAATCAAGAATTTTGTGAAAGCCTTTAATGACCGTGTTTTTTGGATTTCAATCAAAAACTCTGTCATTTTTGTTGTCGTGGTTCCGGTCATTCAGCTTCTGTCGATTCTGTTGGCAGTTTTGGTAAATCGAAAGATATGGGGGATCGGCTTTTTTCGTACCCTTTACTATATACCGGTTGTGACATCTATGGTCGCTGTGTCGATTATATGGGGATTCATTTTTGATACGAACGGTGTTGTTAACACAGCACTGAAGGACTGGGGATGGATTCGCATGCCGCTTGGTTTTTTAAGCGATAAGAACACGGCCATGCTATGTCTTATGTTTATTACCGTCTGGCAGGGACTTGGATATTACATGATGATGTACTTGGCCGGACTGCAGGGGATTCCAAACGAGCTTTGCGAAGCGGCGACCATCGATGGCGCCGGAAAGGTAAAAGTGTTTACCAGCATTAAGCTTCCGCTCTTAAAGCCGTACATTTGGTTCTGTTCCTTGAATTCCGTGATATCGGCGATTGGCGTTTTCGACGTTGTTTTCGTTCTGACAAAGGGAGGTCCGAATGATGCAACGATGGTCATCAATTACTATTCATATACGAAGGCGTTCCAGGATTTCCAGTTTGGTTATGCGGCGGCAGTCGGTGCAGTGCAGGCAGTTGTCACGACACTACTGAGCATTGTTGTATTTGTATATGGCAAGAAAGGGGGAATGACGAACAATGAATAACCCGTATTCAAAAAAGAGGAACAAAACAATTGTAAGCTACGTGTTTACCTACCTTCTTCTGATTCTTGTTGCGATACTCTGTGCAGGCCCCTTTGTATGGCTGTTACTTTCGTCTCTGCGCACGGGAGCGAATATTTATAATCTCCATTTTCAGCTGAGTGACTTTTCCTTGGCAAATTACACGGGAGTCATGGAGTTCATGGATCTGCCTAAATACCTCTCGAACACCGTTGTCATTACCTTTGGCGGTATTTTTTTGGATGTGGTGCTCTCTTCCTTGTGCGCATACCCGCTGGCAACAATGGATTTCAAGGGAAAGAATGTCATTTTTACGATTTTAATCGGAACAATGATCATTCCTGCGGCGGCCGGCATGATCATTAATTATCTGATTATTGCCAACATGCACCTGTTGAACACCATGCTCGGGGTCATTCTTCCGTCATCGGTAAAGGCTTTCAGCATTATTCTGATGCGGCAGGCATATCTTGGAATACCTAAAGAGCTGATCGAGGCGGCCAGAATTGACGGAGCGGGAGAGCTTCGCATCTGGAAGGAAGTGATGCTGCCCGGAATTCGACCCAGTGTATCGACGATCATTATTTTTGACTTTATTGCAAACTGGAATGCATTTTTGTGGCCGATCATTGTCCTGCAGGATCCGGAAAAATATCCGCTGGCAACGGCACTGCAGTATCTGAACGGGTCGTTCAGCTATAAATTCGGATACGTTGCAGCGGGGACGATTATTTCCATCATTCCGGTGCTGATGGTATTCATACTTTTCCAGAAAAACTACATCGAAGCAGTCAGCGGAGCAGTGAAGGGTTAACACGTCGGCTGGAACAACCGCTTCCGGAAGTCGCAAAGATAGATGGACGGCATCGCAGAAGTTGGGGCCGGATTGTCGGCAGGAAACACGCGGAAAGGACAACATGGAGAACTGGATCATAGAACCGATAGAACGCGGGGATGCGTCGGCGCTTTGCGAAATTTGCCAAGATGTCTTTCGCAAGGAATTTCACATTACGGAGGAGAAAATCGTCAGGGATCTTCTGACTCATAAAGAGTACGCAGCAGAAGCCAGTGGAAAGCTGGTGGATAAGGAAAGTGGCACGATTGCCGGGTTTATCGGCGTAAAGGTATCCGGGAATCAGAAACTGTATCCGCAAACCGCCTGGGTTAGTCTCTTCGCCGTTCGAAGAAGCGAGCAGAAAAAAGGCTATGGGAAAGCGTTGCTTTCGAGAGCTCTTGAACTCCTGACGGCAAAGGGAGTTCACACGTTATATATCGGTATGGATTTTAACAATTTTTTCTCCGGCATACCGGATCCGGATGAAAGAAAGCGGCGGTTTTTCGGAAATGCCGGATTTGCGCTGAATGCAGAGGAACATTTTGATCTGGAGGCGGACATTGTGCAGAACGCAGCGATCGATGCCTTTGATGACACCGCGTTCCGGGGAGAGTTTACAGTAACTACGTATAAAGAAAATCGCACGGAGCTTCTGGAGTTTCTGGAAAAGGAGTTTCCGGGACGATGGGTGTTCGAAGCGGCGGAGGCAACACAGGAGCTTCGTGAATCGGCTAAAATTGTACTCTTGTGGAACAAGCAACAGATAGAAATTGTTGGATACTGCATGCTGTCCTCGGATTCGAATGGCTATGGAGGCCTTGGGCCAATCGGAATTGCGCAGAAAATAAGAGGCAGACACGTTGGTGATTATCTTCTGTACGAATCACTGCTGCAGGCAAGAAGAATTCAGGTTACGCGCGTGAATATTGACTGGACTATCTTAAGGGATTTCTACGGTCAATTTGATTTTGTTCCGGAACGAACATACCTGGGCGCGTATCGGCAGGCAGGTAACACGCCGGATGAAGGTACGGGCGAATAAAAGAAAAAACTGAGGACTGAGGATAGAGAATATGTTGAAAATTGTATTGCTTCCGCTGGATGAAAGGCCATGCAATTACCGGTTTCCGGATAAGTTGTTCCAACATGAGGAGCTTCGCATCGTAAAGCCGGAAAGGCTTGGGGATAAAAAGACACCGGCTTCGTATGATGAGATTGCCGGTTTCCTGCGCGCGGAATGTGCAGATGCGGACGGGCTTGTGATCTCCATGGATATGCTGCTGTATGGCGGTCTGGTTCCGTCGAGATTGCATCATGAGACGAAGGAGACACTGCTGGAGCGGATTCAGCTGCTGCGAAAGTTGCGGGAGAGCAACAAGAATCTAGTGATTTATGCATTTCAGGTGATCATGCGTTGTCCGGATTATTCCAGCGATGATGAGGAACCGTCCTATTATCAGATCTGCGGGAAGGAGATTCATTCGCTTGGCGTGGCAGTTCATCTAAGCCGCCTGGGAATGGAAAGCGATGTCTCTGTAACGGAGGCGATGGAGCGAGTGGATTCCAAGTATTTGGACGATTACATCTCAAGAAGAGAGATCAATCGCTACATGAATGTAGAAACACTGCAGCTGGCCAGGGACGGAATCCTTGATGGACTGGTGATTCCGCAGGATGATTCGGCTAGTTACGGTTATGCGGCACTGGACCAGAAAATCATCCGCGAGAAGATCACGGAATACAACATGGATGACAGCGTTTTGATGTATCCGGGAGCGGATGAGGTGGAGCTTACCCTTCTATCCCGCATGCTGAACACCCTTGCGAAGAAACAGCCGAAGATCTATGTGAAGTACGCATCCGAAATGGCGAAGGCATTGGTGCCACTCTATGAAGGCTGCACGCTTTCAACCACCGTGAAATCGCACATTCTTTCTGCAGGGGGGCTTGTGACGGACAGCTATGAGGCGGCGGACATTGTGCTGTGCATAACTGCTCCATCCGAACAAATGGAGGAAGCTGCCTTCCAGCCATCGGAGAAGCTGTCCTATTGTGTGGAACGCAATATAGCGGAAATGATGGAGCTAGTTCGATATTGTGTCAATCACCACAAAATTGTGTCCGTTGCCGACAATGCTTATGCCAATGGTGCGGATCTGGGAATCATTCGTCTGCTGAACAAAAACGGACTGCTGATGCAGCTGGATGGCTATGCCGGATGGAACACCTCTGCCAATACCATAGGAACAGCGATTGCGGAAGCAGTAGATACCTATCTGTATGGAGATAGCAGACAGCATAAAACGTTTCTTGCAGAACGCTACATAGAAGACGCGGGGTACTGCGCATCGGTTCGAAAAGCGGTTTCGGAGTCCCTTCCGGAGGAAATGAACTATTTTGATGTTAAAGAAACTGACGGTGTTGTTGCAAAACGAGTTCAGGAAGAGCTCCTGAAATTTACAAGAGAAAAGCTCTCTTCGGCAGCAAATCAGATTTGTATCAAAAGAGTTTCTATGCCGTGGAGAAGAATGTTTGAAATTGACATAGAGATCGAAATGGGCGCCGAATCATGATAATGGAGGAAGGATCATGCGGATCATTAAGGCAAGAGATTATGCAGAAGTATCGTCGAAAACGGCTAATATGCTGCTGGCTCAGGTGAATCTGAAGCCGCGTTCGGTGCTGGGACTGGCTACAGGCGGATCACCGGTGGGAGCTTATCAGAAAGTGGTGGAAGCCTATCGAAACGGTGATGTGGATTTTTCGGAGGTTACAACCATCAATCTGGATGAGTACCGCGGAGTCAGCAGAGAGCATCCGCAAAGCTATTGGAGCTTCATGCAGCAACATCTGATGCAGCATGTTAATCTGCCAAAAGAGCGTACCTTTGTTCCGGATGGTGCAAATATGGATGCGGAAGCGGTATGCAGTGCCTATGATGTGATAATCGAACAGTCCGGTGGTATTGATCTGCAGCTTCTGGGAATTGGCCTGGACGGGCACATTGGATTTAATGAGCCGGCGGATCATTTTGAAAAGAATACACATTGCGTGGAGCTGACGGAGAGCACAATCGAGGCCAATCAGCGCTTTTTTGACAGCAAGGATCAGGTGCCGAAGCAGGCCTATACGATGGGAATTCTTCCGATTATGCAGGCAAAACGAGTGGTTCTGATTGCCAGTGGTTCAAACAAAGCAGAAATCCTGGAGCGTGCCTTTTTCGGCCCGGTTACGCCGCAGGTGCCTGCCTCTATCCTGCAGCTCCACCCGGATGTTACGCTGATTGCCGATGAAGCTGCACTTTCCGTCATAGATTCCAAACAGTCACGTGCGTGATAGCGACGTTGAGCCGGTGGAGTTTGCAAATAGCCACCGAATGATTACGGTCTCAGCGAAAGCGAAGGCGGGCAAGGATATGATTATCAAAAATGCACAGG
>CAVKRN010000040.1:0-7624 GCA_963658695.1 bacterium
CCGATGCTGGATTTTTCATCTTTGTCTATAGAAACTTCGGGAGGCATCTGATGAATGCAAGAGGGGAGGCGAGCATGCGGTTTCATATCATTGTTAATCCGGCGGGGGCTTCCGGCAAAACCGGCAAGACCTGGGAGCGGCTCGAGCCGATTTTCGAGGAGAGCGAACAGCCCTACGAGGTGCACTTCTCTTCTGCGGAAAAGGGAATCGGTGGAATCTGTCACGAACTGGAGCTGCAGGAGAAAGAACCGGCCATCGTCATCGTGGGAGGAGACGGATCCGTCAACGAAGCCATCAATGGTCTGGAGCATCCGGCGGAGGTTCTGTTTGGACATATTCCGGCGGGGTCCGGCAATGATCTGACAAGGGACATGGAGCTTCCCGGAGACCCGAGGCAGCTGGCAGCAAGAATCCTGGAGGGAAAGATTCACAGAACCTGTGACATCGGGGAACTGGAGTATGCGGATACGAAGAAGAGCCGACGCTTTGCTGTGAGCTGCGGTATTGGCTTTGATGCGGGTATCTGCGAGATGGCGGCGCGATCCCGGCACAAGTTGCTGCTGAATCGCATCGGACTGGGGAAAATGATCTACCTGCATGCGGCATTTCAGCTGATTGGCGGGCAGCACTGCGGAAAAGCCAGCATCATGTTGGAAGAAGGGGAGACGAGCCGAGAGGTGCACTACGACCGACTGCTTCTTCTGGCGTGCATGAACCATCAATATGAAGGCGGAGGTTTCCGGTTCACGCCGGATGCCGATGCGGATGACGGCCTGCTGAACCTGTGCGTGGCGGATCCGGAGAGGAACAGCGCTTTTTACCATGCTTTTCCGAGGGTTCCCTTTGGAAAGCATCTGGAGCTCCCATATATTCACACACTCCGTGGGAGTCGGATAGAGATTCAGACATCGGAGCCCATGTGGGTACATACTGACGGAGAGGTGGAGCGAAAAGCAGACCATGTGCGGATTCGGGTGGCGCAGGAGAAGCTGCGGCTTTTGATTTAGATTTGAAGCGGGTACTACGAAATACGTTAGCCACTCATAAACTGGACAATACCTTCCGTTTCTGCTGGATCTGCTATATCATAAGCAACGCGCATTAAACCGAGCCATAAAGCTCGGGATAGAAGCGACAATTGCTGAAAAGGAGTTTTTATTATGCAATCCATTAAGAAACATGTACCAGGAGTAGCCGTGTGCCTTGCCATTGCTATTCCGTCATGGCTGCTGGGCAAGCTGGTGCCGGTCATCGGCGGTCCGGTGATTTCCATTGTGATCGGTATGATCATCGCCTTGTTTTGGACGCCGGGCGCGGCCTGCAAGCCGGGGGTGAGCTTTACTTCCAAAAAAATTCTGCAAACGGCTGTGGTGCTGCTGGGCTTTGGCCTGAACCTGAATGTGGTGCTGCAAACCGGCAAGCAATCCCTTCCCATTATTGTCTGCACCATCGCGACGTCGCTTGTGGTGGCTTTCGCGCTTCACAAGCTGCTGCATATTGACGGGAATATCAGCACCCTTGTCGGGGTGGGCTCTTCCATCTGCGGCGGCAGTGCCGTTGCCGCTACTGCGCCGGTGATCCATGCCGATGACGAGGAGGTGGCGCAGGCCATTTCGGTCATCTTCTTTTTCAATGTGCTGGCGGCGCTGTTGTTCCCTTTGTTGGGACAGGCCATCGGGTTTGACACCACTTCCGGTGAGTCCTTCGGCATTTTCGCCGGTACGGCGGTGAACGACACATCCTCGGTTACAGCGGCAGCCTCCACGTGGGACAGCATGTGGAATTTGGGTAGCCAGACTCTGGACAAGGCCGTGACCGTCAAGCTGACCCGGACCCTGGCCATCATCCCCATTACGCTGGTGCTGTCGCTGATTCAGGCAAGGAAGGCGGGAGGCGAGAATGGCGGCTTCCGATTAAAGAACGCGTTTCCTATGTTCATTCTGTGGTTTATCTGCGCGTCCGTGGTTACCACCATTTGCACGTCCCTGGGAGTACCGTCGGCAGTATTCCAGCCGCTGAAAGAGCTGAGCAAGTTTTTCATCATCATGGCTATGGCGGCCATCGGATTGAACAGCAACGTGATCAAGCTGGTGAAGAGCGGTGGAAAGCCGCTACTGCTGGGTGCTTGCTGCTGGGCGGGGATTACCGCCGTCAGTCTGTTGATGCAGCGCGTTATGGGACTTTGGTGAAAACGCCATATAAACAAAACATCCTTATATCTGATCCAGCAGCTTGGCAAGACTTGCCAGCTGCTGGCTTTTTGTTGCCCAGGATGTGCAGAAACGTACCACCATGTGGTCCTCATCATACGGTTCCCACGGGGTGAAGATGACATCGTTTGCTTTAAGCACTTCCATAACAGCGTTTGGTAAAATGATGAACTGCTGATTGGTGGGAGAGTCAATGAAAAAGGCATAGCCACGGTCGCGGAAGATCGTCTTGAGCTCTTCGGCGCGTGCAATGGCATCGGCAGAGATTCGCCGGTAGAGGTCATCTGTAAACAGTGCATCAAATTGAATGCCGTTGAGACGTCCCTTGGCAAGCAGTGCGCCGTGCTGCTTGATCATGGTCACTGCATGCGCCGGCGCATTTCCTCTGGGGTATATGACGGCTTCCCCGCAGAGCGCACCAACCTTTGTTCCGCCGATATAAAACACGTCGGTAAGCATTGCAATGTCATTTACTGTTACATCGGTATCGCGGCTCATGAGACCGTAGCCTAGGCGTGCACCATCGAGGAAGAGCGGCAGCTTCCATTTGCGGCAAACCTGTGAAATGGCTTGCAGTTCTTCCTTGCGGTATAGAGTTCCGTATTCCGTCGGATGGCTGATGTAGACCATGCCGGGAAATACCATATGATCATGGTCGCCGTCAGCATAAAAGCGACTCACCAGCTGATCGAGCTCGGCAGCATCCATTCGCCCTTCGTGGCTGGGAAGGGTCAGAACCTTGTGCCCGGTAAATTCAATGGCACCTGCCTCGTGGCAGTTGACGTGACCGGACTGTACGGAAATCACACCCTCATAGCTGTGCAGCGTAGTATCAATCACAAATTGGTTGGTCTGGGTTCCGCCTGTAAGGAAGAAAATATCCGCTTCGGGACAGCCAATAAAATCACGCAGCTTCTTTTTGGCCCGTTCGGTATAGATGTCTGTGCCGTAACCGGTCAGCTGTTCCAGATTGGTTTTTGTGAGTGCTTCCAGTACAGCAGGGTGGCATCCTTCAGTATAATCACTTGCAAAATTTAACATTGTGTTCTCCTAAAATAATATGAGCCAATAACAACCTCATAATGGTACCATTAAGGCGGCCCAAAAGGTATATAATGACATTGTTACAGGGACCGTTGTTGGCGTCTGTACAATAACTGGTGTGACTGGAGGATGAACATATGTGGGTTTTATTTGCTATTTTATCTGCGGTATTTGCAGCGTTTACATCGATTCTGGCGAAGGTGGGAATTGAAAATGTAAATTCCAATCTGGGAACGGCGATTCGCACCATGGTGGTTGTTGTTATGGCCTGGGGGATGGTGTTTGTCACCCACAGCTTCGGCGGCATCACGGAAATCAGTAAAAAAAGCTGGCTGTTTCTGATTCTGTCCGGTCTGGCAACCGGTGCATCGTGGCTTTGCTATTACAGGGCATTGCAGCTGGGCGATGCATCCAAGGTGGTTCCGATTGATAAGCTCAGTGTGGTGATTACGCTTGTGCTGGCATTTGTGTTCCTGCATGAGCAGTTCACGGTAAAGTCTCTGATTGGATGTATTTTGATCGGCGCCGGGACGTTGATCATGGTACTTTGATAAGAACATAACGATATATCATATCCGGCCAGCCGCGTCGAGGTTTTCCAAAGGAAAATCGAGATAAAGGAAGGCAACAGGAGAGAAAACGATTCCGGGGCATCCGTCTTAACAGACGGGTGCTTTTATTATGTCCTTTTTTAATAAGGGAACGCCGGAGGAACGCTGCTGCTCCTTTTGTGGAACGTTCGGTCCGTATACTGATGAGCAACAAGCCAGTTCAATCGTGAATGGCTATTGTTGACCGGGATGGTCACACTGAACAATGGCGGCTGCAGGACAGCTGCAACCATGGAGGTATGAGTTATGTATTTTGATACGATTGCAAAAATAGTTTCGCAGCGGACCGGCTGTGCGATTTCCGATGTAAAGCCGGAGAGCAAATTTTCGGATCTTGGCATCGATTCGCTCGATACAGTGGAGCTGTTGATGAGTCTGGAGGACGAAATCGGCATCGAAATTGAGCTGGATGAGAAGGTGGAGACCATCGATGATCTGGATCAGTTCATTCAGAAGAAAAAGGGATAAGAGCAATGATCCGAACAACAATTTGCGAAATGCTGGGGATTGAGTATCCGGTGTTTCAGGGTGGTATGGCCTGGATTGCAGATGGTAAGCTGGCTGCCGCAGTTTCCGAAGGCGGAGGTCTTGGCATTATCGCTGCCGGAAATGCGTCCGGAGATTACGTCAGACAGCAGATTCGAGCGGCCCGCGCCGTTACAGAAAAGGCGATCGGTGTCAATATCATGCTGCTAAGTCCCCATGCGGACGAGGTGGCAAGCGTTGTCGCAGAGGAAAAGGTGGATGTGGTAACGACCGGTGCCGGCAATCCTTCCCGGTACATGAAAGTATGGGTCGATGCCGGGATCAAAGTGATTCCGGTGGTTGCTTCCGTCGGAATCGCAAAGCTGATGACGCGCCTTGGCGCCTCGGCGCTCATTGCCGAGGGCGGAGAAAGCGGCGGGCATGTAGGGGAGCTTACCACGATGGTTCTGGTGCCGCAAATCTGCGATGCAACAAAGCTGCCGGTGATTGCAGCAGGGGGCATCGCGGACGGCAGAGGTGTTGCGGCGGCATTTATGCTGGGCGCACAGGGCGTACAGATGGGAACGCGTTTTCTAAGCGCCAATGAATGCAGCATCCATCCCATCTATAAAGAAAAGATTCTGGCGGCATCCGATCTGTGCACGATGGTAACCGGGAAGCGCACAGGACACCCTGTCCGCAGTCTGCGCACCGGGTTTTCCAGGGCGTATTCCAAGGCGGAATATGCGGGGGCGCCAGACGAGGAACTAAAGGAGATGGCAGCAGGGGCGTTTCGGCTGGCTGTTCAGGAAGGAGATATACAAAAGGGATGTTTCCTGTCCGGTCAGGTTGCAGCCATGGTAAAGAAAGAACAGCCGGCAGCTGAAATCGTGAAGGAGGTTATGAAGGAGGCAGAAGCGATCCTTCTTGGAGCATCACAATGGATACAATAGCATTCGTTTTCTCCGGACAGGGCGATCAGTTTCCCGGCATGGGAAAGGACCTGTATGACAGATATCCGGCGGCTAAGGATATTTTTGACCGATGCGACAGGATCCGTCCCGGCACGTTGTCCCAGTGCTTTCACGGGACAGAAGCGGAGCTAAAGGAGACTGTAAACACGCAGCCGTGTCTGTATGCAATGGAGCTGGCAGCGGCAAGCGTTCTGCTGGAAAAGGGAATCGTTCCGCAAAGGGTTGCCGGCTTTTCTCTTGGAGAGATCACGGCGGCAGCAGTCAGCAGCGTGTTTGATATGGAGACTGGTTTTCATCTGGTGTGTAAGCGCGGCGCATTGATGCAGCAGGAAGCTCAAAAGCACGACACCGCAATGGCGGCGGTCTTGAGGCTGACTTCCGCGCAGGTGCAGGAGCTGTGTAATCGCTGCCAGGCAGTTTACCCGGTAAATTACAACTGTCCGGGGCAGATTACAGTGGCAGGATTGTCCTCGCAAATGCCGGATTTCACCGCGGAGGTAAAAAGGGAAGGCGGCAAGGTCATTCCCCTTAAGGTGAATGCAGCCTTTCATTCTCCCTTCATGAACGATGCCGCGCAGGCCTTCGCAAAGGAGCTGGAAAGGGTAAATTGTAAGGCGCCGTCCATTCCCCTTTACTCCGATCGGACGGGAGAACTGTACAGGGATGACGTTGTGGGACTTCTTTCTGCGCAGATTTGCAATCCGGTGCAATGGGAGACGGTGATTGGCAACATGATCGCAGACGGAGCAGATACCTTTCTTGAGATCGGCCCCGGAAGGACGCTGACCAATATGATCCGAAGAATCCATACAGGTGTAAAGGCAATGGGCTTTGCGGAATATCTTCAGGAGGTGGGAGCATGCTGAAAGGAAAGACAGCCGTTATAACCGGGGGATCCCGCGGCATTGGGGAGGCCGTCGCGTACAAGCTTTCTTCTCTGGGCGCCGATGTTGCCATTATTTATGCGGGGAATACCTCTGCGGCGGAGCGCGTCGCGGAAGAATGCAATAAAAGCTATGGCATCCGGGCAAAGGCCTATCGGTGTGATGTTGCCGATTATTCCCAGGTAAAGGAAACAACGGCGCAGATCAAACAGGATTTTGGCACAGCACAGATTTTAGTCAACAATGCGGGAATTACCCGGGACGGACTGCTCGCCATGATGAAGGAGGAGGACTTTGACGCAGTCCTTCGCACCAATCTCAAGGGAGCCTTCAACATGATACGCCATATGACGGGAGGGTTTATCCGGGCACGGGAGGGCTGCATTGTAAATGTATCCTCCGTTTCGGGCTTGATGGGCAACGCCGGACAGTGCAATTATTCCGCGTCAAAGGCCGGTCTGATCGGACTGACCAAGTCTGTCGCTAGGGAGCTTGCACCTAAGGGGATTCGCTGCAATGCAGTCGCACCCGGCTTTATCGCAACCGATATGACAGGGGATCAGAAGGATAACGGGCTTCTGAAGCAGATTCCTCTTGGAAGGATGGGAGAGCCAAAGGAGGTTGCGGAGGCCGTCGCCTATCTTGTGACGGCCGGATATGTTACCGGCGAGGTCCTGCGTGTGGACGGCGGAATCGCCATGTAAGCGCCTTTGGGATGAAGGGAGAGGATGATGAACGAAAGACGAGTTGTTGTCACCGGGATCGGTGCTGTCACACCCCTTGGGAATAATGTTGCCGATACCTGGCAGAGCATGAAAGAAGGCAGGAACGGCATTGCTCCCATTACACATTTTGATACGGAGAACTATAAGGCCAAGCTGGCCGCCGAGGTAAAGGGCTTTGATCCCAAAGAATACCTGGAAGTCAATGAGGTGCTGCGCACGGACCGGTATGCGCAGTTTGCGGTTGCAGCGGCGCAGCAGGCGGTGGAGGAAAGCGGTGTCAAGGGAACGGTGGAGCCGGAGCGCTTTGCGGTTATCTTCGGCACCGGCATCGGCGGCATCGGAACCTTTGAGAACGAGCATACAAAGCTGCTGGAAAAGGGGCCGCGCCGGGTTTCTCCGCTTTTCGTCCCGATGATGATCGGCAATATGGCAGCGGGCCTGATTGCTATTCGGCATGATTGCCGCGGCCCTGCCATGCCGGCGGTGACGGCCTGTGCCTCCGGCTCCAATGCGATCGGAGAAGCCATGCGCCTGATTCGCCACGGGTATGCCGACGCGGTGATTACCGGTGGAGCTGAGGCGGCGATTGTACCGTCTGCCATTGCGGGTTTTGTCAATATGCAGGCACTTTCTACGTCCGACAATCCGGAGGAAGCCTCTCTTCCCTTTGACAGGCGAAGAGGCGGCTTTGTCATCGGCGAGGGTGCCGCG
>CAVKRN010000040.1:7634-20704 GCA_963658695.1 bacterium
GGCATTTGTGATCGAGGAATACGAGCACGCAAGGACGCGCGGCGCCAGAATCTACGGAGAAATCTGCGGCTATGGCTCTACGTGTGATGCCTATCACATTACAGCGCCCCATCCGGACGGACGAGGCGGAGCAAAGGCGATGACGGACGCCATGAAGGAAGCCGGATACAAGGATACGGATACCGTTTATATCAATGCGCACGGCACCGGAACGCCGATGAACGATGTGGTTGAGACGGCTGCGATTAAAAAAGCACTCGGAGAGGATAACGCGAGGAAAGCCTATATCAGCTCTACCAAGTCCATGACAGGACACATGCTGGGCGCTGCCGGTGCGGTGGAAGCGATGGCGTGTCTTTTGGCACTAAACGAAGGGATAATTCCTCCGACGATCCATCTACAGGAGCCGGACGAACGCTGCGATTTGAACTACGTCCCGGAGGTTGCCGAAACGGCAGACATTACACTGGCGCTTTCCAATTCGCTTGGCTTTGGAGGGCACAATGCCTGCCTTGCTTTCAGAAAGGTGTGATTTGATGAATGAACCGGATATTCGCAGATATGCAGAGCTGATGAAGGAGCTGGAGCTGACGGGACTGGAGGTGACGGAGGAAACCGGCAAGATTCGCTTGGAGCGCACGGCAACGGGAACGCTTCGGGAGGCAGAGAACGCCGCCCAGAAGGCCTCCGGAGCGGTGCCACAGGGTTCATCCGGGCCGAAGGACTATATCAGTGTGACCTCGCCCATGGTCGGCGTATTTTATGCAGCTCCGGCAGAGAATGCCGCTCCCTATGTTTCTGTCGGAGACAGCGTGACAAAGGGGCAGCCGCTTTGCGTGGTAGAGGCCATGAAGATGATGAACGAGATCACCGCGGAAGAGGACGGCACCATTTCAAAGGTCTGTGTTGCCGACGGTGCTGTCGTTGAGTACGGAACGGAGCTGTTCCGCATCAAGAGGTGAGAGCATGAACCGAGAGGAAATTATGAATATCCTTCCCCACAGGGATCCGATGCTGCTGCTGGACGAGGTGCAGGAACAGGATGGCACGGCTGTCGGGCATTACACCGTTCGCGGCGATGAGTTCTTCCTGCAGGGACATTTTCCCGGCAATCCCATCGTACCCGGCGTGATCCTATGCGAGATGCTGGCGCAGTCGGCCTGTGTATTGATGAAGGCTGCGATGAACAAGGGAACGCTGCCGGTCTATACCGGGCTTAACAACGTGCGCTTTCGCTCGCCGGTAAGACCGGGGGATACGGTGGAAACCAGGTGCTGCATCAAGCGGGAAAAGGGAAGCTTTTATTTTGCAGAGGGCACGGTCACGGTGGACGGGCGGCTTTGTGCATCGGCGGACTTTTCTTTTGCGATTACGGGAGTGTAAGCGATGTTTTCAAAAATACTGATCGCCAACCGGGGTGAAATCGCGGTTCGTATTATCCGTGCCTGTAAGGAGATGGGCGTAGCCACGGTTGCCGTATATTCCGAGGCAGACAGAAACGCTCTTCATGTGGCGCTTGCGGATCAAAGCTTTTGTATCGGTCAGGCAGAAGCCAAGGAAAGCTATTTAAACGAAAATCAAATCATAAGTGCAGCCATTCTGGCCGGTGCGCAGGCGATCCATCCGGGGTACGGCTTTTTGTCCGAGAATGCACACTTTGCCCGTGCCTGCCGGAAAAACGGTCTGGTATTCATCGGTCCCGATCCGGAGAGCATGGAGCGCTTCGGCGATAAAGCCATGCTAAAGGAGCTGATCCGGCAGACCGGGCTTACCGTGATCCCGGGATGTAAAAGCGTGGCATCGGTTTCCGAAGCAGCGCTTGCGGCCAGGCGGATCGGATATCCTGTGATGCTAAAAGCCTCAGCAGGCGGCGGAGGCCGCGGAATTCGACTGATCCATTCGGAAGAGGAGATGGAGGATGCCTATCATCAGGCAACGAGCGAAGCCCTCAGTGCCTTTGGCGATGGCAGCGTATATCTTGAAAAATATATCTTCCCTGCCAGACATGTGGAATTGCAGATTCTTGCCGATGAGCACGGAAATGCGGTGTGCCTTGGTGAACGCGACTGCTCTTTGCAGAGAAGAAACCAAAAGCTTCTGGAGGAGACACCGTCTCCGGGAGTCCGTAAAGAGCAAAGAAAAGAAATATACCAGCTTGCCGTTGATGCCGTAAAGAAGATTGGGTTCATTGGGGCGGGTACGCTCGAATTTTTGCTGGACAGGGAGGGGAACTTCTGGTTCATGGAGATGAATGTCCGACTCCAGGTGGAGCACTGCATCACCGAGATGCTGACCGGCTTTGATCTTGTAAAATGGCAGATCCGCATCGCCGCCGGCATTCCGCTTGGCTTCACACAAGATGATGTCCGGATAAAGGGCACTGCCATCGAATGCCGCATCAACGCGGGAAGCTGCGGAACACTGGAAATGCTCCACGTACCGGGGGGGCCGTCGGTTCGATTTGACACCGCTCTTGTCGTGGGCACAGTTGTAACTCCCTATTATGACTCTCTTCTTGGAAAACTCATCGTGTATGCGAAAACGCGCGAGGAGGCGCTTCGCAAAATGCGGGCCGCACTTTGTGAGCTTGTCATTGACGGCATACCCTCCAATATTGAGGAGCAGCTGAAAATCGTTGAGGACGAGCGCTTTGTGTCTGGAAACTACGACTTAACCTTTATGGGAAACAGGTGATGAAATGGCATTGCTGAACTTTTTGAATCCGAAAAATAAATTGGAGGAGGGCGGACGTACCAATGCTGCGGCGCAAGGCGATGCCGGCGAGCCGGAGAAGAAATGCCCGAACTGTCATAAGAGTATCCTTCTAAGCCGCCTGTGGGCCAATAATCTTGTCTGCCCCTGCGGGTATCATTTCCGCATGAAGGCGCGCCAGCGCGTCAAAATGCTGACCGATAATGGGAGCTTTCACGAATTGTATTCCAATATCAGAACCGATAATCCGCTGAATTTCCCGGGATACCATGCCAAGTTGGAAACCATGCGCACGGCCAGCGGGGAAACGGAGGCCGTAATCTGCGGCACGGCCGGGATCGGGGGAAGGAAGTGCTGCCTGTTTGTCATGGAGCCGTCGTTTATGATGGGCAGTATGGGGACTGCAGTCGGCGAAAAGATTACGCTCCTGTTCGAATATGCCATGCAGGAGCGTTTGCCGGTTGTCGGCTTTACGGTATCCGGCGGTGCCCGTATGCAGGAGGGACTGTTGTCCCTGATGCAAATGGCCAAGATCAGTGCAGCGGTCAAGCAGCACAGTGATGCAGGGCTCCTTTATATCGCGGTTCTTACCGATCCGACGACCGGCGGCGTGACGGCGAGCTTTGCCATGGAGGCAGATATCATTCTTGCAGAGCCCGGAGCAACAGTTGGCTTTGCCGGAGCGCGCGTGGTGGAGCAGACTACAAAAAAAGCGTTGCCGAAGGGCTTCCAAACATCCGAATTCGTATTGGAGCACGGATTTATCGACAGCATCGTTGCACGCCCGGAACAACGGCGATATCTGACGGAGCTGCTAAACCTGCACAACAGGAGGGCTTACGTATGAGCGAAGCAGCGTATGAGAGGGTAAAGCTTGCCCGCGACAGTAAGAGAGCGACCGGACTGGATTATATCCATCACATCTTTCAGGACTTTATTGAGCTTCACGGGGATCGCCGCTATGCCGATGACCACGCTGTTGTGGGCGGCATCGCAAGACTTGGCAAGATGCCCGTAACCGTGATTGCCATTGAGAAAGGACATACGGCCAAGGAACGTACCTATCGCAATTTTGGCATGGCGCAGCCGGAAGGCTACCGAAAGGCACTGCGCCTTATGAAGCAGGCCGATAAATTCGGAAGGGCCATCGTGTGCTTTGTGGATACCCCCGGCGCCTACTGCGGGATCGGTGCAGAGGAACGCGGACAGGGGCAGGCAATCGCCGAGAATCTCCTGGAGATGTCAACGCTGTGTGTTCCGGTCATCTCCATCCTGATCGGAGAGGGCGGAAGCGGCGGGGCCCTTGCACTTGCGGCGGCCGACCGGGTATGGATGCTGCAAAATGCCGTATATTCCGTCATTTCTCCGGAAGGGTGCGCCAGTATTTTGTGGAAGGACGCGAGCAAGGCCAAGACGGTGGCCGAAGACTTGAAGCTGACGGCAGAGGATGCGAAGAGCCTTGGCGTAGTGGAACGGATTCTTTCGGAAAGTGATATGGGTAAAAAGGAATTCTACGCCCGCATCGGTGCGCTCTTATCCAGGGAGCTGCAGGAATTGTCCGAGGATTTGGATCTGATGGAAAAACGCTATCACAGATTTCGCAGCATCGGCGCCGGTGCGATCATGAAGGAGTGAGAATGAGCATATACAGGCAGTTTTGCGATGAGCGGTTCGATGAAAACGGACGACTGCAGAAGTTCACGCTGAAGTATCCGGATTCCTTTAATTTCGGCTATGATGTGGTTGATCGGATCGCTGACGAAACACCCTCCAAGCGGGCACTGGTCTGGTGCAATACGGAAGGCGAGGAGCATTGCTTCACCTTTGCAGATATCCGAAAATACAGCAACCAAATCGCCAATGTCTTCCGGAATAAAGGGATCGGTCGAGGCGACCGGGTCCTGGTCATCCTGAAGCGCCATTATGAATACTGGTTCACTGCGGTTGCTCTGCATAAACTGGGCGCGGTCATGATCCCGGCAACCCATATGCTGACAGTCCGTGACCTTGTATACCGGATCAAAGCGTCAGAAGCAAAGGCTGTTGTATGCACCGTGCAAAACGAGGTTCCGGAGAAAGTCCGGGAAGCACTTCGGGAAGCGGACCGGACAGCACTACTGTGGTGCGTGCAGGGGGACGCGGAGGACTTTACGAATCTGACAAGAGAAATGGAAGCGGCCGACTCTGAATTCGATCGTGTACCAACGAACGTGAAGGATCCGATGCTCTTGTATTTCACATCCGGCACCACAGGGGAACCCAAGGGCGTCATTCACGATTACAGTTATCCGCTGGCGCATATCGTTACGGCCAAGTACTGGCATCAGGCAGAAGACGGCGGCTTACATTTCACAGTGGCGGAAACGGGGTGGGCCAAGGCTTCCTGGGGCAAGATCTACGGTCAGTGGCTGGTGGGAAGCGCTGTCATGGTGTATGATTTCGATAACTTTGATCCCAGACAGCTGACTACTGTAGTCAATCGCTATGGCGTTACCTCCTTCTGCGCGCCGCCTACGGTTTACCGTTATCTGGTGCGCAAGGGCATTCCGGATATGCCAACGCTAAGGCATGCAGCCACCGCCGGCGAGATGCTGGCACCGGAGGTGTTCCGGAAGTTCACAGAGCGCACCGGGCTCCCTCTTTGCGAGGGGTACGGTCAGACGGAGACCACGCTGCTCGTAGCAAACTTCAAGGGGTATGAGGCCGCAGCCGGTTCGATGGGAACGCCGTCGCCATTTTACACGATCGAGCTTCGCGGGAAGGACGGCAAGCCCGTTGGAACCGGGGAGATCGGAGAAGTTGTTGTCATCCCTGAGGAAGCTGGCAGGCAGCCCGGTATTTTTGCCTCTTATCTGGACAACGAGACGCAGTACCGGTACGTCTGGCGTGACGGGGTGTATCATACAGGTGATGCCGCATATATGGATGAAAACGGCCGGTATTGGTTCCACGGGCGCTTTGACGATATCATCAAGACCGGAGGCTTTCGCGTGGGGCCGTACGAGGTGGAGCATGTGCTGATGGAGCATCCTGCCGTCGCGGAGTGCAGCGTAATCGGTGTGCCGGATCCTCTTCGCGGGCAGTCCATCAAGGCAGTCATCGTTCCGGGCGCGGGCTATGCGCCGTCGCCGTCCCTGGAGCTGGAGATCAAGAATTTCTGTAATCAAAGGCTTGCGGAATACAAATGGATCCGCCTCGTTGAATTCGTAGCCGAGTTGCCAAAGACCATCAGCGGGAAAGTACAAAAGTCGGTGCTGCGGGGATAAGCGCCGTACACCGTCACACCAACAGGAGACCGGGAATGGAGAAAGCACCGAATCGTTTGAAAGTAAAAAGGAAAGCAAACAGTGAAAAATCGGATCTGCAATTCCTAAACGATACGGTGCCTTGCGGCTTTTTGCGATATACCTGTGAAAAGCAGCCGAGGATCACGTACATCAATTCCCAGATGATAGCGATGCTGCGCTTTCCGGAAAAGAGGGACGGAGATATTGACTATCTGGACATGTTTCAGAGCAATATCTTTCTGATGATTCCCATGGAGGAGCGCCGCCGCTTTTCCAAATATCTAAGCCGTGTCTACGCAGCGGATGCTCCCATCGCGGGAGAAATGACGCTGCTTCGTTGTGACGGAACCCGTGCACATGTGTTCGGGTGGGTCACCAAATGCATCAATGAGCAGGGAGAGGAAGAGTTTCAGAGTGTCTGTATGGACATCACGGAGAACTACCGGGCAAGGAAGGCGAAGGAGAACAAACGCTATTTGGATGCCCTTACGGAGGTGTATGACCGGATTTTTGAGTTCGACCGGGATGCCAATACGGTGAAATGTCTGTACTGCGGAAATGCGTCTGCTTTCAAACGGTTTGAAAATGTCGCCATGCAGGCGGAGGATGCGCTGGAAAAATGGCTGATTGACTCGGTTGATCAACAGCAGCAGGAGGCAGTCCGGAAGTTCTTTCTGGATTTTGGGCAAAATGGACTGCACGGGACGGACGGCAAGCCGCCGCAGATCACCTACCGGGTGCGCTCCGCGGACGGAAGCGTCAGTCAGTACATCGGCCTGTTCATTAAGGTGGATGAGGCGATCAGCTTCTTTTGCTGTCGGGAACAGAAGGAAGCGGCAGTCTCCAGAGTGTTAAAGGATGAAAATGTTCAGCTGAAGGCTAAAATGCGTGATTTGATCACGCATTTTTCCGATGGCATCGCTGCCTTTGAAATCTCTGCGGACGGGATGGTAAAGCCATTGTATGCGACCGAGAATGTCTGCGGGTTCTTCGGATATACGGAGGAGGAGTGGCTCCCGCTTACCGAAAGGTACACGCCGATAGAGAGCTTTGTCGCGTACAGCGAGGCGGCTGATGAGAGCTTTGAGGAGCTTCTTCGAACGGGAGAGGCGGAGTTTTCTTATTATGACTATCAAACCGGAACCGAACGCAAAGTCAAGGCAATCTGCTCGGAAAAGGAACCGAATGCCTCTGTCTCGCGGTATGTCATGCTTTATCCCGTAGAAGGCAGCAAAGAGACGACCAAGCAAACGCTGCCGGAAAATCGTCCGGTATCGATTCGAACATTTGGATATTTTGATGTGTTCGTAGGTGATCTGCCGATCGCATTTCGTAATAAAAAGTCCAAGGAGCTGCTGGCTCTTTTGGTGGATCGAAAGGGCGGCTATGTGACCTCGGAGGAAGCCATCGGCTTTTTGTGGGAGGATGAACCGGCGAGTACACTGACGCTCTCCAGATACCGGAAGGTGGCTCTTCGTTTGAAACGTACACTGGAGGAATACGGCATTTCCGACATCGTTGAAACCGTGGACGGAAAGCGCCGCATCGTCATGGATAAGGTTGACTGTGATTTATACAATTACCTCTCCGGCAAGGAGGAGTACTCGCAGCTATTCAAGGGAAGTTATCTGACCAATTACAGCTGGGGGGAAATCACCTTGGGCGAGCTGTCGGGCGATATGTGAGCAAGGCGCCCCAAACCCGGACATCCATCCGCTACACAATCGCTGGGCGTTTGTGCAGTAACGAATTGTTTGCTAAGGAATTTGCTGCTTCACGGCGCAAATCCTGCGTGGGAAACGCTTTGATCAGCGTTTTCCTATATTCGCTCCTCCGACGGACGAAGGGCGCTCTTGCGGTATTGCTGCGGGCTTTGTCCGGTCATGGAGGAAAATCGGGTGGAGAAGTTGCTTTCATCCTCAAAGCCGGTCTGATGCGCAATTTCACTGACGGAATAATCGGTCAGAACGAGCAGCTCCTTGGCATAGGTGATGCGGGTGGAGAGCAGAAAGTTGTACGGTGTCGTGCCGATGTACTGGCGGAACAGCCGCAGAAACCAGCTCTTGGAGAACGGAACGCGGGCGAGCAGCGTTTCCAAAGTGATGGGCTCTGCGTAGTGTGTTCGGATGTACGCAGCAGTCTGCTCCATCAGGGTGCGGTTGGAGCAGCTTTCATCGCCGGCCAGCAGATGGCGGGCCATGGCGGTCAACATCTGATGAAGCAGAAGCCCGATCTCCAGCTGAGAAAGAGCCGTATTCTTCTCCCATTGCTGAAAGAGCGTTTCGAAAAGAGGCTCCATTTCTGTTCCGCCGATGCGGACCGGGGTAAGCCGTCCTTGCGGAAGAAGCGTATCGGCGAAGGAGGCAAGGCCGGCGCCGTCCAGGTGCACCCAGTCGTGCTCCCACACGCCGGTATCCGGTGCCGTGCGATAGCTCTGCGCAATCCGGCAGTCCAGTAAAAGCGCCGTTCCCTCCGGCAGCTCCACCTCCTGACAATTCTGTGTCACAAGTCCTTTTCCCTTTAACGTAAAAAACAGAAGATAGCTTTCCTTGTTGGTACGGGCGGTGGCAAAGCCGGCCTGTCCGTAGAAATGGCCGGCCTCTGTGGCATAAAAGGGTTGGGCCAGCACCGCAGCACCGGGCGTCGCGCGCAGCCAGGTGCTTTCTTTTCGCACATCCATGTTGTAGGTCAGCATATCAGAACCTCTCTTTATGAGTGGAATTTTCACAAAGTTTAGCGTCCTTTTTACAATGGGATTGTAGAATGCACTGCCATATAATGCAAGAAAGACAATAGTGCTGGAACTGGAATTTCACAGAGGCAGCAGGGGGAGGAGCATGCAGACATGTTTTCTTGCAATTGACATTGGGGCGTCCAGTGGACGTCACATCGCGGGGACGGTAAAGGAGGGAAAAATCGTCCTGCAGGAGGTGTATCGCTTTGAGAATGGCGTCAGCAGAAGGGACGGGCATCTTTGCTGGGACATTGACCGGTTGGCGAGCGAGGTGGTGCAGGGCCTGAGGGCAGCGCACGAGGCGGGATATGCACCGGTTACCATCGGGATTGATACCTGGGCTGTGGATTTTGTCCTTCTGGATGCAAAGGGACAGCGGATCGGAGATGCGGTGGCCTACCGCGATGAGCGTACGGAAGGAATGAAGGAGATTCTGGAGCAGGAGTACGGACTGGACTTTGCGGAGCATTATGCCCGTACCGGCATCCAGTACCAGCCGTTTAATACGGTGTATCAGCTAATGGCTCTGAAGCGCGAGCACCCGGAGCAGATGGAGCAGGCCACCAGCTTTTTGATGATTCCGGATTATCTGAATTATCTGCTCTGCGGCGTGCAGGCAAATGAATACACCAATGCCAGTACAACGGCGCTGGTGGGCGCAGGCAGCAAGGACTGGGACCGGGGGCTGATGGAGAGACTGGGACTGCCGCAGGATATGTTCCATACGCTCCGGATGCCGGGGACAGTTCTGGGGCACCTGACCACGGAAATGCAGGAACAGGTTGGATTCGATGCGGAGGTGATTCTGCCGGCAACGCATGACACAGGATCCGCGTTTCTGGCGGTTCCGGCGAGGGATGACAATGCTGTCTATCTTTCCAGCGGGACCTGGAGCCTTCTGGGCGTTGAAAATAAGACGGCCATCACCAGCTTGGAGAGCTGCGCGGCCAACTTTACCAATGAGGGCGGCTATGCGTATCGCTACCGGTATCTTAAGAACATCATGGGACTGTGGATGATCCAGTCGATTCGCCGGGAGTTGGGGGAGCAGACGGGGACAAGACCCGGTTTTCCGGCGCTGATTGCAGCTGCAAGAGAGGCTTCGTATTTTGACAGCTGCGTGGATCCGGATGAGAACCGGTTTCTGGCGCCGGCATCGATGATTGGTGAGGTGAAATCGGCCTGTCGCGACAATGGGCAGCCGGTACCGAAGACCACCGGCGAGGTCATGCAGTGTGTGTACAATTCACTGACGCAGGATTACCGGCGAGCCGTGGAAACGCTGCAGAAGCTGACCGGCAAAACGTATACGAGTCTGAATATTGTGGGAGGCGGCAGCCAGGATCAGTATCTGAATCAGCAGACGGCAAACGCTACGGGGCTTCCTGTTTATGCCGGCCCTACGGAGGGAACAGCGCTCGGAAACCTTCTGGTGCAGCTGATTCATGCAGGAATCTTTTGCGATCTGCAGGAGGCAAGAGCCGCCATCCGGGAGAGCTTTGCAATCAAGGAGTTTCAGCCGGAGGGGTGACATGCCGCGCCCGGATGGAACTAATTATGAACCGATCATGAGCAAGGAGGAAATCGATGTTAGTAAATTCATTAGTAGAAACCAAAGCCCGCGTTGGCGTATTCGCCATCGCCCTGGGAGCGTATCTGCCCCAGTTCCCCACACTGGTTCCGGAGTTTGAGGGCCAGTATGCCGCCTTTAAGAAGACGCTGCCGGACTCTGTCGAGGTGATTGACGGCGGCATTGTCACCACGAAGGAGCTGTCTATGGCAGCCGGTGACAAGTTCCGCGCTGCAGACGTGGACCTGGTTATTTTGCAACTCTTAACCTATGCGACATCGTACAATATGCTGCCGGCGGTCCGGGATCTGGACGTTCCTGTGGTTCTTGTAAATGTACAGAAAAAGAAGGCTCCTGACTATGCCAATACCGACACACCGACCTGGCTCGGCGAGCTCTATGCCTGCGGTGCCGTCGGTGAGATGGTGGCTGATCTGGAACGGGCCGGCAAGCGCCATGCCGTGATCACGGGCGTCGTAGAAGGCGGAGATCCCATCGTGCAGGCAGAGCTGGAGGACTGGTGCCGTGCGGCACAGGTGCGCCGCCGTTTTCGAGATACGAACCTGGCGCAGATCGGTCGCCCGTACCCCGGCATGATGGATCTGTACATCGATGAGACGAATCTGTACAACCGCATGTGGCTGTACACCAAGCAGTTTGATTGGGAGAAGATGTGGGCCATTGCGGATACCATTGACGATGACGAGGCTATCCGTGCAAAGGCGCAGGACATTCTGGATACCTTCGACATTGAGGGCGGCGGCACCGTTGAGAAGGTCTGGGACATGGCAAAGTATGTCGTTGCCTTCGAGCAGTGGGTAAAGGAGGAGAAGATTGCTTTCATCGCCTCCCACTACGACGGCTTCGCTCAAGGGAAGGCCGGTGTGCTGGATTCTATGCTGATTCCTGCCTTCTCGATGCTGATCAAGCAGGGCGTTGCCTGTGCGGTCGAGGGAGATATCAAGGTTTCGATGGCGATGTCCATCTTAAAGACCATCGCCGGCTGCGGACAGCTGAGCGAGATGTATTCCATTGATTTTGATGAGGACATCTGCATCATCGGCCATTCCGGGTCGGGGGATGCGGACATCTCAGAGAAGAAGCCGACGATGAAGATCGTTCCTGTTTTTCATGGCAAAACAGGAGGCGGCTACCTCACCCAGTTCTACCCGCACCTGGGGCCTGTTACCTACCTTGGCATCACGCAGGACAAGGACGGAAAATTCAAATTCGTGGTGGCGGAGGGCATCAACGAGGAAGGACCCATCTTCACCTTTGGCGATACGAACATGCGGACAAGGTTTACCTGCGGCGCACGGGAATTCTGCAACCGATGGAGTGAGGCTGGTCCCACGCATCACATGGCAGCGGCCAGCGGGCGGCATATCGACACGATTTTGAAGGTTGCCAAGATTTTCAATGTGCCGGTGGATGTGATTACACGGTGAGGAGCCATTGGGGGAAACGTGCCTCCGGATGACTGCATGGGGAAAAGTAAGGTTGCACAGCAGTTTTTCAATGGACGCGGAATAGAACGATTCCACGAAGAGGAGAATACAATGTCTACAATTTATGAGGTTACTTGTGTACAGGGATTCATGCGGATGTGCAATGATGGCTGGCTGCAGGGATGGCATGAGCGCAACGGCGGCAATCTGACCTACCGCATGACGGAAGAGGAAGTAGCGGCATGCCGCCCGTATTTTGATAAAGAGCCGCGTGCCTGGGTGAGCATGGGTGTGCAGGCGGACAATCTGGCCGGCGAGTATTTCATCACCACCGGGTCCGGCAAGTTCTTCCGCAACGTAGAGCCGGATCCGATTCACAGCATCGGTATCGTGGAAATTAACGATGCCGGGGATAGCTGGCGCATCGTGTGGGGGCTGGCAGAGGGTGCAAAGCCAACCTCGGAGTTCCCGAGCCACTTTATGAACCACAGCGTCCGGAAGGCAGCCACGAATGGCGCAAACCGCGTGATTTACCACTGCCATGCGACCAATGTCATTGCGCTGACCTATATCCTGCCGCTGACAGACCGGGATTTCTCCCGCGCACTGTGGCAGAGTGCAACCGAGTGTCCCGTGGTGTTCCCGGAGGGCGTTGGTGTCTGCCCCTGGATGGTTCCGGGCGGTGCGGACATCGCCATGGCAACCAGCGAAAAAATGAAAACCTACCAGGCAGCCATCTGGGCCCAGCACGGACTGTTCGCCTCCGGCCCGGACTTTGACATTACCTTTGGACTGGCGCACACCATTGAAAAGAGTGCAGAGATCTATGTAAAGGTGCTGTCGATGGGCGGCGGGCTGATTCGCCAGACCATCACGGATGACAATCTTCGTGCCATTGCAAGAGATTTCGGCGTGCAGCTGAACGAGGCGTTTTTGAACTGATGGACTGAGAATGTAGCTTTGTAACTCGAGAGGTTTTGATCCGGCACGCAGGACGCGGTATCATTAGAGTGTCATTGATGAGCAGAGTCTGCAAAGCGGAATGTTGTACCGGGATCTTCCGGACAGCTATGTGGTGATGTTCGCACCCTTTGATCTCTTTGGAAAGGGAAGGCATTACTACCGCTTCCGTTACTACGAAGATTGGGACAACAGCATCCGATTGCAGGATGGTACGGTGAAGGTATTCATCAATTCTAAAGGAATTGTTGATGACGTCAATGAGGATCTGAAGGGGTTCTTGCGCCTGATGAACGGCGAGGCACCGGAGAACGATTACTGCCGAGAAGTGCAGGCGAGTGTGGAGAGAGTCAAGACGA
>CAVKRN010000041.1:0-5840 GCA_963658695.1 bacterium
GCAGTCTGGAAGCTCGTCGGGCTCATAACCCGAAGGTCACAGGTTCAAATCCTGTCCCCGCTACTCAGTTTCTATACTGTATGCCTAGATAGCTCAGTTGGTAGAGCAGAGGACTGAAAATCCTCGTGTCGCTGGTTCGATTCCGGCTCTAGGCATGATTGAGATCATCTGAATATCAGATGATCTTTTTTTGTCAGAGCCCAGCAAATATGCATAAAAATCCCCAGCTTGCCGATCAAGTAAGCTGGGGACGGATGGGAAACAACGCAGAATCAGCAATGAAGGAGTCTACTAAAAATTTATGCTTCAATATGCTGAACCATATACGAGACAATGCGGGCACAATGTACAGCAGCTTTCCCTTCAAATACATCATAGGATTCTGTAACGCTTTCATCTGCTTTATCAGAAATCGCGCGAATAATAACAAAGGGAATGCGGTTCGCATAAGAAGCCTGCGCGATTGCGGCACCCTCCATTTCACAGCACATGCCATCAAAGCTGCCCATCAGCTGCTGTTTTTTGGCGTGTGAGGAGATGAATTGATCGCCGGATAGAATCTTTCCTTCAAACACATGAACCTCAGGAGCGGCCTCCTGGACGGCTTTTACGGCATGCATGCGCAACGATTCATCTGCAGGGAAGGCTACAACTCCCTCCTGCGGTATCTCTCCGGGCTGATAACCGAAGATGGTAGCGTCTACATCGTGATACTGCGCACTGATGGATACAACGATATCGCCAATATCAATTTGGTTGCAAAGAGATCCTGCAACGCCGGTGTTAATGATGTGTGTAACCTGAAAATGATCAACCAGAAGCTGCACGCACAAGGCAGCATTTACCTTGCAAATACCACTCTTTACAATTACGACCGGGGTCTGTCCCAGAAGTCCGTCACAAAACTCCATGCCGGCATACGTAGTTTTGGATGAAATCTGCATCTGCTCCTTCAGGGAGGCAACTTCTACATCCATTGCCCCAATGATACCAATCTTAGTCATTTAAATAATCCTTTCTTAGTAATTAACACACTTGATGTAAATAAAACATGTATACCATCACTCCGATAGATAAAGATCCTTCGTTATTAGTTTAGGGAAAAGCTGATCAAAGCATTTCCCACGCCGGATTTGCAAACGATGTACCAGATCGGCCGAACAAAAACACACAATCAGAAGTTCGCATAAATGAAGGATTCGGACTGGAATCCGCTGCCGTATTCTCCGAATATGATAACGATGAAAAACAATCCCAGAAACAACAGGTATCGGATGGGAATACTCTGCATCGCAATCTGCTTTCGAACACTTCCATGCTGCTGTCTGGATTCTACAAACGCCAGCAGCAGCGTTGCAAGAATAAGCACAAGGATGTCTGGTTGATCCAGTCCCAGTGCCTCAAATCCGGTCATAGAGAAGACGACAGGGTTCCATGTGGTGATAGCTCCATACATGTGGATCGCGTCCGTTATGCTCGCAGAACGGAAGAAAATAAAACCGCTGCAAGCCAGCAGGAACGTACGTACTCTGCAGAAGGCTGTATGCCCGGCAGAACCAGGCTTTAGGTGCAGAAATGCATTCACCTTTTTCCAAAGCGGCGCTCCCTCCTGCTCCAAAACGATATAACAAAAATGCAACAGTCCGGAGCCAATGATGTAGCGAAGAAAGCCGCCGTGCCAGAAACCAACTACGAACCACATGATGCACATGGCTGCATACATGGGAACTTTCTTTCCCTTTTTACGGCCAAAGCGTTTCACGGATTTATCACGTAGGCGGCAGAACAGATTTGACTTCTGAATCGGGTAAAAAACAAAATCCTTACACCAGCCGCCCAGTGTAATGTGCCACCTCCGCCAGAATTCCGTCATGGATACGGAGAAAAACGGCGATTCAAAATTTTCGGGAAGCTTTATACCGAGAATTTCGGAGAGACCGATCACGATATCCATGCAACCGGAAAAGTCGCAATACAGCTGGAGCGCAAACAAAGCCGCTGCTACAGGAATATAAAAGCCATTATAGGTGCCGAAGCTGGCAAAGACCGTATTTACAGGCACCGCAGCACGTTCTGAAATAACAATTTTCTTGAAAAAGCCCCAGAGCATACGCTGGGCGCCGCGCGTTAAGTTTTCATAACAAAGTGGTCTTTTCTGCGAAAGCTGCGTGACCATGTCCTCATAGCGGGAAATCGGTCCGGACGTCAGCTGCGGGAAAAAACTGCCAAACACAGCAAAGCGAAGGAAATTGTGCTCTGCCGGAATGCCGCCGTCATTTACTGTAATCAGATACCCCAGAAGCTGCAGCGTATAAAAGGATATTCCAAGAGGCGCAAGGGATGACAAATCCGGAAGCCGCACGGGGACATGAAGAAATTCAGCAACCAGCTGTGCGCATGGAAGATATCTGTACAAAAAAAGCAGTGCAAGATTCAGAAGAACCGCACCGTGAAAGAGAAATTTCTGGCCAATACTGCCGCGCCACCTATCGATCCCTATCGCAGCAAGATAAACAGACAGAATGGATATAAAAAGCGAAAAAACGGCAGATCCCGCATACTCCAGCGGAAGCAGGAACAGAATATTCGCAGCAAGAAGGCACAGATTCTGCAGCTTCCCCGGAAGCAGATAATAAACCACGATCAAAAGCAGGCAAAAGCCTAGAAACTCCAGTGAAATCAAAGACATAGTGTTATTCTCACGAAATGCCGTGCGAAATGCTGATTAAATCAGCGTTTCCCTAACGACTTATACACGCTGCAGGATAATATCGACCATTTCTCCGACATTCTTCATTCCGGTCGTTTCTGACATGGTGAATTTCATGCCGAATTCCTTCTCGATGGAGACGATTAAATCGATGTGTTCCAGTGAATCCCAGTCCTCAATGTCTGCAGAGGTGGTCTCATCACACACAGTGATGGAATCATCATCAAAAACCGTGCGGAAAACGTCATTCAGTTTGTCATATACTTCATTTCTTGTCATCGTAGTATCCTCCTGTTAATTGGTATGCATGCTATGCGTTTATTTGAATCACATCGGTCTTGTTCTGATATCCATCAGCCAGAGACAAGGACCAGCTGGTACTGCCGTCCGGTGTTTCCGAGAGCTTGTGAAAGCCCAGCATCTCATAGAAGCCCTGAACCATCTTGTTTTTGGCTGTAGGGTAGTAATAACCCCGCAGCTCCGTAATGCCGCGCTGTAGGCAGGTGTCTGCTAAGACATCCATCATGGCGAGCTCCATGTCTCTTTTCAGAACGCGGCAGCTCATAAGCCATAGATCGATGTGGAACAGAGTCGCGTTGTCAGAGTCTATATGACCGAAAACAACGCTCACAACGCCATTATCACCAAAACGATCCTCCAGCTTGCCATACAGGGTGATGTAATCCGAGCTGGCAGCATATCGCTCAATGTCGGTCTGGGAACAGCGGAGTGTGGTCAGATTGAACTGATTGCTCTTATTGGTAAGCTGCGCAATACGGGCCATATACATAGGCGCAAAGGGTTTGATTTCTGCCTTCATTTCCAGTGAAAGCAGATAATCGTGGTAATTCGAAAAGCTGGCCTCCTGCTGCATACGCTGAAGATTGGCCTTATACATTTCATTGCGCGCAAGATCGTCCTTTGACAGCGTAGTCACTTCAAAATAGCCCGCCCGATCCAGATCGATAATATAGTGCTCAGGAACGGTCATTTCCGGTACGGCTGCACCGGGGACCTGACTTTTCACAATATGACGTTCTGCCGGGTTATCATCCACAAAAACAAGCGCATCACTGCCAATGTTGATTTCCTTTGCAATTTGCAAAAGATTGCGATCCTTTGGCTCCCAGTTCGCCTTGATTACAAGAAAATCATCCGGATGCAGGATGCTGTCAGGACGATTGAGTCCAGCCAGCGCATTCTCCTCGTCATTTTTAGAATCCACGGCCAGCAAAATGCCAAGATCCTTGTGCTCCAGAATGTAGCTTTGGAACTCACTGTACAGCTGTGCAGTAGGCGTTTCCTGTCCGATATTGATGTTCTCGGGCCCATCATCGCCTACAATTCCGCCCCAAAGCGTGTTATCCAGATCAAGAACGAGTGCCTTTTTGTTCTTGCCATAGATGGACTGGATGATACAGGAAAGATTATAGGCCAGTTCCGGAATCGCAGGAACCGCCAACGCATACTTGTACATATGCCAGTAATAAGGATCCGCCCATTTTGTGAGGCCATAGGAGGAAGCCAGGAAGTTGATGTCCTGCACATAGAAATTCTCATGCGTCTGCGCATACTCATAGAGAAGACCATTCAGGCGATGAACGAAATTCAGCTTGCCGTGTACGTCGGATACATCCTTATTCCCCAGAAGCCGGTAAAAAGGCTGCTCAAAGTTGTTCTGTATCACCGGACAATGGTAGGTGGCTGCAATTTTGTCCCACATGGCTGTAAACGGCTGGAAGGTTTCCTGAAGGAGAGCATCGATCGATTCTGCGCTCATACGGACGGTAGGAAAAGCGCGCAGATTGCGGGAGGACGTGTGAATATAAATAAGATCCGGGGCAAACTCCACCAGCTCCGGATTGTCAAACATGACATCCTGCCAGTATTGCGCATACTCCGACTCATAAAAGGTGGGTTCAATGCTGATATTCAGCAGGAAAAGCTCCAGAATCTTTTTGATATCGCTGGTTGTGGAACCGCCGAGAATGGCAATTTTCTTCGGAATGCGCCGGGCCGTGTTACCGGAAGAGCCGTTAGATGGAGCACCTGCAGCCGCAGCGGCTTCCTCCAGAAGCCGGCGACGCAGGGATTTCTTCTTTTGAAGAATGAGTTCAGAGTCAAAGGGATATTCCAATTCACGCAACATGTTAGTTACCGACCTCCGTCCAATGTGTCAGGGATGATCCGTCATAGGAAAGTGTAATGCAGTCAATGAGAGCGCGCTCGCTGGTATCATAAACCGCAATGTGCAGCCCAGCCGAATCACCGGTGTAATCGCCGTTTTGGAGCATGACTCGCTCGTTGATCGTCTCACCGGAATCTGAAAATCCGGCGGTCTGAAGGTGAATGCGGCAACCGGAGATCGTATCCTGGTAGGCAATGGGTCCGTCACTGTCTGCGGATTCCTGATTTATCACAATGCCGCCGTCTGTAACAGCCAGATAATTGAAAGAAGCGGAGGTGTCATCCGAAGCCGTGTCGGAAAGCGTCAGACCGAGCTTTCGGAATCCGCTTACAATGTCGGAAGAGAGCTGGGAGGAATCCACGTCACTGGCTTCTATGACGTAGAGAAGATCCGAATCCTTTCGGTACGTTTCCAGAAGCTCCATCAGGACATCCGCACGGCTGACCGTTGTGAATGCCTGCGACCGGCAAACCTTTTCATAGCTTGCGGAAAGCTCCTCCATCTGCGCCGAAAAGGAATCATTATCGGCGTGCTCCGGGAGCGTGTAATTGTTATTAATGTATGTTCCAAGGAATGATGTCAGCTTGGCAGAGCCAAACATATTGAGATGAATGCCATCCCAGAAGTCCTTATAGGCATCCATCTGCACAGCGTCCGAATTCTCTAGGAAGTTCAGGAAAGGGACGTTATTCTCCGCAGCCAGCACAGAGACATCCTTCATGACGGCGCGGCGGGAATTAAAGCTTCTTTCGTCACAGTCTCCGTTTGCGGAGCTGACCGGGCAGCAGGTGAACAAAAGCTTCGTATTGGTTTCCTGACAAAGCGCAATGATTTTTTCCAGGTACTCCCGTGAAACATCGCTCAGAGAGGCATCTACGTCATAACGCTGAAAGGGGACTGCATCGTAGCCAACCGTTTTGGCGTAGGTGACGGAACCTAAGG
>CAVKRN010000041.1:5850-20694 GCA_963658695.1 bacterium
CTAAGGTATATTCCTGATAGTTTCCTTTTTTAAAGTCAGACGCAGTGACATCCTTCCAACGGGAATGGAAGGAATAAAAGGGAAAATAAAATTCGATTCGGTCCTGCGGCTCCACAACATCCTGAATCATCTGATACCGGTAGGTGTCTGTTAGCGGCATAACGTCGGTCAGGTAGTGGACAAAATTTTTGCTGCGGATAACGTAGATTTCCTCTGCGTAGGTGACGTCCAGAATCACCAACGACGGGTGGTCTCGGTCAATGGCATCCTTGAGGATATGGTAGCTGCAGGAAAGAGACTGGTTGCCGCAGGAAAGATTGTAGGCACGAATGCCGTAATCCTGCCAGAGCTGGACGGGCTGTACCGCGTTTTTCATGACGGAGGGACCAGCGATGATGACATCAAAGGTGCCCTTGGAATAGTCATAGTAGTAGGGAGAAAGCTCCTCCGGATCCTTGGCGGTCAGCACCCGGTTCACATAGCAAAATCCAAGGCTGGCAAGGAAGAGAAATAAAAATATGCGCAGTATATAATTGAGAAGTCGTAATTTTTTCATATACCGCTAGTTTACCATATCTTGCAAAAATCGGGGGTTGAACGGTTACACTATTGGTATAATAGCGAATATAGAAATGAAGAGAGCCGTGAGGGGAAGAGAAAGACTCCAAGGAGGCGCGTATTTATGTCTTTTCGTAGAAAGCTGATCATCGCTTTTTCTATTGTTATCGTATTACCGGCACTGTTGTCGTATGCATCCTTCCGGGTCATTTGCCATGTGCTGCCAAGAGATGCTGCACTGGTGCCGAAGAGCATTATCATGACACTGGGGATTACCATTGTAATTATTTTGGTGGTAACGGCGCTGCTGCTGATCAGCTGGCTGAAATCCAGCCTTCTGGATCCTGTCAATCAGCTGAAAACCGCTATGAGCCAGATCCGGGACGGAAATCTGGATTATATTCTGTCTACGACGCAGCAAGGAGAGATCGGAGAGCTCTACCGGGGCTATGAGGATATGCGGCTTCGGCTGAAGGAATCGGCGGAGGAGAAGCTGGAGAATGACAAACACGACCGGGAGCTGATCAGCAATATTTCCCATGATCTGAAAACGCCCATTACGTCCATTAAGGGCTATGTGGAGGGACTTCTTGACGGTGTGGCGAACACGCCGGAGAAGCAGGAAAAATATCTCCGCACCATTTACAGCAAGGTTGGCGATATGGTGAAGCTCATCAATGAGCTGACGCTGTATTCCAAGATTGATAATGATAAAATTCCATATAATTTCCGGCGAATCAATCTGTGGGACTATTTTGGCGACAGCGTGGAAGAAATCGGAATGGATCTGGAGTCCAAAAATATAGAACTGAACTACTCCAATCTTCTCCCGAGGGACACAGAAATGATTGCGGATCCGGAGCAGTTTAAGCGAGTGATCAATAATATCATCAGCAACAGTGTGAAATATATGGATAAACCGCATGGGAGAATTGACATTCGCCTGTTGGACGAGCAGGATAGTGTGCGGATTGAAATTGAGGATAACGGAAGGGGAATTGCGGCAAAGGATCTTCCGAATATTTTTGATCGGTTTTACCGGGCGGATGCCTCACGAAATTCGGCGACCGGCGGCAGCGGAATCGGCTTATCGATTGTTAAGAAGATTGTAGAGGATCACGGCGGATATATCTGGGCAACCGGCAAGGAGCATGTAGGAACCTGCATGCATCTGGTATTCCGCAAGTATCGGGAGAATAAGCCGGTCGATGAAACGGTGACGGCGTGAGAACAGAAAAGGAAAGAAAACGAGGAACAGTATGAGCAGAATTCTGATTATTGAGGATGAAGAATCCATTGCAGATCTGGAAAAGGATTATCTGGAGGTTTCCAATTTTGAAGTGACGGTGGAGACCCGAGGAGATACCGGGTTAAAGACGGCTCTTGCGGAGCCGTTTGACCTGATTATTCTGGATCTGATGCTGCCGGGCATGGATGGGTTTGAGGTTTGCCGGCGAGTTCGCGAGCAGAAGAATGTCCCGATTCTGATGGTGTCTGCAAAAAAGGATGACATCGACAAAATTAAGGGTCTGGGGCTTGGAGCGGATGACTACATGACTAAGCCATTCAGCCCCAGTGAGTTAGTGGCACGCGTAAAAGCACATCTGGCACAGTATGAGCGCCTGGTGGGCGTGGGAAAACCGGAGAATACAGTCATTGAAATCCGGGGGCTGAAAATTGACAAGACCGCACGCAGGGTCTGGGTGGACGGCGTGGAAAAGCAGTTCACCACCAAGGAATTTGATCTTCTGACCTTCCTGGCAGAAAATCCAAACCATGTATTTTCAAAGGAAGAGCTCTTCCGCAGAGTCTGGAACATGGACAGCGTGGGAGACATTGCGACGGTGACCGTTCACATCAAGAAGATACGGGAGAAACTGGAATACGACACCTCCAATCCGCAGTACATTGAGACCATCTGGGGGGTAGGATACCGATTCAAGATTTAGAGTAACGCTGATTACATCAGCATTTCCTTCGTTACTGCGTTTTAGAGCTACAGGACATCAACTGGCAATGGCATAAGGACATGCGAGAATGACACACGACATGACAAAGGGCAAAATGCTGCCCATTTTGATTACATTCACCATCCCACTGGTACTGGGAAATCTACTTCAGCTCACATACAATGCGGCCGACAGCATCATCGTCGGCCGCTTTGTCGGTGCATCGGCGCTTGCGGCGGTTGGAACGAGCAACCCGCTGATCACGTTATTTATTCTTTTTGAACAGGGAATCTGTCTGGGAACGGGTGTTTTGATCGGTATGATGTTCGGTGCTCAGCAATACGACCGGCTTCAGCGGCAGGTTTCCACCGGAATGGTATCCGGAATTGTATTTTCTGCAGCAATGGCGCTGATGACGATCGTTGCAGCACCGCAGCTTTTACAGCTATTGCAGGTGGATTCGGCGATCATGGACGAAGCGGTGTTGTATCTTCGGATTGTAGCATTTGGCCTGCTGTTTAATTTTATTTATAATTACTTTGCAGGGACGCTGCGGGCGATGGGAGATTCCAAGTCGCCGCTTTTGTTCCTGGCCCTTAGTGCAGCCCTGAACGTGGCCGGAGATTTGTTCTTCGTGATTGTATTCCATATGGGAATTGTGGGATGCGCTGTGGCAACGGTGCTGTCGGAGGGATTGTCCGGTATCCTGTGCTTTATTTATATTCAGCGGCGAATTCCGCTTCTGCAGCTGGGGAAAAAGTGGCTTTATTTTGATGGCAGCCTTTTGAAACTGACACTCCAGTACGGATTTGTCAGTGCCATGCAGCAGTGTGCGGTACAGGTCGGCAAGCTCGGAATTCAGGGAATTGTCAACACCATGGGCGTGGCTTCCACCGCGGCCTTCAGTGCCGTTAACCGCGTGGACGATTATGCGATAGTCATTGAGCAGAATGTAGCGCACGCCATGACCAGCGTGATGGCACAGAACGAAGGCGCCGGTGAACACCGAAGGGTCTATCAGGCGTATCGCTACGGAATGGCAATGGAACTGATTTACGGTGTGCTGGTGGGACTTGTGTTTTATTTTCTGGCAGAGCCGGTCATGCTGCTGTTCACGCAGGAGGCAGAGGTTATTGCTATTGGTAAGACGTATCTTCACCTGATTGCCTTTATGTATATTCTGCCTGGACTGACCAACGGCCTGCAGGGATATTTTCGCGGAATCGGTGATCTGAAGGTCACGCTGATCAGCAGTATGCTGAATATGTCGGTTCGTGTTGCGGCAGCCGTGCCGATGGTGTTCGTCTTTCACATGGGGATGGAGGCCATTCCGTGGTCTTATCTTCTGGGATGGGCGGCCATGATTGCTTTTGAGCTGCCGTTTTACCGCAAATGGAATCGAGAGCATCTGATGAAGCAGTGCGAACAGGAGCGACAGTGATGGCGGAAGCGGTGCGGCTACGCTCAGCGGTTTTTGAGAACGCTACATGAGTAAAAGGAAAGCGCGCAGCAGTGGTTTTGCTGACGATAAACCCGGGATAGAAAGGAAAAACGATGGCAGATTGCGATACCTGCAACAATTTGGAGTGGGATGAGGACGAGCAGGAATACTTCTGCGTAGCGGATGTAGATGAGGATGACTACGGCCGAATGCTGCAGGAGCAGGCGGGCGGCCATCCGCACCAGCGCTGTCCCTATTGGGTAAACGGCGATGAATACGCCGTGGTGCGTCACCAGGCGTTTTAGAGAATCGATATGGTATTCAATTCCTTCTTTTTCATTTTCATATTCATGCCGCTGGTGACGGCCGGATGGTATCTTTTGAACAAGAAGAGTGCGACGGCGGCAGAATGGTTCCTGATTGCCATGGGACTCTGGTTCTATGGGAGCTTTGGCATCTGGTACCTGATTATTTTGATGCTGAGCGTTCTTTTCAATTACGGGACAGGGATATTGGTGCGAGGCAAAAACAAGGGGATCCTTGCGGCCGGGATTGCAGTGAATCTGCTTTTCATGTGCTGGTTTAAGTATGTGACACCGGCATTGGTTTCGTACGCCGAGGCGGGGGAGCTATCCGTTTCGACAAGGGCAATGAGCTTTTTGTCGGTTGGACTTCCAATTGGCTTTTCGTTCTATACGTTCAGCCAGATTTCGTATCTGATCGACTCCTTTCAGGGGAAAATCGCTAGGGACGGCTTCCGCCGGTATGTGTTGTACCTCACCTATTTTCCAAAGATTATCGAAGGCCCCATTACCTGCTATGAGGAAATTGCCGTGCAGTTTCGCGATCCGATGAAACGCCGCTTCGATGCGGAAGCCTTTGCAAGAGGATTGAGCCTTTTTGTATTCGGACTTGCAAAGAAGCTGCTGATTGCGGATGTGCTGGCAGGAGTGGCAACCTTTGGAATTCAGAGCGCATGGTATCTGGATACATTGGCAGGGATTCTTACCATGAACTGCTATGCGCTGCAGCTGTATTATGATTTTTCCGGATATTGTGACATGGCGATGGGGATTTCAGCGATGCTGGGGATTGCGCTTCCGCTGAATTTCAACGCGCCCTTCCGGGCGGAGAGCTTTTCGGAGTTCTGGAAGCGCTGGCATATGACGCTCACGCGGTTCTTTACCAAATATGTGTACATTCCGCTGGGCGGAAGCCGAAGGGGAACGCTGCGGACGGCAGTGAATGTCATGCTGGTATTTTTGCTGTCGGCGCTTTGGCATGGACTTGGCACAACGTATCTGATCTGGGGACTTTTGTCCGGCGCTTTTGTGGCAGCAGGAAGCCTATGGGGAAAGAGGAAGGCGTCCAAAGCGGTAAAAAGGGCAGACGCAGATGGGAAAAGTCAGTCGAGGGAAAACTCTTTGTCCGAAAAGCGGAATCGAATACCGCGTTTTATAAGGCGTTTGAAGGTGTATCTGCTGTTTATATTGACGCTTGTTTTCTTTGCGGCGCCCAACACCGAATACAGCCTGGTGATTCTGAAAAATCTGTTTCGTCCGCTGTATCCGGGCTGGCTGTACCGGATGGCAGCGAAGCTCGATGTTCCGGAGTTCTGGGTGATCAATAAGGCGGTCGGTGTGGTGACACCTTCGCTGCAGAATCCGGTCCTTTTGCTGGAGCTTCTGGCCATTGTGGTCATCGGACTTGTTCTGACACAGCGAAGAACTGCGGTGCAGCTGGCGTCGGAGCTTCGTCTCACCGGGAGGAATGCGGTGCTTGTCGGAATTTTGCTTGTGCTGTGCCTGTGCTCGATGTCCGGAGTATCTACGTATTTGTACTTTAAATTTTAGGGCAACTGTTTAGGGAAACGCTGATTAAAGCGTTTTCCACGCCGGATTTGCGAATGGGGCTCTGAATAATTACGATGTACTAGCAATTGAAATCCATGAATATGGTCAGAGAATGAGGCGACGAATGCGGCGAAGGCAAGCGGAAACTCACGAACAGAATAGGAAGAACGAGGCGTCGCCGGCGCGCTTTCTGGGGGCTTTGGCGGGGACGGCCGGACTTCTGGCCGGACTGTGTGCACTGACTGTATTTATGATGGATCCGTTCTACCATTATCACAAGCCATGGTTTAGACTGAAGGCGGTCCTAAGCGAGAAGGAATACCAGGTTGTCGGGAGCCTTCGGCATTTTGAGTATGACAGTGTTCTTGTGGGGTCTTCCGTGGTGGAGAACAATGACAATCGCTGGTACGACGAGGCGTTTGGCGGGACGACGATCAAGGCTGTGCGAAGTTATGGCGGCGTGGCAGATCTGGTATGGTATCTGCAGGAGGCATTTGCGGCGCAGGAAGTGAAGCGGGTGTATTTTAACCTGGATCCGTCTTCTCTGATCCAGGAGGCGGAAACGACGTTTGAAACCTCCGGGTGCCCCATGTATCTGTATGACAGAAATCCCTTCAACGATGTGAAGTACCTGCTCAATGCCACGGTTTTATTTCAGAAGATTCCGTATGAGCTTGTGCAGTCCTTCTCGGCGGACTACGAGGAGGGGCTTTCCTATAACTGGGCAGATGGTAAGGATTTTTCGGAAAACGGTGTTCTGACGCACTATGCAAGACGGAGCGAGGTGGCAAAGATGTTGCCGGAGACCGAAAAGGAACAGGAACTGCAGGACAACCTGGCGCTTTTGGAGCAGGTGGTGCGGGACCATCCGGAAACAGAGTTTTACTTTTTCTATCCGCCGTATTCCATGATCTGGTGGGACGACGCCGTGCGGAGCGGCCTAAGAGATGTTTATCTGTACGATGAGGCACAGATCGCGAGGACCCTTCTGGCTTATGGAAACGTGCATTTTTATGATTTCCAGAATGATACAGAAACCGTAACCGACCTGAATCGTTACATGGATACGGTACATTTCGACCCGCAGGTCAATTACGACATCTGCATCAAAATGGCAGCCGGTCAAAACGAGTTGACCATGGAGAACCTGGAGGAAACCTTCCAAAGAACCAGAGAGCTGGTGGATGATTATGAAGCGGAGGAAATTTCGCAGTACGAGGCAGACGGAAAATTCATTTACGAGTAGAGGGGAGGACACGCATATGGCAGTCAGTGGATGGTACAAAAGCGGAAATGAACTGATCGGTGAGCTGATTCATACAAAGGTGCCGGGAGACATGGCGGCGCTTTGGTATCTGGGACAGGCCGGAATCATCATTAAGGCAGGCGGCAAGCTGCTTGCTGTGGATCCGTATCTTGGCATTCCGAATCCGGATACCAGACGCTTTGCACCGCCCTTTTCTGCAACGTGCGTGGATTTTCTGGATGTGGTGCTCTGCACGCATAACCACAGTGATCATCTGGATCCGGGCACACTGCGCGGAATTGCGATGGCTTCGCCGCAGACCAAGTTCATTGTGCCGCGGCCTTGGATTTCGGTGGCGGCGTCCTGCGGCGTGAAGCCGGAGAACATCATTGGCGCTGCGGCCGGGGAGAAAATATCTGTTGCCGGCGCTACCATCTATCCGGTTCCGGCAGCACATGAGGAGCTTGCAAGGGATGCCAGCGGAGATTATGAGAATCTCGGATATGTGATGAAATTTACTGCGGCGACGATCTATCATTCGGGGGACACCGTGGAATGGGAGAGTATGACAAGAGATCTCCGGCCCTATGGAATTGATATTGCCTGTCTTCCCATCAACGGGAGTGACTGGAAACGCAAGCACGCGAATATCATCGGCAACCTCAATGCCAGAGAGGCGGCCGATGTGGCGGAGGAAATCGGCGCAGATCTTCTGGTTCCGCTGCACTACGACCTCTTTGCGCACAACGGAGAAAACCCGGGGCACCTTGCGGATTATATGTTCCAGTATCATTTCGGACACAAGTATCATTTCATGGCACCCGGCGAGCGCTTTTTCTATTGCAAATGAATAACAGGCAGACACAGGAACTTCTGATATGGTATGACAACAACCGCCGGATTCTCCCCTGGAGGGAGGATCCGACGCCGTATCATGTGTGGCTTTCGGAGATCATGCTCCAGCAGACAAGAGTGGAGGCCGGAAAGGCCTATTATCAGCGGTTTTTAAAGGAACTGCCGGACATTGCGTCTCTGGCCGGTGCACCGGAGGATGTGTATCTGAAGCTGTGGGAGGGACTGGGCTACTATACGAGAGTTCGGAATCTGCATAAGGCGGCGGTTATCATCATGGAAAAATACGGCGGCGTCATGCCGGGAACGGCGAAGGAGCTGCAGTCGCTGCCCGGCATCGGTGACTATACGGCAGCGGCCATTGCGTCTATTGCCTTTGGGCAGCCGGAGGCGGCGGTCGATGGAAATCTTCTGCGCATTTATGCCAGGATGATGAAATACGACGGAGATATTAAGAAAACAGACGCGAAAAAGGCGGCGCAGTCCTATTATCAGGAGCGAATTGCGGCAACAGGAAAACGGCCGGGAGATTTTAACCAGGCATTGATGGATCTGGGGGCAATGGTATGTCTGCCCAACGCAGAGCCGCTCTGCGGCGTATGTCCCTGGGCGGAGTGGTGCCAAGCGTGCAGCACACACAGCCAGCTGCAGTATCCGAAGCTGACGGTAAAGAAACCAAGACGCATTGAGAAGCGCACGATTTTGCTGATGACAGCGGGGGAATTCGTGGCCATTCGAAAGCGCCCGGCTAAAGGATTGCTGGCGGGATTGTATGAGTTTCCGGGAGCAGAGGGAGAATTAAGTGAGGCGGAGGCTTTGCGGGAGGCTTACCGACTAGGCGCTTTTGCTATGCCGGAAGGCGATGAAGGTGGTGACGACACCCTGGACGATCCGGTGCTGCGGCTGGAACGAATGCCGGACGCCAGGCACATCTTTTCGCATGTGGAATGGCATATGATCGGCTATCATCTGCAGCTTGCTAGCCCGTTGGAGGCGGATGGATTGATCTGGGCTACGAAGGCGGAGCTGGAAGCGACATACTCCATTCCATCGGCGTTTGAGGCTTATCGAAGCTGGCTGTGTGAAGGCGACTCGCGAGGAAAGGACAGTAGCGATGCGAACGGAATATCCTGATTATTATCTCAAATTCCAGTGTCTTGCAGGGGCTTGTCCGGATACCTGCTGCAAGGAATGGGAGGTGGATGTGGATGAAGACACCTTCTATTACTACAAGGTACAGGAGGGTGCCATTGGAGAGAAGCTGGCGCAGAACCTGAAGGAGGAAGGGGACTGCAAGTATATCCCGCTTCGGGAGGACGGAACCTGCCCCTTCCTTACCGGAGAGCATTTGTGCGAGCTGTGCAGCGTTCTGGGAGAGGAAGGTATGAGCCAGACCTGTCAGGAGTATCCCCGGTATTATATGGGGGTTGGCTCCTACGAGCAGATTGATCTGAGCCTTTCCTGTATGGAGACCGGAAGGCTGTTGTTCCTGCGCACGACGCCGGTTCAGTACGTCGCCGCAGAAGATGAGGAAGAAGCCTGGGAGAGCCTTTCTGCAGAGGACGAGGCGCGGCTGACAAAGGTTTTGCATACCAGAGATGCGTTGATTGCTGCGCTTCAGGCGGATGCGTGCCGGGGGGAGAGTAGCGGAATCGGTTCAAAGTACGATGCCCGGAACGGCATAGAAACCGAAAGGCTGCCGGAGATACCGGAAATTCTTCCGGATGGGAGGGAGGATGCCACTCTTTTGGCGCTGCTGCCCAGAATGGATGTGATGAATGCCGAAGGAGGCCGCCTCCTGATACAATTGCAGGAAGAGTACGGGGAGCTTCGGGAACGGGAAGCGGCCTTTCGCGAGCACTATGGAACGCTTCTTCAGCGCCTATTCACCAAATTTGCAGTCTACTTGGTCTATCGCTATACCATTGATTCCTTCTACGAGGGGAGTCTCGAAGCAGAGAAGCGCCTGTGGAAGCGGAGCCTGCGGCTGGTGCTTTTGATGTGCATCCACTACGAGTGGAAGGAGGGGGCATTTGGAGCCGGCAGTATGATCCGGATGACCCATCTCTTCTCACGGCAGATCGAACACAGTGATGAAAATGTGGAGCTTATGAAGAACGGCTGAGGGGGCCGTTAGTTCATCGGAATAAGGCCGTTGGAGAGCGGCTGCAGGCCGCAGTTGGCAAACAGCATGCGCACGGCTGCTTCGTATTCGACGCGGTTTTTGGCTTTGTGGATGCCCTTGACGTAGCGACCATTGTCGCAGAAGCTCTCACCCAGGAAGGTCCACAGCTCCTTCATGCAGTTGATGCGAATGCGGTCATCGTGAAACTGTTCGTCGTAAGAGGCGTACAGCTCATCGTGAAAGGCACGGATGAGCTTGGTGTCCGGTTCCTGCCCTGTGACAATCCGGCTGACAAGGGCCGGATCGGAGAGAAGACCGCGGCCGATCATTACGTGAGAAAGGCCGGGGAATTCGTTTTCCAGAAACTGAATATCCTCACCGGTTCGGATATCTCCGTTGTAGCACAGCGTAAGCGGCGGATGCGAGGTGGCGCTGTCGGAGAGGGAAGCCGTCTGTCGGGCAAATGCGACACGAAATGCCTCCAGCTCCGGTTTGCCGCGGTAAAGCTCCTGACGGGTTCTTGCATGGATAATCAGAGCAGAGAGCGGGTAGCGTTCATAAACCGTAAGAAGCTGTGAAAATTCTTCCGGATCTTCCCAGCCAAGGCGGGTCTTTACCGAAATCTTCAGAGAGGAACGCTGGCCATTCGCGCAGCAGACAGATATCTTTTCGGCTCCGTTATAAATAGCATCCAGAAATCGGTCCATGATCTCCGGTGTTCGCAGCATACCGGAGCCCTTTCCCTTTGCAGTGACAGTGCCGACCGGACAGCCGAGGTTTACATTGACCTCGCTGTAACCTAAATCGGCAAAGGTCTGTGCACAATGAAGAAACTCGCCGGCCTGATTGGTCAGAATCTGTGGAACGGTGGGAACACCGGCATTGTTCTCCGGAAGGACGTCCAGCTTCTCGCGGGACTTGAGCTTTTTGGTGTAGGTCGCTACGACAAAAGGGGTATAATAGGCATCCATGCCGGGGAAAAACGTGTGGTGTGCCCGGCGGAAGCGGTAGCCGGTGATGCCTTCGAGGGGAGCAAAATAATAGTTCATCGTTTTGGGATTATTACCTTTCCTGGTCGTCTGCCATCTGCATCGTAACATATGCAAATCTGTATAGAAGCAGAAGAAGCGCGCTGAAGCGTGGCAGCAGATGAACAGATGGTATCATAAAATGCAGCAGGTGTTGGTATGAATGTTACGGTTTTATGCATTGGACATATGAAGGACAAGGCACTTGCCAGCCTCCAAAATGAATATATAAAACGCCTGCAGGCATTCTGTCGGGCAGAGGTGGTGGAGGTGAAGGATGAGGCCAACACCCACGCCGACCGGCCGGGCGAGGCGGAGCTGATCAAAGAAAAGGAAGCGGCACACGCATTGGAGCGCATTCGGCCCTCTGATTTCTGCATCCTTCTGGACTTGCACGGGAAGGAATGGTCCTCGGAGGGCTTCGCGGCAGAGCTGGACCGATGGCAGCAGCGGTCCTCCAATCTGGTATTCGTCATTGCAGGGTCGCTGGGACCTGGAAAAGCACTTCTGGACCGGGCGGACTGCAGGTGGAAGCTTTCGGACCTTACATTTACGCATCTGATGACAAGAGTCCTGGTTCTGGAGCAGATCTACCGCGGGTTCATGATCCGCGCAGGCCGAGCGTATCATAAGTGACGTGTATAGAGGAGAATTGCCGGTTCGGGAGGCCGTATAGAAGGGAAACCATGAGAACATACACAGCAGCAGATATGGCGAAGATTTACTGTGAAAAGTGCAACGGCTGCGGTGACTGCTGTCACGGCATGACGGATACCATTCATCTGGATCCGTGGGATGTGTATCAGTTGACAGCCGGTCTTGGAAAAGGGTTTGAAGAGCTGCAGACCGGAGGTATTCTTGCACTTCATGCAGAGGGAGGAATGATCCTTCCGCATTTGTGCATGCGCGAAAATGGGGTAGGAGCCTGTCCATTGCTGTCGGATGATGGACGCTGCTCTATCCACCCCTTCCGGCCGGGGTATTGTCGTCTCTTCCCACTGGGGCGCGACTACGATGCGGCAACGCAGACGTTTCGGTATTTTGTGGTGGACAATGGCTGCGAGATGCCGGGAAAGATGAAGGTGAAGATCAGCAAATGGCTGGGAATTTCGGATCTTTCCCGATATGAGCAGTATGTGTCGGAATGGCATTATTTTTGCAGAGATGTAAAGCGATATATGGAGACTGCGGAGGATGATGCCTTCGTGCGTCAGCTGAATCTGTTTCTTTTGAAAGTATTCTATCTGACGCCCTATGCTGTGCCGGAGGATGGAAGCAGGGACTTCTACGATCTGTTTGCGATTCGGCTTCAGCAGGCGAGGAATGTGATTTCGGGAGAGTAACCGCAGAAGTGAGCAGGTATTGCGTGATTTTATGCAGGTTGGAACACAGTAAAACAGCGGCCCCATCGGGCCGCTGTTTTTGTTACTTACCAATGTACATGTGGTTCGGGAACATATCGCCAAACTCTTTTAAAAATGCTGCAAATTCCCTGAGTGCCTTCATGATGAAATCCTCCTTTGTGTGTGAAAAAGTTACCTTTGTGCGTTGAATGAAGCGGTAGAAATGCTCGATTCATTTGTCTTTTCGGTGAGGCTTTTGTTTGCCTCTTTCTGATGCTAAGAATACGCCAAGAGATGTAATGAATGAAATACATATATAATGATGCTAAATATATGGAAAAGATATTATAGCTGTGAGGGGGCGTCTTTCCGAACGCAGGCAAAGAAGGTACAATACACTTCATGTGGAAATGTTTTTACGATAGGAGGCGGCGTGCAGAAATGAATTTATTCATCAGTTCAGACATTGAAGGAACCTGCGGCATCTCTGACTGGTCCGAAATATCCGAGGGACAGTACCGTTATGAGGAGTTTGCCAAACAGATGTCCAGGGAGGCAGCGGCTGCCTGCGAGGGAGCCGGTCCGGATGCGGAGATTATGGTGCGGGACGGACATGGGTCTGCGCGCAATATTATTCCGTCCTATCTGCCGGATAATGCCGTTCTCATGCGGGGGTGGGATCGCTCACCGGCCGGCATGATGGCGGGAATTGATACTGGTTTCGACGCCTGTGCCATGACCGGATACCACGCACATGCCTATTCCACCGGAAATCCACTGGCTCATACTTCGGAGCCGAATATACATAAGATGCTGCTCAATGGCAAATACTGCAGTGAGTTTATGTACAATGCGTACTTTGCTGCATACTATGGGGTACCAACCATTTTTATCAGCGGAGACGCTGCCATTTGCGAGGAAGCAAAGGAACTGATTCCGGCAATTGTTGCGGTTCCGGTGATTCGATCCTTTGGCGGAGCCAACATTTCGATTCAGCCGGATCGGGCGGTGCAGCTCATTCGCGAGGGAATGAAGAAAGCGGCAGCAGGCGATTGGAGTGCCTGCCTGCCGGAGCTCCCGAAGCATTTTTGCGCCGACATAGAGTATAAGGAATATCAGGATGCCGAGCGGTATTCCTACTATCCGGGAGCGCAGCGCCTCAATGCGAAAACGGTGCGCTTTGAATCGGACGACTATTATGAAGTAAAGCGGTTCTTTATGTTTGCGATCTAGTACATCGATTTTTAAATAACTAGCCTAACTAACTGGCCCTTTTTCCTGATTGCACGTGTCAAAAATCCTCAGCGTAGCCCGCTACGCCTACGTTTTTTGACACGCACCCTCAGAAAAAAGTTCTGCGTTATTAGGCCAGTTATTTTGCAAACGATGTACTAGGCAATGAATGTTGGCAAGGACATTGACGGAGAGCGAGACCTAGGGTATTCTATTGACGTAGTTTTCGAAACTACATCACATGACATGGGAAGGAATCCGATAGAATGAAGGAAATGAATCCGCAGAAGACAGCTGTTCTGATTGACTCGGGCTGTGACATTCCGGCAGATGTCCGGGAGCGTTACGGCATCGAGATTCTGCCGCTGCACATTATGTATCCGGAGAAGGACTATCTGGACAGCGTGGATATCGATCCGATGATGGTATACAGGCGCTTTCCGGATGAGCTGCCGACCACCTCGACGCCGTCAATCGCCGAGGTGATCGACAAATTTGATGCGCTGCGGGATATGGGATATGAGAAGGTATTGGCCTTTGCAATTTCCAGCGGACTTTCCGGAACCTACAATACGATGCGGCTGGCGGCCTCGGAGTATGAGGATTTGGACATCTTCGTTTTCGATACGAAGAACATTTCCTGCGGATCCGGTCTATATGCCATCTGGGCGGCCAGTCGCCTGCAGAAGGGCGATTCCTACGAGGAGATCTGCAAAAAGCTTCCGGATAAGCTGGGGGACGCCAACGTGTTTTTCTACATGGACACGCTCAAATATCTTCAGCACGGCGGCCGCATCGGGAAGGTGGCAGGCACCATTGGCGAGGCCTTGAAGCTCAAGCCGATCATCTCCTGCGGACCGGACGGCACCTATTATACGGTGGCCAAGATCCGCGGTGCCAAGATGGCCAAGCTCCGCCTGGCCGAGGAGGTCGTCCGCTACAGCTTTGGACACAAGACGTGGATGGTGGTAGAAGAGGGCGATGCGCACGAGGAAGCAATAGCCATGCAGAATCTTCTGGAGAAGCATGAGAAGCTGATTCACAAGGAGATTCTCTTTGAGGAGCAGATTACGGCGACACTGGCGCTGAACACCGGCCCCGGGCTGGTAGGCGTGGCCGTCATGCGCAACCCGGACTGATACATCGATTTTTAAATAACTGGCCTAACTAACTGGTCCTTTTTCCTGATTGCACGTGTCAAAAATCCTCAGCGTAG
>CAVKRN010000042.1:0-18868 GCA_963658695.1 bacterium
CGAATCGGGCGTTTGGTGAATCTGGGGCATTCATAGAGAATCCCTGCGAGGAAAATATGAGCGCCGCCCATTCCTGACGGAAGCCTCAAGGCGTGGTTACAGTTCTCCCATCGCTGTCCGGCGTCTATAATGCGCCAAACATTCTCCGCCTCTTGCAATCTCCCTGCGGGAGTGGTAAAAAGGGTAGCGATATTGTATACAATGATACGTGTGCCGGCACACGGAATGCCGAAAGGGAGGAACCGATGAAAACATACGCGGAAATGTCGAAAGAAGAGCTCCTGAAGGAAAAGGAAGCACTGGAACAGCAGTTTAAGGATGTGGAAGCCAAGGGCCTCGACCTGAACATGGCCAGAGGAAAGCCGTCCAAGGCGCAGCTCGAGCTCTCCAACGGACTGATGGATGTGCTGAATTCCGACAGCTACTTCAACGATGAAACCGGCACAGACTGCCGCAACTACGGCATCGGTGAGGGCATTCCCGAGGCAAAGCGCCTAATGGGTGATATGTCCGAGGTAGATCCGGATGACATGATCATCTTCGGCAATTCCTCTCTGAATATTATGTTTGACACGGTTGCCCGCTCCTATTCCCATGGCGTGTGCGGCAACACTCCCTGGTGCAAGCTGGACAACTGGAAGTTCCTCTGCCCGGTGCCGGGATACGATCGTCATTTCAAAATCACCGAGTTTTTCGGTGCCGAGATGATCAACATCCCCATGACACCGGAAGGCCCGGATATGGATCTGGTGGAGCAGTATGTCAACAACGATCCGTCGGTAAAGGGCATCTGGTGCGTTCCCAAGTATTCCAACCCGCAGGGCTACAGCTACTCCGATGAGACCGTGCGCCGCTTTGCCGCACTGACACCGGCAGCCCCGGATTTCCGTATTTTCTGGGACAATGCCTATTCCATCCATCATCTGTATGATGATCCTGCACATCAGGACTTCATTCTGGAGCTTCTGGATGAATGCCGCGCGGCAGGACACCCTGATATCGTGTACAAGTTTATCTCCACCTCGAAGGTGACCTTCCCCGGCTCCGGACTGGCTGCACTTGCCGCGTCCAAGGCAAATCTGGACGATGTCCGCAAGTACATGGCCGCCCAGACCATCGGTCACGACAAGCTGAACCAGCTTCGCCACGTGCGCTTCTTCGGCAATATGGCGAACATGCACGCACATATGTCCCGCCATGCAGAGATTCTCCGTCCGAAGTTCGAGGCTGTAGAAAGCACCTTTGAGAAGGAGTTGGGGGGTCTTGGCATCGGTGAGTGGACCAAGCCCAACGGCGGCTATTTCATTGCGTTTGATTCCATGGACGGCTGTGCAAAGGCCATTGTTTCCAAGTGTGCCGAGGCCGGTGTCAAGCTGACCCCCGCCGGAGCAACCTTCCCTTACGGCAAGGATCCGCGCGACCGCAACATCCGCATTGCTCCTTCCTTCCCGCCGCTGGATGAGCTCAAGCAGGCAACGCAGGTGTTCACACTGGCTGTAAAGCTCGTCAGCATCGACAAGCTGCTGGAAGCAAAATAAAGAATGTGGCTGGAGAGAGATCTCCCGAAAGGATCCTGTTTTACATGAAAATTGTTGTACTGGATGGCTATGTAGAAAATCCCGGTGATCTCTCCTGGGCGCCCTTAGAGGCCCTGGGAGAGACCACTATTTATGACCGCACCTCTACCGTGGAATCCCCTCTGATTGCAGAGCGCATTGGGGATGCGGAGATTGTTGTCATCAATAAAACCCCCATTTCAAAAGAGACCATCGCGGCTTGCCCGAACCTCCGATTCATTGCCGTTCTGGCGACCGGCTTCAATGTCGTAGACTGCGCAGCTGCTAAGGAGCGCGGCATTCTGGTGGCCAATGTTCCTGCCTACGGAACGCAGATTGTGGCGCAATATGCTGTCGGTATGCTGCTGGAGCTGTGTTCCCACTACGCTGCACACGATCAGGCAGTGAAGGAAGGCAGGTGGGAGCACAACATCGACTGGTGCTTCTGGGACTATCCGATGATCGAACTGTGCGGAAAGACCGCCGGTATCATCGGTCTTGGCAAAATAGGACAAGCTACCGCCCGGATTCTCGGTGCCATGGATATGCGTGTCCTGGCCTATAGCCGAACAGAAACCGAAGCCGGAAAAAAGGTGGCGGAGTATGTTGATCTGGACACGCTGCTGCAGGAATCGGATGTGATCTTCCTGCATTGTCCTCTTTTTCCGGAGACAACCGGCATGATCAACAAGGACACCATTGCGAAAATGAAGGACGGCGTGATTCTGATCAACAACGGACGCGGTCCCTTGATTGTCGAGCAGGATCTTGCGGATGCGCTGAACACCGGCAAGGTTTACGCAGCCGGCCTGGACGTAGTGTCTACGGAGCCGATCCGCGGAGATAATCCGCTTCTGACCGCCAAGAACTGCATGATCACGCCCCACATTTCCTGGGCTGCCAAAGCCGCAAGACAGCGGATTCTTGATATTACGGTCGACAATATCAAGGCGTTTCTAAGTGGCACGCCGGTTCATGTTGTGAACAATTAAGCTGCAGGAGGAATCATGAAGCTTACCATGCTGGGGACCGGAAATGCCGTCGTCACCGAATGCTACAACACCTGCTTTGTATTGGAGGATGAGCTGCGTCCGAAGACCGACCGTTATTTTCTCGTGGACGGAGGGGGCGGCAATGCGCTGCTCCATCAGCTGAAGGCTGCAGGCATCGACTGGAGGGATCTGCGTGTGATGTTCCTCACGCACCGTCACCTCGATCACCTGATGGGGATGATCTGGATGCTGCGCATGATTCTGCAGAATATGCAGCGCGGCAATTACGAGGGAGAAGCCGTCATCTACGGGCACGATGAGGTCATTGCCCTTCTTCGTGAAATGGCAGAAAAGCTCCTAACGCCGAAGGAATGTGCTTTTATAGACAGCCGCCTTCATCTCGTTGCGGTGAAAGACGGGGAGACTCTCACGATTCTCGGAAGGGCGGTCACGTTTTTTGACATCGGCTCCACAAAGGCCAAGCAGTTTGGCTTCACCATGGAGTATGACGACGGCAAGCGGCTGACCTGCTGCGGCGACGAGCCCTACAATGCGTGCGAGGAGCACTATGCAAAGGGGGCTACCTGGCTTCTCCACGAGGCCTTTTGCCTGCAGGATCAGGCGGATATCTTTAAGCCGCATCAGAAGAACCACTCCACCGTCGCCGATGCTGCGCAGCTGGCAGAGGGACTGCAGGTCCCCAATTTGATTCTGTACCACACCGAGGACCGCAATATTCAGAACCGCCGGCAGCTCTATACCGAGGAGGGACGCCGGTTTTATCACGGCAATCTTCTCGTACCGGAGGATCTGGATGTGATCACGCTGTAAGCGAAGATATGAAATCACAATACAAAAAGATACCTGTGTTGCCCGTATCTCGATTTTGATACTCGAACGTATCCGATGAGCGGAACGGGCAGCAAAAAAACTCCCTCGCGATGAGCAAGGGAGTCTTTTTATATACGATTTACTACTGACGAAATGCTTTTGACGAGAAAGGCGCGGTTCGTTAAAAATCAGTAACTGATTAGCACTCGCATCTTAATGCAGTAGCTACAACAGGAATTCTACCGGCGTCTCTTCCCGGACAATTTCCTCCTGCACATACGGCTTCATCGACGCATCCACCAGAAGCTTGCCCTCTACCTCAACATTCCGTCCGTTTCGGATATAAACGCAGGGCACTTCATGGGGATAGCACCCGCGTGCCGAGGGTCTTTCATCCAAACAATCCGGCTTGTGTCCGCTCTGCAGCTTCCATTCCAAGTGCATATCCTTCAGAGAGATATTCTCTACCGGCGAATATGTTTCTCCGGCGATGACGATGGCGCCCTCGCACTCCATACGGACATTGTCCACGTAAATGTTAGTGATTTTCCCCGGCAGACGATCGACACCCTCCCGCTTTGTTGCCGAGATAAAAATAGCGTCGCCCTTCCCCCACCAGTAATGAACGCCCGTATGCCGTGTTGTACAGTCGGCATAACGCCTTGTATTGCCCATCACATGATGAAAGCTGATGTCGTGAATCTCTCCGCCATCTCTGGACCAGATTCCGATTCCTCTCGTGCAGTCCTCCAGCACACAATCTGAAAGGATGACATGATGAATGTCTCCCCAGGTTTCCGTTCCGATCTTCAGAGCACATGATCTGGATTTCATCACGCAGTTGGAGATCAGAATATTCCGGGAGGCACCGTACTTTTTGGTCATTGGTGCCGTCGTCTTGATGACCACCGAATCATCCCCGCCGCGGATGATGCAGCCGCGAATGATCACATTCTTGCAGCAATCCGGATCAATTCCGTCGTTGTTTGGGCCCCGTTCCTCGTTTAAGATCCGGATGTTCTCAATCAGCACATCCTGACAGCCGGCCATGTGCAAGGTCCAGTACGCTGCATCGTAAAAGGTCACATCCCGCACGGTCAGGTTCCGGATGTCCTCGAGAAAGCTCATTCTCGGGCGGAATCCGCGTACATTCAGCGGGCACTCATGATATCCGTCATCCGAATCGTCATCGTAGAAGCTAAGCCGTCCCTGTCCGTCGATCACGCCGGCTCCGGAGATTGTAATGTTCTCCTCGTGCCGTGCCAGCAAAAAGCAGCCGCCCTCCCAGCCGGTGTCCTCGTTGTCATCCTCAAAGCCATTGGAGAAATCCGTCATATCCTCCGGCTCCATGCTGGAAATCAGCCGCGCCCCCTGCTCTAAATGCAGGTCCACGTTGGAGCGCAGGATCAGCGTTCCGGACAGAAATTGTCCGGACGGGATCACCACTCTCCCTCCGGTTTTGCTGCAGTCATCGATCGCTGCCTGAATGGCGTCTGTGCATTTGGTCGTTCCGTCAGATACTGCGCCATACTGCAGAATATTGTATTCCATTGTGTCCCCTCTTCGTTGCCTTTCACTCATACGACGCCTTGCCAAGGATCTTTCCCTGCAAATCCGTCCGAATGCGAAGTCCCCGCTCCTCGCGGAAGATTTCCCGGCCGTCAATGAATGCCGCTGCCTGTTCTTTGTCATTCTCCATCCGGTAAGAGTGCCCGTTCCAGCGCTGCTCATAGCTTCCGTTTGCACCGCGGCAGGTCCCCCACAGGATCTGGTCTCTCCATATATGAACGCCGTACATGCGGCTACAGTATTCCATCACCGACAGCATTGCCGGTCCATACGCATCCTGTCCGCTGTTCCCATCCGGATCCACGCCCGATGGCTTCATCGTAAACGGATCATATTGCTGCACAAAGTGGCAGTCCTCGCCGATCGCTTCAAACAGCTTCCGACCCAGAATGGGCAAAAGCTTATAGTATCCGTAGTGCTCCAGCGCATGGATGGCGCGCTGGTAAGTCAGTGCCTCGCACTGCCCGCTCCAGTCATTGGAGGGCTCGTTTACGAAAATCGGATCATTTACCGCCACAGACGGCAGGGGCATCTTGGTCCAGAATTCCTCCGGATTGAGCAAATGCCGCTGCACAAACTGCTCAGCCTGATCCGGATCACAGCTATGCCAGTACATACAGCGAAGCGTGTTGTGAATCAGCGCCGGCATCTTCCGGTGAGTTCGGTCCCGATCAAAAAAAGTGCCCTTCTCGGAATCCCAAAGATAACTCCGCATGGTTTCCTTCACGCTTTTTGCCTGGGCAAGATGGCTGTCTGCCAGTTCTGTTTTGCCTTGTAGACGCGCAATCTCCGCCATCGTTTCCCGTGCAGAATAGGAATAGCTCATGACATCCATGGATGCCATCGGAACCACGCTGCAGCCCTCCGGCGGCGTTTCTGCCTCCCAGGGGTCCGGAGCGTCCTGATAGCGCCGCGCCTTGTCCTCACCGGTATCGTACTTGCACCAGGATTCCAGGCACCCGTCGCCATCCGAGTCCCGGACCGACCACAGATACGCGTCAAACCCTCGCAGCGTCTCATACAGCTGCTGCAGATAATGCGGATCCTTCCCTGCCAGATAGTACATATCCAGCGCCGGTCCCGGAAAGCAAAAGCCCTGAAATTTATTGAACTGCGGAACCACCTTCCCGTCGATCACGGCAATGCTGCCGGGAATTCTCCCGTCCGTACGCTGGTAATCCATGAACATCGTCTGGTTGTGAAGGCCTGTTGCCAGATTTCGTTTGGCATACATCTCACCGCCCATGGGCTGCGTCTCCAGCCAGATTTTCTCGTAGCCACCGCCCTCCACCAGAACCGTAGTATCGCCGAAAAGCCGCACATTTTCCTTGCACTTTTCCTCTGCGTCATCCATCAGCTTCTGCAGAAGCGCATTATCCGTTTGAAAGGTAACGCCTGTCTCCAGTTCCGTTCCCATTGTCCGACTCCTCTTTGCCGGGCCGGTCCCTGTCTGCACAGGTTATATGCCGGCCCTTATTACTTATCCCTTCAGTCCGCTTCCGCTGATACCCTGTACCAGATACCGGTTGAAAATAAGGAAGATCAAGAATACCGGGATCAGTGACAGCGTAGACATTGCGAACATCGCACCGTAATCCGTGACCGAAGCCGAATCCGCGAACAGCTTGATAGCGATCGATACCGGATAGGAGGCCGGGCGGGACAGATACAGAAGCGGTCCCATATAGTCATCCCACTTCCAGTAGAACTGGATGATGATGGTGGTGATGATGGACGGTTTCAAAAGCGGCAGAATGATCTGCGAATAAATGCGGTACTTGGAACAGCCGTCGATTTTCGCTGCTTCGTCCAGATCTCTGGGAATTCCCTGCATGAACTGCATCATCTGATAAATGAAGAACGCCTGTCCGCAGAAGTACGGGAGAATCAGCGGTACATAGCCGGGCACCAGACCAAGACGGTAATAAATCAGGTACTGCGGGATCATGATAACCTGTCCCGGCAGCATCATGGTTGCCAGCATTGCGGTGAACCAGAGCTTTCTTCCCTTCCACTTGATGCGCGTAAAGGAATACGCGATGAGCGAGGAGGAAATCACGCAGCCAAGGGTTGCCGTGATGGTAATCAAAAAGGAGTTCTTGAAGAAGGTGGCAAAGGTGGTGCCGCCGAAGCCGGACCAGCCTCTGCTGTAATTGTCCAGATGCCACTCGGTCGGAATCAGGCTCAACGTTCCGCGCAGAATCTGTGCGTTGTCCTTGAAGGATCCGCTGATCATCCACAGCACCGGATAGATCATAATGAAGCCGAACAATATGACCAGCACGTGGTAGACGGTTTTGATAATGGCTCGTTTTGCTTTCATTGTTATTCTCCTGCCGCACCCTTTCTTAGTTGTCTGCCTCGTTAAATACCCAATGCTTCGAGGTCTTAAAGATGATCAGCGTAATCACCGACATAACCACCAGCATGATCCAGCTCATGGCGCATGCATAGCCCATCTTGTTGTACTTGAATGCCTGATTGTAAACATTCAGCGCGTACAGCATGGTGGAGTTATTGGGTCCGCCCGCCGTAATGACGAATGCCTGCGTAAAGGACATGAAGGAGGAGATCGTCTGCATCACCAGGTTGTAGAGAATAATAGGTGAGAGCATCGGCAGCGTGATATTGAAGAATTTCTGTCTTCCGTTGGCCCCATCGATTTCCGCCGCTTCGTACAAGGACACGTTAATCTCCTTCAGACCTGCCGCGAAAATAATCATGGACGATCCGAACTGCCATACCGCCATCAGGATCAGCGGATAAATGGCCAGCTTCTCACTTCCGAACCAGTTGATCTTCTCCAGTCCCATATTGTCCAGAATGGAGTTAAATAATCCCTTTCTGGCAAACAGCTGCTTCCAGACCAGTGCAACCGCAACAGAGCCGCCCACCAGTGAAGGCAGGTAATACAGGGAACGGTACACCGTTACCATTTTGCTCGGTCTCGTAAGGACAAAGGCCACCAGCAGCGCGAAGGCCAACTTCAAAGGAACCGAAACGACAACGTACTGCAAGGTCTTGACGATCGATTTTCCAAACACCTCATCGTGAAACAGGTTGATGAAATTCTCAAAGCCAATGTATTCTGCTGTCTTTGAGCCCAGAGAAAAGTCCGTGAAGGCATAATTCAAAGACATGACAATCGGAATCAGCGAAAACATGACAAAGCCGAAGATAAAAGGCAATGCAAAAACATGTCCCACCGTATTCTCATTGTTGACGAACCTGTAAAACCCGCCTTTTTTGGCTGTCACAGCGTTTCCGTTCATCCCATTCTCCATTCCGCACCTTTTCAAATGGCACGCCCATACATACCATCATTCGATAAATCAGTGCTGTTGTTGTGCAAAAATCCCGCCCTGCGCAATTGTTCAGGGCGGGACTGTTCATTTCCGGCATTACCGGTCCTATCACTTGTTGTCTGGTACATCGTTTTCAGTATTGATGTACCATGGAAGACTGCGCCTTCCTGCGCCTGTCTTTCCGCTCGCCATAGATGTCAGAGGTCATTTTCTAAAGTGACCCGAATTATTTAAAGATAGCAGCTGCATCGTCGTAAGTCTTCTGTGCGGCCTCTTCTGCAGTAAGCTCTCCGCTTGCCACCTGCTGAATGTAGTTCAGGTAGTTGTCCTGTACCTCATTCTGTCCGTCAGGAGAAAGTACGTTGTACTCTTCCGGCATCGGCTCCTGGGAGATCTTGTCTACGTACTCATACATGATCTTCTGTCCTTCGGTAGCATTCTCGGAAAGAGCAGCGCGAACATCTTCGTTTGCAGGGATTCCTCTTTCTGCCTGGAGGATGTTGTTGCAGTCTACGTCGTTCTCAAACCAGCTGATGAAAGCTGCAGCTGCTTCCTTCTGCTCCGAATCCTGAGATACGCAGAGCATCTGAGAGGACTGAATGGTTGCACCCGGATTGCCATCGGAGGTAACTCTCGGAAGGTGTACCAGTGCCAGTGTTCTACCCTGCTCCTGGCATGCATTGTAGATGGTCGGGAACTGGTTAACAGCAACCCATGTCATAGCTGCCTCACCGGTTACCAGGAAGTCGTTCTCAATGTTGGTAACTTCAGCTGCTGCGCCGGCATCCGGATAGGAGCCCTTCTTGATCATATCTGCACGCATCTGAATGTACGGTGCCAGCATCTGCGGATCATCAAAGCCCATGCCGTCCAGTGCAACGTTGAAGAAGCTATACTGACCGAGCTCTCCGGACTGCGGAATGTAGGTAGAGCAGCCTGCGATGAAGTCGGATGTCAGGAATGTGGAGGATCCGAAGATTCCCAGCTTCTCAGTGATCTGATCGGCTGCAGCCTGATAGTCTTCCCATGTCCATGTGTCGGTCGGAAGTGCTACGCCTGCTTCCTCGAACATTTCCGGATCATAAGCAATACCGTAGGTGTTGATGCCGTTTGTAAGGCCGAGCTGAACGCCATCGGTGGTCTGTGTGGTCTTCAGGTTAGATTCGGAAATCTTGCTGACATCCACAACACCGGATTCAATGAACTCATCCAGCGGATAAATCTTATCCATGTACATCGGGAAGTTGCCGCCGAGCTGGAATACATCCCATACCTCATCCGAAGCAACCAGTGTGTTCAGCTTGGTGAAGTAGTCATCGAAGGAATAGAACTCATACTCGAATGTGATGTTGGGGTGCAGCTGCTCATACAGCTCGATCGCAGCAATGGTCTTGTCGTGACGATCCTGTGAGCCCCACCATGCCATGCGAAGCGTGATCGCCTCTCCGTCGGCTGCTGTCGTGTCAGCCGCTGCAGTATCTGTAGCCGCCTCTGTGGCAGCTTCTGTCGTCTCTGCTGCATCGGCTGCTGTGGTGTCTGCCTCTGCAGAGCCGGAGCTCCCGCATCCTGCCAGCATTCCTGCTGCCATAGCAGAAACAAGCAATAAACTAATCATTTTCTTCTTCATCATTACCCTCCGTAATTATCGTTTCGATTACACGCCTTGACCACACGTCCCGGCCGCCTTCCCATTGCATTTTCCTCTTCGGCGGCTTTTTGTGAGTCACGGCTCTTTGTTAACCGTGAACAAAGTATATATAAAGCCCCATTGGAAAAATACTGCAAAAAATAGTAAAATCAACGCATACCACTTATTTTTCTATATCTGTGGATAAATAAAAATTAAGTGATTTCCGTTTATTGTGCACTTTTCCTTAAATCCGTGAGGCTTATTTGTGAACAACCACTCCGATCCGCTGCAGCAGGCTTACCGCTCTTTTGATGAAAAACGAATGGCATCCGTGGACTTCTACATCGAAGCGCAGACACGAACGCCATCCTTCTATATGCCGTATGAGCACACGCATTCCGTACTGGAATACTACTATCTCCGTTCCGGGCACTGCCTCTATATCATCAACGGAGCCTATGTCCGCCTCGAGGCGGGAGACATTGTTCTCGTTGCCCCCGGCGTGCACCACAGCACCAGCTACACCGGGACAACGCCATCGGAACGCATTGCGGTCTATATCAATACCGACGCACTTCCCCCGCATCTGGCGGATCAGGTTCCGGACCTCCCCCTCATGCTCCGCTCCTCCGACAAGCGAATCACCGACAAAACCGGGCGTCCCATCATCGAGGAGCTGCTGCGCCGAATCGCCAAAGAGCAATTCTCTCCCAGCCCCAGTTCCAACATTCTTCTGTCCTTGTATGTCAGCGAGCTGTTAATTCAGACGCTGAATCACTCGACAAGAGCGAAGGACCTCTTCATCTCCATGAAGGACATGCAATCCGATATCGAGCAGGCACTGGCGATCATTGATACGCGCTTCTCCCAACCGCTGTCACTGGATACAATCGCCTCGGAGCTAAAGCTCAATCCGGTCTATTTTTCACATAAATTCAAAACAACGACCGGTCACACATTCAAGGAATACCTGAACAATGTCCGAATCCGTAACGCCACACACCAGCTGCTGGTCAGCGATGACACCATCACCAAGGTTGCTCTGGACAGCGGATTTTCCAGCAGCAATTATTTCAAGGATCTCTTCCGCAAGTACATGGGCTGCTCTCCCCGCGAATATCGCAAACAGGCCACCGTTTCCAGCAAGTTCGGCAGCGGAACCGCCCAGTAACCGCTGAAGGAATCGTCTCCGACCAGCTACGCTTCTGCAGTATCTGTCCGGTCTCGGTCATCCAGATTCAGGTGATACCGCTCCAGAATGTGGTTATACATCTTACTGTTGATATACGCAGGAAGCGCAGGAACCACCAGCAGAATCAGTTTAAAAACAAAAAAACCGGTCAGGATAAAGGCAGCCATCACCATGACGCCCGCCAGAATCGGCAGGAAGTTCTGCACCAGCATGCCGCCTGCCATCTTCACAATGGCAAACGGCTTATTGTCCACTCTGGCAAGAAGGGGGAAGACAAACGACAAAAGGCACAGGTACAGGGCTCCCACGACCACCGCAAAGACCAGCACCGCCGATGCAAGATTCGTTCCGCCTGTCAGGCCATAGAAAAGATCGATTCCCAAAACAACTCCCACAGCCAGAAAACCAAGCCAGATTCCGGTTGCCTCCTTCCAGTTCTGCCTGAAGCTGTGAAAAAACTGCTGCCACAGCTTCCCTTCCTGATCGGATGCCATTTTCAGCGTCACGTAATACAGCGCAGTCGTTGATGCGCCGATCGTCACCACTGGTATCGAGCACGCCAGCCACAGTACAGAAAGGACAAAAAAGTCCCATAAGTTTCCGATGAATTTCCAGATTGGATTATCGATATTGAAAAAATTAGGCATAGCCGTTTCACCTCCTCGTGCGGTAGGATATAGATCATAGCACGTTTTGACACCGAAAGGAGTTTTCCCTTGAAGCTTACTGATATCAACATTCGTGATCCCTTTGTCCTGTTCCATGACGGCACCTATTACATGACCGGCACCCGTGCCGCCACCACCTGGACGCCGCACGCCGATGGCTTCGACGGATATTACAGCCAGGATCTGGAGAACTGGGAAGGTCCTGTGGAGCTGTTTCACAAGCCGGAGAATTTCTGGGCCGATAAGTGCTATTGGGCGCCGGAGATCCATTTTTACAAGGGTTCCTTTTACATTCTCGCCACCTTTGCCAATTCCGAAGACAACAAAAAAGGGACCCTGATTCTGAAATCAGAGTCCCCGTTAGGCCCGTATCATGTTCACTCCGACGGTAAGCTTACGCCGAATCCTTGGCAGTGCCTCGACGGAACGCTTTATGTCGACAAGACCGGCGCTCCCTGGATGGTATTCAGCCACGAATGGGTGGATCTGGGAAACGGACAGATCTGCGCCGTCCCTCTTTCCGATGATCTGACACGCCGGATCGGCACGCCGCGAATGCTCCTGCAGGCTTCCGATGCTCCCTGGGGATGCTCTATCACCAACCGGCAGTGGGATGGTCCCATCTATGTCACCGATGGTCCCTTCCTCTGGCGAGGCAAGGACGGTGAGCTCCTCATGCTGTGGGCGACCTTTGGCCCCAAGGGGTATGCAGAGGCCATTGCCCGCTCCGACAACGGAGAAATCACCGGTCGCTGGACCGTAGATTCCCGGCCGCTCTTTGACGAGGATGGCGGCCACGGCATGCTGTTCAACACCAGAGAGGGCCAGACCAAGCTCGTCCTGCACCAACCCAACACGCATCTGCAGGAGCACCCGGTATTCTTTGATATCGAGCTTTGAAAAAACGCAACAAGCAGCGGCAGCACGAATATCTCGTGCTGCCGCTCTGATTACTCCTGTTCTCACAGTCACCTTTTCAATTGACAATACCACTACAATACCTTCTCGATGGCCTCCAGAAGCTCTGCAAATGTCTCGTAGGCCGGCAGCTCCGGGTGATCCTTTTTGATCTGCTCCGTAGAGCGGAAAAGGAAGCCTGCCTTGCTGGCTCCGATCATGCCAAGGTCATTAAAGGAATCGCCGCTGGCGATCGTCTCAAAGCCGATGGACTGCAGTGCCTTGACGGTCGTCAATTTGGAATTCTCGATTCGCATCCGAAATCCGGTAATCTCTCCGTCCGGAGCCACCTCCAGCTCGTTGCAGAAAATGGTAGGATACCCCAATTTGGCCATCAGCGGTCCTGCAAACTGTGAGAACGTATCGCTGATGATAATCACCTGCGTTTCCTTGCGCAGCGTGTCCAGAAATTCCTTCGCCCCGGGAAGCGGATCGATCCGGGCAATGGTCTCCTGAATCTCCTTCAGTCCAAGGCCATGTTCCTTCAAAATACCGATGCGCCAGTTCATCAGCTTCTCATAGTCCGGCTCATCCCGCGTTGTTCTCTTCAGCTCCGGAATTCCCGAAGCCTCCGCAAAAGCAATCCAGATCTCCGGTACCAATACTCCTTCCAAATCCAAACATACAATGTTCATAATCACCTCTCCACCTTCTAGAGCCAAAGCAACTATCCAAAGATCATGTTGTTGTACAGACGCCAGCCAAGCGACGGGTGGCGAGTGTACTGTAGCAAAATCATACCACAGGATAAGCTGTAACAGATGATGCCTGAAAAAAAAACAATCTGGGCTTATAATTAACGACGGCAGTGATTTTCACTTGCAAAAAAAGGAGGGAACACCTATGAATGAGAAAGAATTTTATATTATAGACGACGGTATTCGGCTTCATGCCAAGCTGGATCGTCCGAATGCGGAGGAAAAGGGCCCGCTGATGCTCCTGTTCCATGGCTTTACGGGGCACATGGAGGAGGCGCACATTGTGGCAGCGATGGAGACAGCGTTGCAGGAGAATATCTCTGTCCTTCGCGTTGAGCTCTACGGACACGGCGGGAGCGACGGTACCTTTGAGGATCATACACTGTACAAGTGGGTTAGCAACGGACTGAAGGCGATCGATTATGCCAAGCATCTTGATTTCGTCACGGATCTGTATCTGTGTGGTCATTCCCAAGGCGGCCTGCTGGTGACCTTGCTGGCTGGAATGTGCCCGAATACCTGCAAGGCGCTGATTCCAATGTCGCCGGCACTGATGATCCCGGAAGTGGCGCGAAAGGGAAGCCTCCTTGGATTATCCTTTGATCCGCAGGAGATTCCGGAATACCTAAGCAGCTGGGATAATAGGAAGCTGCGCGGAGACTATGTCCGCGTTGCCCAGACTATCCATGTAGAGGATGAGATTGCACGGTACCATGGTCCGGTTTGCCTTATCCACGGAGATGCCGACGAATCCGTTCCCTATGCATGCTCCGTAAAGGCGGCAGAACAGTATACGAACGCGCAGCTCAAGACCATCGCCGGCTCCGACCATTGCTACGACGGCTATATCGAAGAGCTTCGCAGCGCACTGCGCGGATTCTTAAGAGAACTGCAGCAGTAAGACGCCACAATTCTGTTAAAGCCTGATGCGTTTTGCAATTATATTCCGCAAAACGCATCAAACTGTCGTTCAAATCCTTGCACCTGCTCTGTTTTCTCTAGTAAAATTTCACTTCAACTTTTTCCCACCCGGGGCTTTTTAATAATCCGGATGCACAGTACGAGATTGATCACGGCAGCCAGTGTCATCAGCAGCATGACAGCATAGGATGTAAACTGATACATCAGAAGTGTCGCCACGGCAGAGAGAATCAGTGCTCCTAGCTTTTTGACACTGTTCAGCTTTATCAACATACTTTGCTGACGGCACGGATCCGCCTCCGCAAGAGCGATGTTCTGTATCAGGGTAATATAGGGATCACGTACAAAGGCCAGTAGCAGATAACCCGCGCAGAGAACGAAGGCGGGATTCCGAAAGTGTGAGATTCGCGGTATCAGCTGGAGCAGCATGCCCGTCAGCAAAAGCCCAGATACCACAATAAGTGTACGGTTTCCAACTCGCCGGTAGGCGCTGCGCATGAGCAGATTGGACAAGAAGCGCAGGAGATAAAGGACAGCTGCCGTGAAGCTCAGGAGCATCACGGCATAGTCCGATCCCCAACCCGAAAGAACCGCCTGCAAATGAAGCTTTGCATAGGACAGACCGACCCCCGTCAAAGCTGTAAAAACGCCAAATGAAATAAAGAGGATGACTGCTTCCTTTCGACACCGAAAAAAGAATTGCTTCTCACTCGGCGATTCCGCGACCGCAGACAAACGGATTTCCTCCGCCGCGGCATAGTCGCGTGAAAACCAGTATGTCACACCCACTCCGGCAAGACTGCAGAGTATGGAGACATACATAGGATAATAGTCATTTCTGCGAAACAGTGCTCCGCAGCTAATGGCTGTAACGAACATAACAAGGGCTGTCAGACCGTTCGCATCCGACTGACAAACAACATATTGATCCTCAGATCCTTCTCTACTCAGCCGGTTTTTTAATATGACCGCACCGACGGCCCCCAATGTGTGCCCAATACACTTCAAAAAACCGCCGAGCAAGATCACCGCATAATTCGGCGCAAAGGTAATGCATACCGCGGACAATAGGAACGCAAGACTTCCCCCACGCACAGCCCGCTGACTGCCAACCGTGCCGATCCATTTGAGAAGGGGATACTGAATCAGCAAAGAGAACACCAAGGACAAGAAAGTAAGCAGGGAAACCTGCGCCATGGAAAGTCCCTTGGCCTGTGTCAGAAAAATCGTATCGCAGACCATGAAGAATAAAAGGTCTGTTTCCAGTGCCGTGTATCCCAGATACCCAATATAGGCGCTGCTGCAATTTGTTCGTCTTTTCATGTGGTTATTCCCCCAAAATGCAGGGGAATCGGAAGCCGAAATCGCTGAGCCAGTCATAGAATTCCAGCGCTCTGCTCTTTGCCTCCCGCAGTACCTGATCCGAGAACAGCCCGGGAAGAGCTGCAGCAGCCGTACATATCCTGGCAGCGAGGAACCCGGCAATCTGCCGTTTAACATCTGCAAGCTCCTCCGGCGTCATATCGCTGCAATATGCCTTGAGAAAGGCATCAAACAAATCTTCCCCCACCAATAGTTCTGCACTGCCCACATCTTTGCCATTCGATATTGACGGCAGGAAGACACAGTGCGAATACATACACATCAGGTCGAATATAGGATGACCTCTTCCACACAGCAATAGATCAATAAAGTGAATCTTTGAGCCATGGATAAGTACATTGGCAGGATGCAGATCACCATGCACAAAGGTCTGTGCATCCGGAATCGTTTCAAAGACTGCCTTGATTTTCGCCGCCTCTGCGGCGGTGCAATAGGACAGGGGCAAATTGTCACACAGCACCATGGACACCTGCTTCAGATCCGGGAAGCGGCTGTCATGAACGGAAGTCCGATGCAGCCTGCGTGCGGCGACTGCGAAAGCAGCCATCAGTGCATTCGTATCCTCAGGGTGTCCGGCAAGCCGCTGCTCCAATACTTCTCCCGATAATTTATCCATAATGATTCCATAGCTGGCACCGGAGCGAACAATTTCATAGGCATTTGGAGCATCAATGCCGCATGCGTGAGCCGCATCTGTCAGTACGAGCTCCTGACGGATCAGTGTAAACGGAACCGACGGCTTACAGAGCTTGAGTACTTTGCAGCCCAGATCATATACAGCAGCCGTTCTACCCTTTCCGATCAACGGGAGATTGGCACAGGACTGAGTATGGAATTCCGCCCAACTGCCCTCCGGCGGCAGAAGCTTTAGCTTATCCAGCTTTCCGGTTTTCAAGAGCGGGAAATCCTGCAGATGCACAAAGGAGGTCGGAACCATATATTCCGGAAGGACCTTCAAAAGACGCATATGCATGTCTTCGGCATCGATTTCTGCATCGTCGGTATAGAATACGATGATGGAGGAAATATCCTTCAGCACAAAGCCCCTCACAACGATGTGTTTTAGTCCGCAGACCTTTCTAACCGCATTTGCCACCTCATCCGGCTCAATACGATACCCGCCGATTTTGAACATTTCGTCAAGTCGTCCATGAACGATCAGATTGCCATCCACAGCAATCTCTCCGGCATCGCCGGAATGAAAGATCCGACCCCGAAGAAGTTCTCTGGTGCGCTCCGGCAGATTCAGATAGCCGCGCATATACGGATTACGAAAGCAAATCTCACCCTCCTCTCCTGCAGGAACCTCTGTGCCCTCCTCGTTGAGCACCAGAATCTCCAGATCGGATCCGGATTTCCCGACGGGCGCGGGCGTCATGGGCCGATCCAGTGCAAAAACAGTGATCAGACATCCGGATTCCGTTGAAGCGTAACAGTTATAGACCTCCATATCTTCAATGAAAAGGCCGTCAGCCGGCTCACTGGAAAGGATGCACATTCGCCAGGGTTGACGAAACGGATAATGACTTCTCAAAAAGGATGGCGTAAGATACCCGGAGTTTACGTGTACATCCGTGAGATAACCATAAAACTTCTCTTCCGTTTCTCTGTATTCATAAGGCATGATGGCAAGCGCTGTCCCGAAGGCACACATCGCAGAGAACAGAATAGGCTGTGAAACGAAGTTGAGCGGGCTCATCGCCAGAAATGTATCCGTATCGTTAAGAAGCGGCTGTCCGTCAATGCGTATACTCTTCCATGAATTTTCCATGGTTCCATATTCATGCAGAACGCCCTTCGGATGTCCTGTTGTACCGGAGGTATATGCAATGTAGCATAGATGATGCAACTCAACCGGCACATAACCATCCATCGGATCAGTCCGGAGAATCTGCTGCCAACAGTCCTCATCAACGAAAAGCTTGCATGCACAATCCTCACGAATAAAGGCCGTTCGCTGATCATTATTGCCGGTTTCCGTAAGAACAAAGGCGGCACCGGCGCGCATCGTACCAGCCATGCACGCAAAAAGACCGATCCCGCGCGGCAGACAATACATCACCACATCTTCAGCCCCCACTCCTTGCGCATGAAGCCAAGCATAGATTCTCCCGCTGAGCTCCCAAAATTCCCCGAAAGAGAGCGATGTCTCCGAATCATATATCACGCAGGTGCGTTCCGGCGTGTGCATAGCACGATATTCCAGCATTTCCAGTACAGTACATTCCTGCTTCATAAAATTATCCCCCTTCATTATCTATTTGTATTGTAAATGATTCCCCTGTCAATGGACACATTAGGGAAACGCTTTCATCAATTTATACGACAGTCGCAGACATGAGGCTCGATTTTGGATTACAATATAGCTATGTGAATGTTCCGACTTTAGTATACGCGCCAAACTATATTTTTCGGTGTGACAGCTGGTGCCGAAACAGTAAACGCATAGTTATAGTGCACGAAACATGCAAACGCTATCTCAACGGAGGTGAGCCATGAATGAAACACTTCAAGTATTAGAGAGCAGAAGAAGCTGCCGCAGTTTTAAACCGGATATGATCACCGATGAAGAATTGAAGGCAGTCCTCAAGGCAGGCACTTACGCGGCTTCGGGTATGGGCAAGCAGAGTCCGATTATCCTTGCTGTAACCGATCCGGATAAGGTGAAGGAATTTTCCAGAGCGAATGCCGCCATTATGGGCGCAAACATCGATCCTTTTTACGGTGCCCCGGTTATTCTGGTGGTACTAGCGGATAAGTCTGTTCCCACCTATCTGTATGACGGGTCTTTGGTAATGGGAAATCTGATGAATGCAGCAGAGAGTTTGGGACTGGGCAGCATCTGGATTCACCGCGCCAAGGAGGAGTTTGAATCCGAATTCGGACAGAAGCTCTTGCAGGAGTTGGGCATAGAAGGCGCTTACGAGGGGATTGGTCACTGCGCATTAGGGTACCGGGCAGAGCCGCCGAAAGCAGCCGCAGCTAGGAAAGACAATTACGTATACTATGTCTGATGCTCCGGAACGCACACCTCAGGCAGGCAACAAGGCCGTAACCTTCATGAAACGGTTGCGGCCTTGTTGTATTTTTAATAGCCAGCAGATAACCAGTGCATCGTTTGCAAAATAACTGGCCTAATAACGCAGAACTTTTTTCTGAGGGTGCG
>CAVKRN010000042.1:18878-20661 GCA_963658695.1 bacterium
AATCAGGAAAAAGGGCCAGTTAGTTAGGCTAGTTATTTAAAAATCGATGTACTATCGCAAAGACGCTGATCAGACATCCAGATTCCCCAATGCCTGTGCTCTATCAGTATTTATTGCTGCGCAGCCAGTATCCCGGCAATGTTTCTAATGACACTTCGATCTGCCGGCAGCCAGGCCACATCATTCAATTGTTCACACGTCAGCCATCTTGCGTCGTCATGCTCCTTCAGCACCAGATTATCGTTTACGATTTCACACCAGAAGCAAGCCATCGAAAGGTGAAAGTCCGGATAATCATACTCAATCGTATCTATCAATTCCCCGACCTCAATCTCTGCATCCAGTTCCTCCATGATCTCGCGCTTGATTGCTGCCTGCGGTGTTTCACCAGATTCGATCTTTCCGCCCGGAAATTCCCAGCCTCCCTTAAAATCACCATATCCCCGCTGTGTTGCCAAAATAACTGGTTCGCCATTCTCGTTAACAGATTTCATAACTGCAGCGACCACTTTTACTGTTTTCATAATTCCCTTTCTTTCAGAACTTTCCTTACGAATTCACAATATACTCGTAGATATCCTCCCGAATAGGTGTGTCCAGTATCCATTCGATTTCTACGGCCGTTTTCTCTGTATTGGCCATGATAAATTCTCTTGTATTTCCACTTGCTGTCATGTGCCCAAGATAATAAAACTCTTTCGAAATCCTGTCATCCTTGTTTTTCCTTACAAAAAGCTCTACCTGTATGCCACGTTCTTTTGCTTTCAGGAAATTCTGCACATCCTCTGACCGTAGGCTCCTTCCTGACTTAGAAATAGCAATCAAACGATCTCGAAATCCCGGCACAAAATGATCCTCGTACTTTGTCGTATCGCTGACATCATCCCCCTTATCGTAATTGATGAATACCGGGAATGTCCTTGTCTTTTTGTCCAGCATATATCCATTCATAACAGAGGATAGATTTTTGTTCCAATTCAATAATCTACACACCTCTTCGTAGGTATACTTCTGATATAAAACAAAATCCGTCTGATCATATGCATTCTTATAATCTCTTTCATATCGGCTGATGCCAAATTCGACAAGTTCTTTCAAGACATTATAGAATTCGTCATTTGCAAGCATCTGTAGAAATGTTTTCGCCGGTCTATAGTCGGATCCTGTTTTCTCAATGAACACACATTGCGAATATGTCTGTTTGCTTCCACCGGCAGCAAATTTATTTGTCATCACATTGACAATGTTTTCCATCTGATTCTGGCTCACAGATTTTCCATACTCCTTCATATCCTCTGAAAGCCCTGCAAACAAGCCGCGTTCTGATATACCATGTGCATATGCCAGTATTCGCCTTAACATCTGAAGCTCCTGGATTCGTTTTCCATTCGCCAGTTTTTTTGAAACGAATTCTAATATCTTTTCCTCATCGTTTGAGAAGCAGGTCTTGTAGTCGTTCTCGTATTTTTTCAAAAACATGTGGTACGACCCCAGACTATTGTTATCAAAAATGCGGATGACGTCCATCTCTCCATAATCATCAAAATCACGTAGACTGGGAACTCGGCCAAGCTTATTTTTGAGATTAAAATAATTCTCTTTTATCAGTTTGATATCATTGAAATTCGCATTATCAATCGATGTAAAAATCTTCTTCCTGCTGATTTCATCAAAGTGCACCGTAGATGCTCCCGGAATCACTCTTTCGCCTTCCATGATATATCTTCGAATATTGTCCTTGTTATATGTTCTGTCCCCAGACAAAGCAATCGGGATCATAAAG
>CAVKRN010000043.1:0-3126 GCA_963658695.1 bacterium
TATTGCTTGTTGGAACGAAAGAGTTCCTGAAAAATGTATTCGGTTTTGAAGGCACCGCAAGGTGTCAGGGAGCGCGGAGCTTTAGGAAGCGCCGTGCTTTTTCTGAATCAAATGCCCTAATAGCTCAGTGGTAGAGCACGCGGCTGTTAACCGCGGTGTCACAGGTTCGAGCCCTGTTTGGGGCGCTCGTAAAGAGATGTGAGGCGAGTGACTGCTCGGTCTGCATCTCTTTATCTTTTTATATCTGTTAAGCACCTGTCGATTTCAACATGGATTGGTTGCTTGCAGGCATATTTATGATTGAGATGTGTCTGTTAAACAGGTATTGATTATGGACCCTTAGCTCAGTTGGTTAGAGCAGCCGGCTCATAACCGGCCTGTCCTGGGTTCGAGTCCCGGAGGGTCCATTTCTTATTATTTATTATATTTTGATAGTGTTGGCCTCAGAGATATATTCGCAAGAAGAATCTCTGAGGTTTTTCATTGCAAGGAAAGCGTGATGAATTGGACTTCTCTTTGATTGTTTTCATATTGGAAATGGTGGGAACCGTTGCGTTTGCGGTTTCCGGTGTCATGGTCGCAAGAGAGCGCAAGATGGACATTTTCGGGGCGGTGGTTCTGGGCTGTGCTACTGCGGTAGGCGGCGGATTGATTCGTGACCTTATATTGGGCGTGATTCCGCCCGCAATGTTTCAAAAACCGGTTTATGTGACAGTGGCAGCGGTAGCTTCCATTGTGTTCTTTTGTCTGGAGCGATATGGTAAGTGCTGGCAGAGATTTCTTGCCTCCAATCAGGAGCGCAATGATCAGCTGCTGAATATCGCCGACAGCATCGGACTTGCCGCCTTTGTTGTTGTCGGATGCCGCACAGCGATCGATTCCGGGTATGCGGACAATTTCTTTTTATGCTCCTTTGTCGGCGTTCTGACCGGAATTGGCGGCGGAATTCTCCGCGATATGCTGGCGGCGCAGATGCCGCTTATCATGCGCAAACGTGTGTACGGAATTGCTGCGATCGTTGGCGCCGTGGTTTATTGCGGACTGCTTCGCATGCCTGTGGATGCGGTAACAGCATCCGTTGCCTGTATGGTGGTCACCTGTCTGATTCGCTTCCTGGCTATCCATTATCGATGGAATCTGCCATCCTTTCAGTAGCACATCGAAGTTTCCGAATGCAAGTAGAAAGTTCCATCGTGTACATTCGAGTATCAAAATCGATGTCCCGGTATCGGCTGTCAAGTGGGCTGTACTAAAATCGAGATGCGGGTGCAAAACCGACACGGACAATTATAGAATGGTTAAAGCGCACAAAATATAGTATATAAATTAAGCGAATAATAACAAAAACGATGCAAGTCTTTTCGCAGGACTTGCATTTTTATTGTGCAAAGACTATATTGGAAACAGTTCCGGAAACGGTACCGATATCGATACCGGGATCGAAACCGGAAATGGGATATAGTTTGCAAGGAAGCAGAAAAGGAGAGGAAGAAATGAAAAAAAGGGTATTGGCATTTGTTTTGAGTACTGCCATGATCGGTTCAATTCTGGCAGGCTGTGGGAGCAGCGATACAACCGGGTCTGACACATCGGCCGCGGACACAGAGACAGAGGCTGCCGCGACTACAGAGAGTGCAGAGGCAGATGCAGCGGAAACGGACACTACAGATGCAGAGGAGTCGGATACTGCTGAAATCTCTTCCGGTAGAGTTTATCTTTTGAATTTTAAGCCGGAAACGGATGAGGCATGGCAGAATCTGTCCGATACGTATAATGCGCTTGGTGGCAATGTAACGGTTCTTACTGCTGCAGATGGTCAGTATAAAACGACGTTGCAGTCTGAACTTGCCAAGAGCGAGGCTCCTACTATTTTCAATATCGGAAGTTCTGCAGACGCACAGACCTATGCGGATTATATTTATGATCTGAAGGGTTCTGAGATTTACAAGCATCTGACTGATAAGAGCCTCGCAGTGGAATATGATGGCAAGGTTGCCGGTGTTGCAAACTGCTATGAGGCGTATGGTCTTATTTACAATAAGACGATTCTGGAAGATTATTGCACACTTGATAATGCAGTTATTGCTTCCATTGATGAGATTCAGGATCTGGATACGCTGGAAAAGGTGGCAGACGACATCAATTCCCGCATCGATGAGATCAATGAAGCTCTCGGGACAGATCTGACAGAAGCATTCGCTTCGGCAGGCTTGGACGATGGTTCCTCTTGGAGATTCTCCGGTCATCTTGCCAATATGCCTCTTTATTATGAATTCAAGGATGATGGCCTTGAGGATCTGACCGCAGGAGAGGCCCAAATCAAGGGAACCTATCTGGATAACTTTAAGAGAGTATGGGATATGTATGTTCGCGACTCTGCAGCAGACCCGAAGACGCTCAACAGCGGTGCACTCAATGCAGAGGCTGAGCTTGGTATGGGAGAGGCTGTTTTCTATCAGAATGGCGACTGGGAATATTCCGCACTTACCAATCCGGATAATGGATATCTTGTGACGGCAGACGATTTGGATATGATGCCGATTTACTTTGGTGTGGATGATGCCAATCAGGGACTCTGCGTTGGCACAGAGAATCATTGGGCAGTCAATGCAAAGTGCAGTCAGGAAGAGATTGATGCAACGCTTGCTTTCCTGAACTGGGTGATTACCTCTGATGAGGGCCGCAGCGCACTGGTAAATGATATGGGACTTTCCTGCCCGTTTGATACCTTTACAGGAGATTATGAGGCTAAGAATCCATTTGGAGCAAAGGCCAACAAGCTCGCCGCAGACGGAAAGACCTCGGTTGCATGGTCCTTCAATGCAACACCGAATGTGGATGATTGGCGCAAGGATGTTGTATCTGCTCTGACAGCATATACAGACGGCTCCGGAAAGTGGGACGGTGTAGTGACCGCTTTTGTAGACGGTTGGGCAGACCAGTGGAAACTGGCACACGAGGAGTGATGGCAACTGAAATGCAAGAAGGCGCCGGGAAGGCTGTTTAGGCATAGATGAACATGGTAATGGAAACAGTTGCCATTTCATTTGTAAGCCTGATGGAAGATGAATCCCGTGCGGAACAATTTTGGCGGGTGAGTGAGTGCATCACTCACCCGCTTTTTGA
>CAVKRN010000043.1:3136-12346 GCA_963658695.1 bacterium
GGCTATGCAAAGATCAATTCGAAAATACTGGTGGCTATTCGTGCTGCCTACGATGGTAGCCTTTGTAATTGGATTTATTGTTCCATTCGTATATGGAGTTTTCCTTTCTTTTTGTAAATTTACGACCGTTACGGATTGGAAATGGGTAGGGATTAAGAATTATACGAGAATTTTCGTGGTGAATGGAAAGGTGGATACGACCTTTTTGCATTCACTGTGGTATACCACACTGTTTACGGTAGTGACCATGCTGATCATCAATGTAGTTGCATTTGCCATTGCAATGGCTTTGACGAAGGGAATTCGAGGGACCAACTTGTTCCGCACAGCCTTTTTTCTTCCGAATTTGATTGGAGGAATTGTACTGTCGTACATCTGGCTGATGATTTTCAATTCTGTTTTGTCGAAGTATTCGATGACAATTGTTTCTACGCAATGGACCGCATTCTGGGGACTGGTAGCCGTCGTTTGCTGGCAGCAGATCGGCTATATGATGATTATCTATGTCGCGGGAATTCAGAATATTCCGGGAGACCTTCTGGAGGCTGCAAAGATCGATGGGGCGAGTAGCTGGCAGCTTCTTCGATTTGTAACGATTCCAATGCTGCGATCTACCATTACCGTTTGTACATTCCTGACACTGACCAACGGATTTAAGCTCTTTGACCAGAATTTGGCGCTGACGGGAGGAAACCCCGGCAAAAATTCAGAGCTTCTGGCACTTAATATTTTTAATACGATGTATACCACGGTTGGCTGGCAGGGAGTCGGTCAGGCGAAAGCTGTTATTTTCTTTATTCTGGTTGCGGCGATTGCACTGCTTCAGAATAAAATGAGCCGTAGCAAGGAGGTGGAGCAGTGATGACGCGAGAAGCAAAGAAAAACGAGAATAAGAAAGGTTCATCTGCAGCCAACGTCTCTACAGTACGCGCGGCCAAGCATGGCACACTCCTGACCGTTGTCTTTGCAGTCCTTTCGTTTCTGTGGATCAGTCCGATTCTGGTGGTTGTGCTGAATTCCTTTAAAAGAAAGGCATATATCTTTAAGAATCCGTTCGGCATCAGTACGGTGCCGCTTTCTTCCGGATTCGATAAATGGGAAAAAGGCTTATCAAAAGCATTTGCAGGTTGGCTTAACTACAGCAACGCATTGAAAAAGACCGATTTCTTCAGCTGCTTTGGGTACTCATTGTTCATTACCGTGGTTTCGGTGCTGCTGATTGTACTGTGCTGTTCTATGTGTGCATGGTATATAACAAGAGTACACTCCGCTGGAACGAAGCTGATTTACCTTTTATGCATGTTTTCCATGATCGTTCCGTTCCAGATGGTGATGTTTACGCTGTCGAAATTCGCGAATATCCTGCATCTTGCTACGCCGCTTGGAATTTGTATCGTATATTTGGGGTTTGGAGCCGGTCTGGCCGTATTTATGTTTACAGGCTTTGTAAAAAGCATTCCTCTGGAAATCGAAGAAGCGGCCGTCATTGACGGAAGTACGCCTCCGCAGACATTTTTCCTGGTAATTGCACCTATTATGAAGCCGACACTGATCACAATCGCTATCCTGGATGCTATGTGGATTTGGAATGACTATCTTCTTCCGAGTCTGGTGCTGAATATTAACAAGTACAAGACGATTCCCATTGCCGTACAGTATTTGAAGCAATCCCATGGGCAGATTGACTGGGGTGCAATGATGGCGGTTCTGGTCATGGCAATTGTTCCCATTGTTGCTTTTTACATTGCTGCACAAAAGTACATCATTGAGGGTGTTATGGCCGGTGCTGTGAAGGGATAAGGATTGAATTTCACCCGTTACCGGAAAGCATGTGTACTGTGACAGATAAAGAAAATGGGTGTGTTAAAGGAAAGGCCGGAGGGTGCGCGGAGCGCATTCCTGTGGTAAACTTAGGCAATCACGGTTTTTAGGGAAAATGGATCAAGATTTTCGTGAACCATGAGGGGGAATGGATATGAACAGAAAATGCGGCGTTTTGTTGCCGGTGGCATCACTGCCGTCAGAATATGGAATCGGATGCTTCTCGAAGGAGGCATATGCATTCATTGATTTTCTGGCGCAGGCCGGACAGGCCTATTGGCAGATTCTTCCGCTTGGACAAACCGGATACGGGGATTCTCCCTATCAGTCGTTCTCTACATTTGCAGGAAACCCTTATTTTATCGATCTTGAGAAGCTTCAGGAGGCGGGGTACCTGACCAAAGAAGAAACGGATGCGGTCTTTTTCGGAGATCATCCGGAGAAGATTTCTTATGAGAACATATATCGAGGAAGATTTCCTCTTTTGAAGAGGGCGTATGATAACAGTCCGTTTGCCCTCATTCCGGCCGCAAGCTGGGCCGGAGCGGCGTTTGACGAGCAGAGGCAGGAGTTTGCCGCTTTTATTGCGGCGAATGAGGAGTGGCTTCCGGATTATGCGCTGTATTCAGCCGTTAAAAATCAAAACAGCGGCTGTAGCTACATCGAATGGCCGGAGGATATTCGGCTGCGCAGAGAAGCGGCCATGGAAAAGGCCAGGGAAGAGCTGGCGGATGAGATTCGGTTTTATGAATTTCAGCAGTTTCTGTTTGCACAGCAGTGGCATGATTTGAAGGTATATGCCAATGAAAAGGGCATTCAGATCATTGGAGACATACCGATCTATGTAGCCTTTGACTCTGCCGATACCTGGAGCCACCCGGAGCTTTTTGAGTTTGATGAGAAGGGATACCCGACGGTTGTGGCCGGCTGCCCGCCCGATGGGTTTTCTGCTACCGGACAGCTGTGGGGGAATCCGATCTATCGCTGGGAGTATCATAAAGAGACTGGTTATTCTTGGTGGATTTCACGGATGGCGAACTGCTTCCGGATGTATGATGTGGTTCGCATTGATCATTTCCGCGGTTTTGACGAATACTATGCCATTCCGTACGGAGATGCCACGGCAGAATTCGGGGAGTGGCGAAAAGGGCCTGGCTGTGAGCTGTTCGATGCGATCGAGTCAGCACTTGGAAGAAAGCAGATTATTGCGGAGGACCTTGGTTTTATCACGCCGTCTGTACGTGAGATGGTAAGGAAAACCGGGTATCCCAATATGAAGGTGCTGCAGTTTGCATTTGATGCAAGAGAACCCGGGACAGGGGATTATCTGCCGCATAACTATAGCAACAACTGTGTGGTATATACCGGAACTCACGACAACGAGACGATGCGCGGATGGTACAATCACGTATCGGAAGCGGACCGGAAGTATGCTGAGGAATATGTGGATGTAAGGTCGGAGGAGACGGCGGCCTGGAGCTTTATCCGTGCGGCGTTTTCGTCGGTGGCGGATACCTGCATCATCCCCATGCAGGATTATCTGAATCTGGGAGATGAGGCGAGAATCAATGAACCCTCCACATTAGGGGGGAACTGGGAGTGGAGAATGAAAAAGGGAGCCTGGGACGAGGACCTGGCTGCCAGAATGCGGCGTCTTGCGCAGTTATACGGGCGTCTGTAAGAGCGCTGTGCCAGGGAAATGCTTTGATCAGCGTTTCCCCAAGGAAAGGAGATTGGTCAGATACTATGGCGGACATTACCATAAAGGACATCGCCAGGAAATGCGGCGTCGGTGTCAGCACGGTTTCGCGTGCACTGAACAATCATCCGGATATCAACCAGGAAACGCGGGACCGGATCATGGAGGTGATTCGGGAGACGGGGTTTGTTCCTAACAATTCAGCTCGATACTTAAAGCGCAGTGAGACCAACAGTATCGCACTTCTGGTAAAGGGAATCACCAACCCCTTTTTCACAAGTATCATTCAATTGATGGAGGAGAGCGTGGAGAGCAGAGGCTATACAACCATTCTGCGTCACGTCGGCCCCATGGAGGATGAGGTACGAGTGGCCCTTGGGCTCGTCAAAGAAAAGAGACTGAAGGGAATCGTGTTTCTTGGCGGCAATTTTACGCATGAGGAAACGGCACTTCGCCAACTGGGAGTGCCGTTTGTCTTTGCGGCGATCGGAGAGGATCCGGAGGAAGCACAAAAGCGATCGGACAGTTTCTCCGGCGGCAAGATATGCTATGCCAATGTTGCGGTGGATGATCTTCAGGCAAGCGATGACGCTGTCAGCTATCTGATTGCGATGGGACACCGGAAGATCGGTATTATTGCTGAGGGCCTTGGAATTCCGTCGGTTGGTCAGCTGCGCTTCCGCGGTTTTCGCCGGGCATTGGAGAGAGCGGACATCCCCTTCGATAAAAAGTCACTCGCGGTTGTAGTTGAAGGAATAGAGCATTACACCTTTGAAAACGGATATCATGCGGCGCAGGAGCTTCTGGAAGGGTATCCGGAGCTGACGGCAGTATTCTGCATTTCGGATGTGTTGGCAATGGGTGCCTGCCGGGCAATTTTAGATGCCGGAAAGAGAATACCGGAGGATATTTCGGTGATCGGCTTTGACGGAATTGCACTGGGCGATTACTTTAATCCGCGGCTCACCACTATGCAGCAGCCATTTGCGGAGATTGCGTCGGAATCCATCCGCATGTTGTTCGGCATGATTGAAAATGAAGAACAGCCGGTGGATCTCATGCTGGCTGCAACACTCATTGAGAGAGAGTCTACCGGCATCAGCCGCTGCACACGCGAGATACCGCTGCGGCGGTTCGTTCATGCTGATCGAACATAAATTCCAGGATAGTAGAGCGCGGAACAATTCCGATGAGTACACCGGTATCGTCGACAACCGGCACAAAGTTCTGTTCCTTCACATAGCTAAAGAGCTTCTCGATATCTGCGTCCGCACGGACGCTTTTATAATCTCTTTTCCGGCGCACATTCATAACCGAGCGAAGCTCACAGGAGCGGATATCCTGGTCCTGACTGCGGCGAAGAGCCCGGAGGAGGTCGCCTTCGCTGATGGTTCCGATGTATTTGCCGGTCTTTTCGTTGATCATGGGGATGGACGAAAACTGATGGCATTCGATGCGTTCCATGGCCATGCCGATGGAATCACCCTCGTAGACAAGATCAAGCTCGGATTTGGGCTTGAGAAAGAAAAGAATATTCATAAGATGTAACCCCCTTGCGGTATCAATTGCCTGCTGCCAATGTCCCCCGATATTGGCAGCAGGTTTTGCTTTTGGACACACTCCATCAGAAAAAGGTCTGTGCTATTCGGCCAGTTATTATGCAAGCGATGTACGCGTGTGCAGAATGCCGGCGGACAGGTGGTCTGCAGCTTCCTTTCCCAGAAAAAACTCCACAATCTGCAGGCCGAAATCGATGGCAGTTCCCATGGAACGACTGGTAATCAGATTTCCGTCCTTCACAACAGGGACTTCCAGATGGATGGCACCGTGGTCCTTGAGAACATCATCCACACACGGATTGCAGGTGGCTTGTTTCCCATCCAGAAGTCCGAGATTTGCCAGAATGGACGGGGCAGCGCAGATGGCGGCGACGGCCTTTCCCTCAGATTCTCGCCCGGCAAAGGATGTAACTGCCTTGGTTAGGGGCGCGCAGGCGGCCAAATTGGGGGTTCCCGGAATGCCGCCGGGGAGGATCAGCATGTCATAGTCTTCCATGTTCACGTCCTCAATCATTGTCTCGGCAGTAATGACGATGCCATGGGAGGAAGTGATTTCACGCCGTCCCATGACGGATATCAGCGTGCAGGGAACTCCTGCGCGGTAGAGAAGATCGGATACGGTCAGTGCTTCGATTTCCTCGCAGCCGTCTGCAAGGAAAAGTGCCGCGCGGCGATCGGTACGATAGGTCTTTTCTTTGGTCATTTCTTTTATCTCCTTTCGGATCTTTCAATCCTGACACTTTCATTATAGAAGGTGTCGCATGGGAAAACCATTTGCATTGTATGAATTCTTTATGAAGAGGTTCCTGATCTGGACATTCTCCGCCACCTCTGTCGCTTAGGGAAACGCTGATGAAAGCGTTTTCCACGCCGGATTTGCGCTGCGAAGCAGCAAATTCCTCCGCAAATCCGTGCACTCCACCGGAGGCAGCTAAGGACACACTTTCCTCACAAAATCCTCACACTTTCATGACGAATCGATCACATCTTTCGGGTAAAAAGAACTGTGTTCGAAATATTCATGCAGCACAGCAGGAAGGGAAGAGATGATTGAAGTACAGCATTTGACAAAACGATACGGTGCACACACCGCTGTGGATGATTTGAGTTTTACGGCGGCTCCCGGGCAGATTTATGGATTTTTGGGACCCAACGGTGCCGGAAAGTCCACGACGATGAACATTATGACGGGGTATCTTGCAGCAACGTCGGGAACGGTTCTGATTGACGGTCTCGACATTCAGAAGGAGCCGGAAGCGGCCAAACAAAAGATTGGATACCTACCGGAAGTTCCTCCGGTATACACAGACATGACCGTGTCGGAGTATCTTCGTTTTGCAGCGGAGCTTAAACGGATCCCTGCGGGGAAACGAATGGATGCGGTGGCCACTGTTTTGGATGCGGCAGATATTCTGGATGTGCAGGGACGGCTGATTCGAAATCTGTCCAAGGGCTATCGGCAAAGAGTCGGACTGGCCCAGGCCCTCATCGGTGATCCGGAAATTCTGATTCTGGACGAACCGACGGCGGGACTGGATCCGGAGCAGCAAAAGGAGATGTTTGAGTACATTCGTTCACTGAAGGAAAACCATACAATCATCTTAAGCTCCCACATTCTCTCTGATGTCAGCGCGGTGGCAGATTATGTGTGGATCTTAAGCGGCGGAAAGCTGGCGGCCAGCGATACGCCGGCCAATCTGCAGTCGCATATGACTACATCCCAGCAGGTTATTTTGCGTGTCACCGGTGACAAGGAAGCATTGGAAAAGGCCCTGCGCGCCATTCCGAAGGTGAAGGAGGTTACGCTGCAGGAGGAAGGTGAGCTTTTGATTTTCACAGTGACTTCTGAAGAAAAGGAAGACATTCGTCCCGCGGTGTCCCGTGCGGCAGTGTATGCAGGCGGTGCAGTACTGGGAATGAATCTGCAGGAGAAGTCCCTGGAGGACGTATTCTTATCACTGACAGGGGAGGGCGAATGAAAGCAATATTCAAAAAAGATCTTGCGTCACTGTTTCACGGCTTCACGGGCTGGCTGTTCCTGGCCATCATGTGGGCACTGATGTCACTGTACATCGGCATGAGCAGTCTGATTGGGCTGGAGCCGGATATTTCCAGTGTGCTGTCGGTATCCTCCATTCTGATGTTGATCATGCTGCCGATTTTGTGCATGCGCAGCTTTTCGGAGGAGCGCAAGGCCAGAACGGACCAGATGATTCTGACAGCACCGGTGAGCGTCGGACAGGTGGTTCTGGGCAAATACCTTGCACTGGCAGCGGTCCACACCTTCGTGGTTCTGGGGCTTTGTCTGTATCCTTTGCTCTTGTCCCGGTTTGGTACGGTGCCCTATGCGCAGAGCTACACCGGACTTTTGGGAATGTGGCTGTTCGGACTGGCGGAGATGGCCGTCTGCGTATTTCTCTCCAGTCTTACGGAGAGTGTCATCATTGCGGCTGTTTTGTCCTTTGCCTGCTTGTTTTTGTCGATGATCATGCCGAATCTGGAGAACATGATTTCGCAGGACGGGAATACGCTGACCGCCATTCTGAGTGCTCTTGATATCCCGTCCCGGTTTGATACCTTCCTAAACGGCAGTATCGATCTAACGTCAATGGTATATCTGGCATCGGTGATTTTCCTGTTTTTGTTCCTGACAACCCAGGTGATTCAGAAGAGAAGATACTCTGTGTCACAAAAGACATTGAGTCTTGGCGCTTATTCGGGCGGTCTGATTGCGCTGGTTGTGGCGATTACGCTGGTGGCTAACCTGGCGGTGAACCAGCTGCCCTCGGCGGTCACAAAGTTCGATATGACAACGAGCGGCCTGTATTCGCTGACGGATGACACGAAGAACTACCTGAAGAATCTGGACAAGGATGTCACGATTTATGTTCTGGCCAGCAGCTCGGATATGGATACGGTGCTGGATGGCACGCTGGATGAAATGCAGGAGCAGTCCGCACACCTTGCGATCACCTATATCGATCCGGCGGCAAATCCGACCTTCCTGCAGGAATACAGCGATGTCATGAGCAGCACCTGGAACTCGCTGATTGTGGAGTGCGGCAGCAGGTACAAAGTGGTGGAGTATTCGGATCTGTATGAATATTCCATCGACTACACCACCTATCAGCAGAAGGTGACCGGGTATGATGCCGAGGGACAGATTGACTCTGCCATTGCTTATGTGACAAGCGAAAGCCTGCCGAAGGTATACGTGCTGTCCGGTCACGGCGAGGAAAGCCTCGGCAGCAATTTCACCAGTGTTCTGACCAAGCTCAACTGCGAGTATGAGAGTCTGGATCTTCTTTCAAAGGATGCTGTTCCGGATGACTGCAGCCTTTTGATTATCAACGGACCTAAAAGCGATCTGTCATCGGACGATGCGGACAAAATTTTGTACTACCTCGAGCACGGCGGAAAACTCCTTGCTACGACCAATTTCCAACAGGCCAGTGACATGTCCGGTTGGAACCGGGTGCTTGCGTATTACGGCGTTTCGGTTTCGGACGGTGTAGTTCTGGAGAACAACCAGGGCTACTACTACCGTTCGGAATCGTACCTTCTTCCGGATGTGGCGCAGACGGAGGAGACATCGGCGGTAACTGGCGGGAACGGATATGTTTTCATGGCGTATGCCCAGGCGCTGCAGGACGTTGATACATCATCCGATGTAACTAAAACGGAGCTGCTGACGACGTCGGAGAAGGCGTACATCCATTCGGATGTTACTGCTGAAACAGAGAATTTCGGTAAAACAGAGGAGGATGCGACCAGCCAGTACGTGCTGGGGCTGAAGGCTGTTGTATACCAGCAGGAAGAGGATTCAGAATCCACGGAGGCGAAGGCTGTGTCGACGGCGTATCTGTTCGGTTCGGTGCTGACGTTTTCCGATGGTGCGGATCAGATGGTGTCCGGCTCGAACGCGTCTTTGTTTTCCGGAATTGTTAAAGCCTGCACACAGGAAGAAGGAGATAGCGCCATTTCGGTTCCGGTCAAGAGTGTCAGCTCCACAAGCCTTACGGTTCCGACGATGACGGCCATTGCCGTAAACATGGTGTGCATCATTTTCATTCCGGTACTGCTGCTGCTCGCAGGATTTGTAACCTGGTTTATCCGCAGGAGAAGATAAGG
>CAVKRN010000043.1:12416-20436 GCA_963658695.1 bacterium
AAGGTGAGAAACTATGAAAAAACAACGCATACAAATGGTGATATTGTCTGTTGTGCTGCTCATCTGCTGCGCGGGCTTCTTTGCGGCCAGGTTCTATGTAAGCGCGGAGGAGGAAAAAGAGAAGGAAAAGGAAGAGGGCATTTATACTGCACTTTCGTTTGAAAAAAACGACCTGTGCCAGCTTACCATTGTCGGAGAGGACGGAGAACTTGCTCTTGCCTATGACGGATCGGCGTGGAGCTTTGTCAATGATATCGATGCGGAAGAGGCAGCGCTTCAAGACACAAAAAAGAGCGAGTCGGAAACGTCCGACGATGCATCCACGGAAGGAGAGGAAACAGATTCGGACGAGGAGGCATCGGTTATCTACGAAGTGAATTCCTCTACAGCCAATGAAATTCTTGAAACGCTGGCTCGTCTTACCAGCACCAACGAGGTGAATCACGTCACGGATATGCAGCCTTATGGCTTGGATGCACCGGTTCTGACGGTAACGATTACCCTGCAGGATGATGTGGAGCATACGCTCGAGGTGGGCAGCCGGAATGAAATGATTTCCGCTTATTATATCCGCGTGGATGGCGGGGATACGGTCTATACGATGAGCGATTCGGATTACAGCCTCCTGAACAAGACGGATACGGATGTAGCCCAGGAAACTGCGGAGTAGTCCCCTGAACCGGACGCTTCCGCCAGGACCCGTCGCTGGCTGTCATCTGTACAAGAATGCAGTGACCAGCGCATTTTTACCTTGTGAAGAAAGGAGCCAGATGTCATAATCAATTGTTGGAAAAGTTTTAGTCCGCCGGGTACGGGCCTTACACAAACGGAGGGGATGCTCGAAATGGTTCGGGCCCTGGAGCTCCGGGCACAGCGGCGGCAGAAACGGGAGGAAATTGAATATGAAACGCAAGGCAGCACGTTGGCTTGGTATGTTTGCAGCGGGAGCTGTTCTGCTGACAGGGTGCGGTGCAGGGACGCAGAGTTCTGCCGCATCGGAAGCAGACACGCAGAGCGCGCAAACGCAGGCTGAGGAGGCAGCAGTGGAATCTTCTTCGGAGGCGGAGAGTGCAGAGCCGGAAGAGGCGGCAGAGGCTGCGTCATCCGGGGAGGAATCTGCGGATACGGTTCTGGACTATGATGGAACCACCATCCGTGTCGGATCTCTTAAGGGACCAACGACCATGGGACTGGTGAACCTGATGAAGGATTCCGACAATGGAAGCGCAGAAGGGACCTATTCCTTTACGATGGCATCGGACCCGTCGGAGATTGTTGCATCCGTTGCATCCGGTGATCTTGATATCGCCATGATCCCGGCAAATCTGGCGTCTACCTTGTATAACAAGACAAACGGCGGAGTATCGGTCATCGATATCAACACGCTTGGCGTCTTATATGTCATTACCGGCGATGAATCGGTGCAGTCCATGGAGGATCTTGCCGGAAAGACGGTCCTCTCAACCGGCCAGGGAGCAACACCGGAGTATGCGATGAACTATCTGCTGGAGCAGAGCGGAGTCACAGACTGCACGCTGGAATTCCACTCAGAGGCAACGGAGATTGCCGCTCTTTTGAAAGAGGATTCCAGTAAGATCGCCGTTCTTCCGCAGCCGTTTGCAACCGCTGCTTTGCTGCAGAACGATGCACTTCGCAGCGTCTTTTCTCTTTCGGATGTCTGGGACCAGGTAGTGGGAGAGAGCGGATCCCGGTTCCTCACGGGCGCAACCATTGTTCGGAATGACTTTCTTGCAGAGCATCCGGGAGCGGTGAGTGTATTCCTGAAGGAGCATGAGGCGTCGGCAGATACGGCGAATACCGATATCGAAGGTACCGCAGAGCTGGTTGCCGAGTACGGCATTGTGGAAAAGGCAGCAGTTGCTGCAAAGGCACTTCCCAATTGCAATATCGTCTGTATCACCGGCGAGGATATGAAGGCAGCACTGTCTGGGTATCTGCAGGTTCTGTACGACGCAGATCCGACATCGGTGGGCGGAAACCTTCCGGGCGATGACTTTTATTACATCGCGGATTGATCCTAGTACATCGATTTTTAAATAACTAGTACATCGATGTATTAGGATACCAGACAGCGACAAGGTGGCAGAAAATGCTCGAATCAGAGGCTGTCGCTGTTTGGTTCATGAGCGGTACAACGAATTCGGTTGACGGCAATACGCTTGGGGAAGTGCTATGAAAAAGAAAATTCTGATCGTCGCCGGCTGGCTAGTGGTATGGCAGCTGGCATCGTATGCCATTCATAATCCGATTCTGATGGCAGGACCCATTGAAACCCTGGGAGCGCTTTGGACGCTCGCGGGGGATTCGTCGTTTCTGGAGAGCATTATTTTTTCGTTTCTGCGGATTGTGGGAGGATTTCTTCTGGGAGCGGCAGCAGGCATCGGTCTTGCCTTTTGGACGCACAAAAAGCCGATCTGGGGCGACATTCTTGCACCGTTTATTACCGCGCTGAAGTCGGTTCCGGTGGCGAGCTTTATCATTCTGGCACTTATCTGGTTCGGCTCCGGGATGCTGTCCTTTTTCATCAGCTTCATTGTGGTGTTCCCGATTCTGTATCTGAATACGCAGCAGGGCCTTGCCAGTCTGGATGAAAAGCTGGTGGAGATGGCGGATGTATTCCACATACCGGCAACGTCACGACTGCGGTACATTATTTTGCCGGGGATTGCCCCCTTCCTTGAAAGCGCCTTTGCGCTGTCACTGGGAATGAGCTGGAAAAGCGGTATTGCAGCAGAGCTGATCGGCCAGTACAAGCTGAGCATCGGGAATCAGATGTATCTGTGCAAAATCAGTCTGAACACCGCAGGGATTCTCGCCTGGACGTTGGTGATCATCTGCATCAGCTGGAACTTTGAAAGAGAATTTCTTCGTCTGTTTCATCGGCTGGTGATGGTCGGCAGGAAGAATGCAGAAAAGGATGAGGCAAAGGAGCAGGCGAAATGACCATTGAGGCGGAGCACATTTATAAGAGCTATGATGGAAAGCCGGTGCTGGAAGATTTTTGTCTGGATGTGTCGTCGGATTCCTCTTATGTCATTACCGGAGAATCCGGCGCAGGCAAGACCACATTTCTGCGGATTCTTCTGGGACTGGAGAAACCGGATCAGGGGCGGGTTAGGCTTTTGGGAGATTACAAGTATTCCCGGGTAAATGCCGGCGTGGTATTTCAGGAGGACCGGCTGTGCGAGGAATTTTCGGCAGTGGAGAACGTCGCAATGGTCAGTAAAAAGCTCTCGGAGCGCATTGCACGGCAGGAGCTAGAGAAGCTTTTGCCGGCCGATCAACTGGATAAGCCGGTAAAGGAGCTTTCCGGCGGCATGCGAAGGAGAGTCTGCATTGTGCGGGCCTGCGTTGTACCTTCGGATGTTCTGGTGATGGATGAACCGTTTGCCGGACTGGATGAGGAAAACCGGCGAAAATGCATCGAGTATATACGAAGCGTGCAGGGAACAACACCGCTGGTGCTGACGGCACACTCATTGGATGGACTTGGCTTTTGCAAGGTCATCCCGATACATTAGGACGTATGAAGTAACGTAACTATTTAGAGCCCCATTCGCAAAAATAAGCTTGGCGCTGAATAGTTACGAAGTAACGATTACAACGAAAGGAGAGCAACATGATAACAAGTGACAAGGGGCTTGTGAGCTACAAGCACAAAGTTATGGAGGAAGTGGCCCGGCTTGCCTGGGAGGGGAACCTGGATGAGGAGCACAAGGAAGCTCTGGTCTATGATTTGATCCCGGGTCCGAAGCCGACATACCGGTGCTGTATTTATAAAGAGAGAGAGGTTACAAGACAGCGGATTCGTCTGTCCTGCGCACAGAATACCCAGGGAAATCTGGATTCTAAGAACATTGTGCAGGTCATCAAGCCGGCCTGCGATGAGTGTCCTCTTTCGGCATATTCCGTCACCGATAATTGCCGTCTCTGTCTTGGAAAGGCCTGCGTGAACTCCTGTAAGTTCGGCGCCATCTCCATCGGAGAGTTCCGTTCCCATATCGATCCCAACAAGTGTAAGGAATGCGGCATGTGCGCTCAGGCCTGTCCCTACGGTGCCATCGTGCACCTGGTACGTCCCTGCAAAAAAGCCTGTCCGGTGGGAGCCATTACTTTCGACGAGTATGGCTTCTGCGAAATCGACGAGGATAAGTGCATCAACTGCGGACACTGCATCCACAGCTGCCCGTTCGGTGCCATCGGCTCGAAGACGTATCTGACCAAGGTGATTGAGCACATCAAGAACGGCGATGAAGTTTACGCCATGTGCGCGCCGGCAACGGAGGGACAGTTCGGTGAGGACATCACCATGGCTGCCATCCGTGAAGCGTTCAAGAAGGTTGGCTTTAAGGATATGATCGAGGTTGGTCTCGGCGGCGATATGACGGCGGCCTATGAAGCGGCTGAGTGGAGCGAGGCACTGCAGGAGGGACGCAAGATGACTACGTCCTGCTGCCCGGCTTTCATCAACATGATGCGCAAGCACTTCCCGGAGCAGTTTGAGAAGAACATGTCCACAACGGTATCGCCGATGTGCGCTATTTCCAGAATGTTGAAGGCTGAGCACCCCGGCTGCATTACGGTGTTCGTAGGACCCTGCATCGCCAAGAAGAGCGAAGCGGAGGATAAGAGCGTTCCGGACAACGCCGATTATGTAGTTACCTACGGTGAAATCCGTGCACTTCTTCGTTCCAAGGATGTAGATGTGGTGCCGGTTGAGGAAAACTATCAGGAGTCTTCCATCTATGGCAAGAAGTTTGCAACCAGCGGCGGTGTAGCTGCAGCGGTTATTGAGGTTATGAAGGAGCGGGGCGAGGATACCTCGAACATCAAGCTCAAGCAGGTTGCAGGCGGACAGGACTGCCGCACCGCACTGACGCTCTTAAAGGCAGGACGCCTTCCGGAGGACTTTGTCGAGGGTATGGTATGTCCCGGCGGATGTGTCGGCGGACCGTCCCGGCATAAGACCGAGGTTGAGACCAAGAAGGCAAGAGCAACACTTCTTGCAAAGGCTGATGGCCGAAAGATTCTGGAGAACCTGGAGAACTATCCGATGGACAAGTTCAGCATGCATCGCGATGGCCACATGGATGCGTGAGAACGCTGCATGAGCTTATCCTGGAGTGATTGTCGGCGATGCTGACAATACACTCCGTGCTGCGGAGAAACCGCATATGCGGCTTTCTTCTTGCATTCAGCCCCTCTGTATTCCGATAGTAACTGGAATGCAGAGGGATTTTAATGCCCAGTTAAAAATCGATGTACCAGGGAACGTCTACAACGTGATAAAGAGGGGAAATAAACATGCAGAGGGAAAAGAACGAGCAGACGGAGAATATGTCCGCGGCAGAACGGATCGGCCGGCTTCCGCTGGCTGGGATGGGGGATGGCTGGCCAAGGAGGGTGAAGGTTTGTTTAGCGGGCGTTTTGTGTCAGGGATTCTTCCTGTCGTTTCTGATTAAGGTAAACCTTGGAACCGATCCGTATACCTTCATGAATGTGTCTATTGCAGATCGCATTGGTTGGACCTTTGGAAACTGGCAGCTGGCCATCAATGTGCTGTTTCTGGTTTTTGTGCTGCTGACGTCGAAGCTGCGCTATCTGGGCTTTGGCACGCTGGCTAACATGGTGCTCATCGGGTATACCGCAGATCTTGGATGCTTTCTCTGGGATAAAGTGTTTCCGGCTGCTGTTTTTACGGAAGCGGCTACCAGAATCCCGATGTTCGCAGCTGCACTGATCGGTTTTTTGGTTTCTGCGGCGGTGTATATGAATGCGGGGATGGGACTGGCTCCCTACGATGCGCCGCCCTGCATCCTGCACGAGCACGCGGGGAGAGTGCCGTATTTTATCATCCGTATTGTTTGGGATTACGCCGCCATCCTGATCGGCATGCTGGCGGGCGGAACACCGACCGTCTCAAACCTCATCATGGCCGTGGCCCTGGGACCGATTATTACGCTGATCGGGAAGGCAATGCGCCGGATTTTGGAGTAATTGATAAAGCTAAAGCAGAGTAATTCACACGCCAGTACATCGCTTGGCCGGCAGGTGAACTGTAATGAATTGTAGGCGATATCAATGAAGATCTGAAAGGTTTCTTGCACGCGGAATGTGTATTTTTGTATAATCACATTGAATCACAAAGCATCACAAATCAGATAAAACATCACAAATAATCACAAAGAGGTAAGGCATGCAGGAACTAATCAGCCCATTTACCAGAACGCCGGGAGTGGCAGGAAAAGCATTCATAGATACGCATTTCTCGGAAGAGATTATCGCTAATTTTGAGAGTGCAGAGTCGTACAAGTATGTTTATAAGATTGTGGGATTGAGAGGCTCCGGAAAATCAGTGGAGTATTCCAGAGTGATGGAACATTTCCGGCAGAAGGACAAGTGGCTTGTGTATGCCTTATCTGCCGGCGGTGATCCGTTACATACGCTGATTTCAATGGTGAGTAGAGCATCGTTCATTGAGAAAAATCAGCAGAGCAAGAGCTGTCATACGGCAGGAACTGTTGGCGGGAATATCGCTTTTTTGTCTGCGCAGATAAGTACACAGACATCAGTGAGTACGACGGAAAATCCGAATTACTATTCCGCAGAAGCAGCTTTGAAAGAAATGTTAGGTCTGGCAAAGGAGAACGGATTTCGTGTTCTGATTGGGATTGATGATATTGCCAAATCCGATAACATGGTTGAATTTCTTTCGATTATTGGCACAATCCTTATGGAACCGGACAAAGATGTCCGGTTCATATGTACGGGGATTTCAAAGAATATTGAGGATTTTGTTACGGTGCCGCATCTGTCCTTTTTTGTTCGCAATGAATCCATTGTGATGAGACCCCTTGACTTGCATGCAATTGCAGCTAAGTACAGAGTGTTGCTGGGCGCTTCCAAAGAGGAAGCGGCTAAAATGGCTCGTTTTACAGAAGGCTATGCATACGCATATCAGGTATTGGGAGAGATTTGCTTTCAAGCGAAAAAGACGGAAATTGATGAGGAAGTCGCGGATAGTTTTGATGAGGTGATGGCTCCGCAATATGATTTGATCTGGGGGACGTTGACAGAGGCTGAGCAGGAACTTGTGAAAATCGTTGTGACAGGCTCAAATTCTGTGAAGGAAATAAAGGAAAAAATGGAAAAACCTTCCGGTTTTGCATCTCTTCGAGATCGTTTGATTAAAAAGCATCTTCTACTGCCGGGACAGAGAGGCTCGGTATCGGTACCCTTGCCGAGGTTCCGTGAGTATGTGGACCTTTGGCAGAGCAGCTGAGGTTTATGGAAGAGGAGAAAGGGTCTGTTTAAGGGGAGGATTTCAGTGGAATCATCAGGAATACCGATACAGTTGACACCAGAAGATAAACTGATTCTGGATTCTTATTGCCGAATGCTGGGCGGCTTGGCAGAATATCTTGGCTCAGGCTATGAACTGGTACTTCATAGTCTGGAAGATCTGGAACATTCTGCCATCTGTGTTTTAAATAGTCATACGGAACGCAGCGTGGGAGCACCGATTACCGAGCTTGGATTGACAATGCTTGGTAAGATTCATGAACAAGAGCAGGCGGAGACTGTTTGCTATACCAGTACGAACAAAGAAGGAAAGCCTTTGCGGTCATGTACGATAGCCATTCGCGGTAGTGAGAATCGGATCATTGGCCTTCTTTGCATTAACTTTTATATGGATACGCCTCTATCTGATTTGATTCAAATGTTTTTACCGGGACAAACACAGAAGGTTTCAGAAACTTATGTGCAGAATTCAGTGGAAATGATTCAGAATTCGGTACAGCACGCAGCCGCAGAGGTGGACGCAGAAGGACTTGCTGATAGTACAACCAGAAACCGAGAGATTGTCAGGAGATTGTACGAATCCGGGATATTCAATATCAAGGATGCTGTTATACAGGTGGCAGATTGCCTTGGAATCTCCAGAAATACGGTATATCTGCACCTGCGACATTGTAAAGAATGAAAAATAATAACACTA
>CAVKRN010000044.1:0-528 GCA_963658695.1 bacterium
TGATCAGATAGTTTCTCTGGCTTGAGCAAACTAATGGCATCTTCTGCCTCTTTGTCGTATCGCATCATGTGTTTCTCAACGGCAAAGAGTATATATTGTCATCGTTACCGAGCAAAGAAACCGAGATGGATGTTAATGCTGCGTTTTATCTGGCGTTTCATTGTGTCAATTATAGCTGAGATGATCGGTTGAAGCTATCATTTCCTTCAAATCTGAACCGGCCAATTGGTTTTCACGTGGTGGTCTGTTATACTCTGGAAAGTTAACCGGAGATGCATCGGCTGCCATTATTGTCTCTCACAGTGATAAGGCTGCAGCAAGATGAAAAGCCGGTTGAGAGCTATTGTTGGAGGCATTGGGATATGAGACTTGCCATTGAGCGAATGCGGATGCTGGCAAAGCAAGACGCCGGCAGGGGGATACGAAGACGATTCTTGTCGCTGTATATTGGCGGATTGCTGATTTATCTTCCGCTGATTCTCCAGCGCCTGACCAATGATATGGACGGCATGTGGGATCAGGACGATC
>CAVKRN010000044.1:538-20054 GCA_963658695.1 bacterium
GGCAGTGGTGGCGCTCGTACTGTTTGTGACCGGGATTTGCCTGTTGTTGGCGCTTTTGGGACTGAGGGGAAGGTCTGGAAAAGAGCGGCTTTTCGCCGCTGTGATCGGCATGCTGATCCTGGCGTCTCCGACGGTTTTATGCCAGCTTTCGTACAGTCATATGTCGATTAACGACGCGTTTTCATTTGTGCTGGCGGTGCTGGCAGTCTGGATGGTGCGAGAACCTGCACGGAATGCAGAGGAGACGCGAGGGTTCGCATGGAACACGGAGGAGACGCGAGGAGCTGTGCAGGGTGCGGAAGCGGTGCGAGAATCCATGCAGGGTGCGAATAACACCGGCGGCTTACGGACATGGATGGACAGATCCGGCGTCAGAATTGTTGTGTCTGCGCTTTTGACGGCGGTGATGATGGGGTGTTATCAGGCAACCCTGGGCGTTTTGTGCGTGACGGCGCTTTTTTATTTCCTGCGGCTTCTGGACATGGGCACCTTGAAGCAGGCACTGTCCTTTGCCGGGCGTATGCTAGTATCGATTGTGCTCGGAGCGGCTTTGTACGAGGCGTTTTTGCAGCTCTTCCTTGGGGTGACGGGGGAGACGCTTTCGGATTACAACGGCGGCAACGCCGTGACGATAGGTGGAATGCTGCAAGGGCTGCCGGAGAATCTGCGGCATACGTATACGGCGTTTGCGTTTTATTTTAGCAGAGAAGGGTACCATTTTAATCTGCTGCAGAGTCACCGGTGGTTTATAGTGGTGTATCTGCTGCCAATTGCGATTCTGGCAGGATTGGTGTACAGACTTTGGAGAAAGAAGGGCGTAGCCGCTGCGGCGCTGGCGATATTGGCGATTGTGTGGATCCCGGTTTTTGCCAACAGCTTTTTCCTGCTGGTGTATTCGGATACGATGATGCAGATGACCATGGGAATGGCGATGGTCGTGCCGCTTACGCTGTGCCTTGGATGCGCGGATGGTCTCGAATGGTGCGGCTGTAGGATGTCGACTGGTGCCGGGCAAGGGCACTGCAGGCGCGGAATAATGGCTGGTGTCGGGATCGTTATTTTCCTGCTGTTGTACGGAATGGTTGGGCAGACGGTGACGGACCAGTATGCGATGTATGTGGGGCGGCGCTTTACCACGACGCTGGCGGAGCAGGTGCTAAACCGGTTCACGGCGGCGGGCGCGGACTACACGGAGAATGTGGTGCTGGTGTATGGGACGCCGAAGGAGTCACCACTGTTCACCGCGACGGATTTGTACAACCGGGCGAATTCCTATGCGCAGTACGGCTCCTGGGCAACGGGCACAGAGGGAAATCGCCTGTGCTGGGGGCATTTCCTGGAGCAGCAGCTGCGGGTGAAGGTGAACTACGCAGAGGGAGATACACTGGAGACAATTTACAACTCGCCGGAGGTGGCGGCGATGCCGGTGTATCCGGCAGCCGGATCGACGGCGAATGTGTGGGGCGTGACCGTGGTGAAGGTGAGCGAGTAGCGGATAAAAGTCGGACAGTTGCAATGATGGAGCTATAAATCATACATGATTGAGATACAGGAAAACGCCGGGAGGCGCCGCGCGGTTCTTGCCGGCTTGAATAAGGAAATGCGGCCGGAGCGCTACGAGGCAGCAATGGATGAGCTGCAGAAGCTGGCAGAAGCCTGCGAGCTGGAGGTGACGTCAAGAGTTGTCCAGAATGCAGCATCTATAACGCAGAAAACACTTTTGGGAAGCGGCAAGGTGGAGGAGCTGCGGACAGCGGTTTTAGCGGATGATGCGGATATTGTTATTTTTCAGGAGACGCTGACGCCGATGCAGGTGCGCAATCTGGAGGATGCGCTGGACACGGAGGTGCTGGACCGGACAGGAATTATCCTTTTGATTTTCAGCTCCAGAGCCCAAACACGGGAGGCCAGGCTCCAGGTGAAGTCCGCGCAGCTCCAGTACATGCTGCCAAGACTGGCCGGCATGCGCAAAAACTTAAGCCGCCAGGGCGGCGGATCGGGACGTTTGTCCAACAAGGGCGCCGGAGAGGAGAAGCTGGAGCTGGACCGCAGACATATCGAGCGGCAGCTTGCAGAGATCCGAAGGCAGCTGAAGGAAGTGGAACGGGAACGGGATACGCAGCGAAGCCGGCGAACACAGAGCGGACTGCCGCTGGTCTCCCTTGTCGGATATACCAATGCCGGCAAGTCCACTCTGATGAACGGTATTCTGGCACAGGATGAGACGCTGCAGAGCAGGGAACGCAAACGCGAAGAGAACGGAGAAAGCGGCAAGCGCGTTCTGGAAAAGGATATGCTGTTCGCAACACTGGATACGGCGGTGCGCCGCATTGATCTGCCGGGGCATCGTCCGTTTCTCTTAAGTGATACGGTGGGCTTTATCTCGGATCTGCCGCACACGCTGGTGGAGGCGTTTCACTCCACACTGGAGGAGGCATGCTATGCGGATCTTCTCGTGGAGGTGGTGGATTTTTCGGATCCGGAGTACCAGCAGCACCTTCGCGTAACCAGGAAAACGTTAGAGGACATTGGGGCGGGCGATATTCCGACACTGATTGTCTACAACAAGGCAGACCTTTGTGAGAATCTTCCGGAAAAGCGCAGCTATCGGGATCACATCTATTTCTCTGCCCGGGATGCGGAGCAGTACGACGAGTTGCTGCACTGCATAGAAGAGGCGCTCGAGGGCAGAAAGGAGCATCACACCTACCTGCTGCCCTATGCAGAGGGCGCGCTTCTTCACTCGCTGCAGTCCAGATACGTGCCGGATCGCTTGGAGTATCTGCCGGAAGGCATTCTTTTGGAACTTACGCTGGGGGAAAGAGATGCTGCGGCTGTTGCGAAATTCGCCGAGGAGTAGCGGCTTTGAATGTGTTGCGTAACAGTTCACTCGCTGGCCAAGCGACAAGGTGGCGGAGAATGTCCGGATCAGGGGCCTTGCGTGGCCGTTGCTGTTTACTCGACGGCCGGGTTTTCTTATAATGGACCCGTGCATACGCACGGACAGGGTTAGTATTTCTATGAAGCGAGGCATTCATGGCATTTGATGGTTTTACAACAAGAGCATTGCAGGCGGAGCTGGCGGATAAGCTGACCGGCGCACGAATTTACCGCATCGCGCAGCCGGAGCCGGATGAGCTGCTACTGACGCTCCGGCCTGAGGCTTCCCGCGGCGGCGGGCAGGTGAGGCTTTTGCTGAGCGCGGACGCAACGCTCCCCCTGGTGTACATTACCGGTGAGAACAAGCCGGCACCGAATACGGCGCCGACCTTTTGCATGCTTCTTCGCAAGTATCTTCAGAACGGCAAAATAACGGCCATCACCCAGCCGGGACTGGAGCGGATTCTGCGGTTTGAGGTGGAACACTTAAACGAAATGGGGGATCTGTGCCACCACGTGCTGGTCATCGAGCTGATGGGCAAGCACAGCAACATTATCCTCTTGGACACGGTGGAATCCGGCGAGAACGAGGTGATTCTGGACTCCATCAAGCACATCTCACAGATGGTAAGCTCGGTGCGCGAGGTGCTGCCGGGGCGGCCGTATTTTGTCCCGCAGACGCAGGGCAAGATCAATCCCTTCGAAGAGACCAGAGAGCATTTTGAGACGCTTTTGGCGGCGGAGAGCATGCCGGTGTCCCGCTTTTTGCTATCGCACTACAACGGATTCTCTACGGTGATGTCGGAGGAGACGGTGTTCCGCGCGCGGCTCTCCCAGGACCGGAGTGCAGCGGAGCTTGACGGGCAGGAGCGGGAAGCGCTCTGGAATACCTTCCGGGACATCTTGACCAAGACGCAGGAGGGCGAGTTTAGGCCCTCGGTGTATTATCATTTAGGGGCGGCGGATGCCTTTTCCGGCGGTGAGCCCGTGGAGTTCGCAGCGCTCCCTCTCACGATGTATAAAGACCTTCCTGTGCGGCAGTTCGATTCCATCTCGGAGCTGATCGAGAGCTACTACCGGGAAAAGAACGCCGTGACCAGGATCCGGCAGAAATCCGCAGATCTTCGCCGGGTGGTGCAGACCATTCTGGAGCGCGACCTGCACAAGTACGATCTGCAGTCGCGGCAGATGAAGGACACGGAAAAGCGCGATAAATACCGTGTGTACGGCGAGCTTTTAAACGCGTATGGATACACCATTCCGGCCGGATCGTCACAGGCGGAGCTGGACAATTACTACACGGGGGAGAAGCTGGTGGTGCCGCTGGATCCTTCGAAGACGCCGCTGGAAAATGCCAAGCGCTATTTTGACCGCTATACCAAGCTAAAGCGCACCAAAGAGGCACTGGAAACCCTCATGCAGGAGGTGAAGGCGGAAATCGATCAGCTCGAGGGCATTCGCGAGGCGCTGAACATTGCCAGAACCGAGGGCGATCTGGCCCAGATCCGCACCGAGATGGAGGAGTCCGGCTTTGTCCGGCGCCGCACGGACAAGAAAAGCATGCGAAAGCGGCCGTCCAAAATCCCGGAATCGGAGCCCTTGCATTACCGCTCCAGTGACGGTTACGATATCTATGTGGGCAAGAACAATCTGCAAAATGACGAGCTGTCCTTCCATGTGGCACGGCCTTCCGATATCTGGTTTCATGCCAATGATATCCCCGGCTCCCACGTGATCCTAAAGACGGAAGGAAAGCCCTTTGAGGAGGTGCCCGACCGCGCCTTTGAGGAGGCAGCACGTCTTGCTGCCTATTATTCCAAGGGACGGGACGCCGGCCGGGTGGAGATCGATTATCTGGAGCGTCGGAATTTGAAAAAGCCGGCGGGAGCACGGCCGGGATTTGTGATTTATCATACGAATTATTCTATCCTCGCAGAGGCCGATAAGAGCGGTCTGGAAGAGATATAGAAAACGCTACAGTTCGAGGGAAAATGGAGCAAAAAGCAGGAGGTGATCATGGCAAAGAGCATGACAGGATATGGACGGGCGGAGCTGCAGCAGGGAGACTACCGGTTTACGGCTGAGCTCAAATCCGTCAACAACCGGTATCTGGATCTGAACATCCGGATGCCGCGGCAGCTGGCTCCCTTTGAGGCCCAGGTTCGGACTGTGCTGAAGCAGCGCATACTCCGTGGGAAAGTGGACGTTTTTATCAGCTACGAGAATGTTGGAGAGTCCGGTGTTCATGTTCACTGCAACCGGGCACTGGCAGCAGAATACGCAGCTTCCATGCAGGAGATGGCCAGGGACCTCTCACTCCCCTTTACGCTTACGGCGGAGCAGTTATCCGGTTTTCCCAATGTCCTGACGGTTGAAGAGACGGATACGGAAAATAACGACCTGGCCGCACCGCTTTTGGAGTGCGTTGGCCGTGCGGCCGAAGCATTTACAGCGGCAAGAGCGCGGGAAGGAGCCTTCATCACGGAGGACCTTTTGAAAAAGTTAGATGGTCTTCAGACCGGCGTGGAGCAGATCCGGGAAAAGGGACCTGCCATCGTGGAGCAGTACCGAAAGGGCCTCTATGAGCGCATGCAGGAGGTCCTGAAGGAAACGGGAATCGAGGAGACGAGAATCCTGCAGGAGGCAGCGCTGTATGCGGACCGCATCTGCGTCGACGAGGAGATGGTACGGCTCGAGAGCCACATCCAGGCCGTTCGCGCCGAGCTTGTAAAGGAAGATGAGAGCGTCGGCAGGAAGCTGGATTTCCTGGTGCAGGAGATGAACCGGGAGGCCAATACGATTCTATCCAAAACCAGCAATGCAGAATCGGCGGACATCGCCATTGAACTGAAAACCGAGATTGAGAAAATCCGCGAGCAGATTCAAAACATGGAGTAACGATTCAGAACCAAGCACATCGTTGCAGACCGGAGGAAAAAGAGAAAAAGGATGAACAAGCAAGGAAGTCTTACGGTGATGTCCGGGTTTTCCGGAGCGGGAAAAGGATCCATCATGCGGGAGCTGTTAAAGAGTCACCCGGAATACGCATTGTCGGTGTCGGCGACCACGAGAAAGCCGCGCCCGGGAGAAGTGGACGGGAAGGATTATTTTTTCCTGTCTCAGGAGGAATTTGATAAGCTGGTTGAAGAAGACGGACTCCTTGAGCATGCCGGCTATGTGGACCACTGCTACGGGACGCCTCGGGCGTATGTGGAGAAGGCAATGGCAGAGGGTAAGGACGTTCTTTTGGAGATCGAGGTGCAGGGAGCGCGTCAGGTTAAAGAAAAGCGGCCGGATGCCATCCTTTTGTTCGTGACGCCGCCCTCTGCAAAGGAGCTTGAAAAGCGCCTCTACCATCGCGGAACGGAGACGGAAGAGGTGATCAAGGGCCGGATGGAGCGTGCCGTCAAGGAGGCAGAGGAGATACAGTGGTACGACTATCTCATTGTCAATGACAATCTGCAGGAGGCGGTGGAACTGGTACACCGCACCATCCAGGAAGCCAAAAACGCCCCTTTCCGCCAAAAGGCCTTCATTGCGGAGATTACAAAGGAACTTGGCGGCGCTACCGAATGATGTTATACTAATGTGCCGCATAGCGTAGAGTCGCTGGCCAGCCGAAAGTCCTCCATGAGGGAGGATAAATAGCCATATTTCAGTAATAAGCAACAGAAAGGAATTCGATACCGATGATTCATCCTTCTTATGTAGATCTTATGAATGCAGTAAACCAGGGTGTTGAGGAGGGCGAAACGCCCATCATCAACAGCCGTTATTCCGTTGTAATGGCCACGGCTAAGCGTGCGCGTCAGATCGTCGACGGCGATGAGCCGATGATCGCAAACGCAGCCGGCAAGAAGCCGCTTTCCATTGCGGTAGAGGAGATGGAGCAGGGCGAGCTGAAGATCCTTCCTCAGGATGAGGCGGAGGTTCTTAGCTATGAGCAGAAGGACCGCGAGGCAGCAAGACGCCTGGAGTACGGACTGACGGAGGAGTCTCTTCGTGAAACCGAGGAGGCGGAGAATGCGGCAGCATCCCAGGACGAGGATGAGGACGCAGACGATGACGATGTGGTTTCGGACGAGGTATAAGTGAAGACACTGTTTGTATCTCTTGGCTGTGACAAGAATACTGTTGATACGCGCAAAATGGCCGGCATTCTCGAGGATGGCGGCATTTGTTCGTTTACAGAGGACGAAGAGCAGGCGGAGGCCTGCGTCATCAATACCTGCGCCTTCATTGATTCGGCTAAGCAGGAGAGCATTGATGAGATCCTTTCCATTGCCCAGCTGAAAAAGACGGGAAAGTTAAAGCACCTGATTGTGACGGGATGCCTTGCGCAGCGCTATCAGGATGAGATTTTAAAGCTCATCCCGGAGGTGGATGCGGTGATCGGAACGACGGCCGAAGGCTCTGTCGGCGATGTGCTGCAGAGCCTCTCTAAGGGCGAGAAGATTGACAGCGCCGTGATGGCGGACCCCAGCCTTGCACCGGAGAATACCAGACAGGTACTCTCCTTTGGAAGTGCGGTCGGTTATTTGAAAATCGCGGAGGGGTGCGACAAATGCTGCAGCTACTGCGCTATTCCGGCGATTCGCGGGCATTACCGGAGTGTTCCGATGGAACAGGTACTGGAGGATGCAAGGAGCCTTGCGGCTCAGGGCGCTCAGGAGCTGATTCTGGTAGCGCAGGAAACGACGCTCTACGGCGTTGACCTGTATGAAGAGAAGAAGCTGCCGGAGCTCCTTCGAAGACTATGTCTTGTGAAGGGAATCCGCTGGATTCGTGTTCTGTACTGCTATCCGGAGGAGATTACGCCGGAGCTCATCGAGGTTCTGGCGGCAGACAACAAGGTGGTTCCGTACCTGGATATGCCCATTCAGCACGCGTCGGATCACATCCTGCGCAGCATGGGACGGCGCACCAGCAGGAAGGAGCTGGAAGCGCTGGTGCATACGCTGCGGGAGAGGGTTCCGGGGATTTGCCTTCGTACCACTCTCATTACCGGCTTTCCGGGGGAAACGGAGGAGGATCATCGGGAACTCCTTTCCTTTGTCCGCGCCATGCAGTTTGACCGGCTGGGCGTATATATGTATTCCCGTGAGGATGGGACACCGGCCGCACGGTTCCGGGATCAGGTGCATCACGCGACCAAGAAGCGTCGTCACAAGGAGCTGATGCTGGCACAGCAGGAGATTGCTTTTGCCAGAGAAAAGGCCGCTGTCGGACGAGAACTGGAGGTCCTGATTGAGGGACGCCTTGGAGATGAGTGGTCGGAGAACGGCTATGTCTACGTGGGCCGCACCTATATGGATGCGCCGGAGGTGGACAGCAGCATCTTTATCGAATCGACGAGAGACTTAATGAGCGGAACCTTTGTGCAGGTCCGCGTTACCGATGCCAGAGAGTACGATCTGATAGGAGAAATTATCGATGAATCTGCCGAATAAGCTGACGCTTCTGCGCGTTGTAATGGTGCCCTTTTTCGTTGCAGTACTGCTGGCAAGACCCTTTGGTGATGCCAGTGACTGGGTGGCGCTTGCTATTTTTGTTGCGGCCAGTCTTACGGACCTTGCAGACGGCAAGATCGCGCGCAAGTACAATCTGATTACGAATTTCGGGAAGTTCATGGACCCGCTGGCGGATAAGCTGCTCACCTGCTCCGGCATGATCTGTCTGATCGCCCTGGGACGTATTCCGGCGTGGGTGGTGTGCATCATTGTGGCCAGGGAGTTCGTGATTTCCGGATTTCGCCTCATTGCAGCGGAGCGCGGTATTGTCATCGCTGCCAGCTACTGGGGGAAATTCAAGACGACCTTCCAGATGATTATGGTTATTTTGATGGTTGCCAATATAGCAGTGCTGCAGCCGCTTACGACGCTGGTGATGTGGATTGCGACCATTCTGACGGTGGTGTCCTTATACGACTACATTGTCAAGAACAAGCAGGTGCTCAAGGACGTGGACTAATAAGCAAAACCGGCCAACGATTGATATTTGACAGGGGACCGGGCAAGTAACGGGAGGAACGGGAATGAAGAAGCTGCTGGAGCAGATTGCGAAGTTTGGCGTTGTGGGTGTAATCTGCTTTTTCATTGATTTTGGCATATATACGGTTCTGAATGTGGTGTTCCGTGCGGCCGGATTGGACCAGGTGTTCTCCTGGTATTACCTGGTATCGCAGTTCTTCAGCTTTATCATTTCGATGGTAGTCAACTACATCCTGAGCTTTAAGTTTGTCTTTAAGCGCCGGGATGACATGTCGAGACAGCGGGAGTTCGTGATTTTCTTCGTGCTGAGCGTCATCGGACTGATCATCAATGAGATTGTCCTTTACATCGGAATGGATTTTGTCTATGAGAAATGGACATGGCTTCACAATCTGATGGGGACCGGCCTTGCGGAGACGCTGTTTAAGTGCTTTGCGACCGGTGTTGTGATGGTTTACAACTTTATCAGCAGGAAGATGTTCCTGGAGGAGCATGCAGAAAATGAGTGACGTTCTGTATTACGTGATTCCCTGTTACAACGAAGAAGAGGTCCTGCCGGAGACCGCCAAACGCCTGAAGGTGAAGATGGCAGGACTCATGGAGGCGGGGCTTATCAGCAAAGACAGCCGTGTCTGCTTTGTCAACGACGGGTCCAAGGACAAAACATGGGAGATCATTTCCCGGCTGCACGACGAGGATCCTCTGTTCTCGGGAATCAACCTCTCCCGTAACCGTGGTCACCAGAATGCGCTTCTGGCCGGACTGATGACGGTGCGCGGCTTTGCGGACATGGTGATTTCCATGGATGCCGATCTGCAGGACGATATTGAGGCGTGCGATGCGATGCTGGCCAAGTATTACGACGGGTGCGACGTGGTATACGGCGTTCGAAGCGCACGCACCACGGACACCTGGTTTAAGCGGACAACAGCGGAGAGCTTCTACAAGCTGATGGACAAGTTCGGTGCGAAGGTGGTGTATAACCACGCGGATTACCGCCTTATGAGCCGCCGGGCGCTGGATGGTCTGGCGGAGTTTGAAGAGGTGAATCTCTTCCTGCGGGGAATTGTCCCTCTGGTTGGGTACCGCAGTGATGTGGTGTACTACGAGCGAGCCGAGCGCTTTGCCGGGGAGAGCAAGTATCCTCTGAAAAAAATGGTTGCCTTTGCCATTGACGGCATCACCTCCTTGTCGGTGGAGCCGATTCGGATGATCACCAACCTTGGCATCATCATCTTCCTGATCAGCCTCGTCATTTTAGTGTATTCATTCGTTCGCCATGCTATGGGAGAAACCGTGGCCGGCTGGACCTTCCTCAATGTCTCGGTATGGGCCATTGGCGGACTGATCCTCTTGTCGCTGGGCATCATCGGCGAGTACATTGGGAAGATCTACATGGAGACCAAGCACCGCCCGCGTTATATCGTAGAGCAGTTCCTGGATCAGGAGCATGGCTTTTAAAAGAGGGATGAACCGTTTTCCTTGAGCCACCTCTTCCAGACACGGTAATCCGGCATGAGGCGCTCCACCAGGTCCCAGAAGTCGCGGCTGTGGTCCAGGTGCACCAGATGACAAAGCTCATGCACAACGACATAGTCCAGACACTTTTCCGGGACAAAGTGCAGACGGACATTAAATGAGAGACTCCCGTTGGCGGAACAGCTTCCCCAGCGGGTTTTTTGATTGCGGATGGTAACCTTTGTAATGGGGTGATAGCAAGGCGGCAGAAGCGCGGCGTATTCGTTGATCTTCCTGATCAGAACCGGCTGCAGGGCGGCACCGGCGTCGCGGAGACGCTGCAGCTCTTCTTCGGGAGAGAGGGAAGGATGATTCTGCTCTTGCTGCGCCAATTCCTGCAGGCGCTTTGTTTGTTGCTGCAGGGCATCGGCAATCCAGTCTGCCTTGCGGACAAGGAGACGGTCGATATCGCTTTGATAAAAGTCAAGCGGAACACGCACCTCCAGAGGGCCGTTTGCAGGAACCACAAGAGCCATGCGCGTGCGGTTTGGATGCGGGCGCAGAAGATACGTGAGGGTAAGAGTGCCGCCGTCGGAAAGACAAAGCGAGGCGGTTTTGAGTAGGCCGTTTTTGGGGGCGGAATACATCTGATTCATGGTCTGTCTCCTGGTTTTTATTGGGATGGTATAGTTCCCGTCGCAGCCAGCAACAGGGGGCGGACAACTCCGCCGGGACCTGTCGCTTGGCTGACGAGTGAACTGTTACACAGTGTATAACCTTACATAGAAAAGAGGAAGTATATGGAACAGAAAAACGGTCGCTGCATCGTGGTGTGCGCGGGGGATTTTGCATGGATGGATCTGAATAAAAAGGAAGGCGACCTTCTGATCGCGGCAGACAACGGGCTTAGCTACCTAAGCCAGATGGGGATGCTGCCCGATTACTGCATCGGCGATTTTGATTCCCTCTCGCCGGAAGCGCGGCCGGCCCTGGAGGAAATGCGTCGACTGGATCCTAGCCGCGTGGTGACGCTTCCCCGGGAGAAAAACGATACCGACACGTTGGCGGCGCTTCGCTTTGGTCTGGAGAAGGGGTACAGGCGCTTTGACCTGTATGGAGCACTGGGAGGAGAGAGGATCTCCCATACGATGGCCAATCTGCAGGTGCTTTTGTTTTTGAAGGAGAAGGGCGCACAGGGCTATATCATGGATACCCATCAGATGCTCTTCGTCATCCGGAATGAGAAAAAGGAGTTCCACAAGAGCTTTGTCGGGCGATTTTCTATGTTCGCGCTGGATCCGGTGATTCGCGGCGTGACCATACGCGGTATGAAGTATGAGCTCGAGAATGCGGAGCTTACGTACTCGTTCCCCATCGGGTGCTCGAACGAAATCGAAGGCGGGAAGACGGCTTCGGTGAGCGTGGAGGATGGAACGGCACTGGTTGTTGTTGGCTGGTGACGAAGCACCATCGCGCGTGTGGACGGCATCCAGCGACGGGTCCTGGCGGAGTTGTCCGATCAGGGGACGTTCTCACTCCATCCTCGGACCTAGCGGTGCTAAGCTCGCAGAATACGCTCGCAAGCACCGAGGCCTCGCAAGGCCCCTGATCTGGACATTCTCCGCCACCCTGTCGCTTGGCTTGCATCGATGCTGAATTGGCATCCAGCACCCATCTCGATTTTCCTTCGGAAAACCTCGATGCGGCTGGCCAGAGGCGCTTCGCGCCTTGGCCGCCTGCCAATTTCAATTGTGAATTTGTCTGTAAACAGCCAATTCACATTGAAATATGGCAGGTGCTGAATAGTATACAAAAATGCAATAATACAACCGAAAACTTTGTACGAAAGGTAGAAATGCGCCTGCCGGGTGGATTTTGCAGAAATAAGGCTATATAATGCACGCATGCGCAAGGGAGCGCGGATGGTGACCGAAAGGAACCGGCGAACCTTGCGTTTTTTTGCAGAAGAGGCGCTTTATTTTAATAAAGTGATGAAACTCTGATGCGATACCATATCAAAGGAGGAAACATTATGAAAAAGTCAAAACAGGCAATTGCTGTTCTGGCTGCATCTGCGATGGCTCTTAGCATGGCGGGCTGCGGAAGTTCTGCGTATGACAGCGGATCATCCAGCTCCGATGCGGCTGCTGCAGATACCGCAGCGGCGGCTTCTACAGAGGCAGCAGCAGACGCAGCAACCGAAGAGGCATCGGGTACGGTCTCTGCGGAGGACCTGAATGTGATGCTGGAGACCCCGGTGGAGTCTCTGGATCCGCAGCAGGCAACCGACGGAACGTCCTTCGAGATCATTGCGGATTACACGGATGGTCTTACCCAGATGGATGCCGACGGTCAGGCAGTTCCTGCCATCGCAGAGAGCTGGGAGACATCGGATGACGGACTTTCCTGGACCTTCCATCTTAGAAGCGATGCGAAGTGGTCCAACGGAGATCCGGTTACTGCAGCAGACTTCGTGTTTGCATGGCAGAGGGCCGTTGATCCGGACGTTGCTTCGGAATATGCATACATGCTCAGCGACATCGGCCAGGTTAAGAACGCCGCCGAAATCATCGCCGGGACCATGGACAAGTCGGAGCTGGGCGTAACAGCAGTAGACGATTATACGCTTCAGGTAGAGCTGAACGCACCGGTGAGCTATTTCACCTCTCTTATGTACTTCCCGACCTTCTATCCGGTGAACGAGGCATTCTTTGAGACGTGTGCGGATACCTTCGGCACGAGCCCGGAGACGACGCTTTCCAACGGCGCATTCGTACTGGATTCTTATGAGCCTGCTGCCACAGCCTTCCATCTGTCCAAGAACGCGGATTACTATGATGCAGACCGGGTTCAGCTGGCTGGTCTTAGCTATCAGGTAATTCAGGATTCCCAGACTGCACTGATGAGCTTCCAGAACGGCGAGCTTGATATGACGTATGTAAACGGCGATCAGGTAGATCAGGTAGAAGACGATCCGGCCTTCGAGGCTGTCGGCGCAGGATACCTGTGGTATGTATCGCCCAACATCTCCGGCGTGAAGGAGCTGCAGAATGACAACATTCGCAAGGCTCTGACCTTTGCCATTGACCGCGAGGCCATCACGACAGATGTTCTGAAGGATGGCTCCAAGCCGACCTATACCGCAGTTCCTATGGATTTTGCGGCTGGCCCGGACGGCTCTGATTTCTCCGCAGATCAGGAGCAGTTCTCCGATGTCTGCGCCTATGATGTAACAAAGGCACAGGAGTACTGGACCAAGGGTTTGGAAGAGCTCGGTGTGGATTCTCTGGAGCTTGAGATGGTTGTTGATGCCGATGATGCACCGCAGAAGGTTGCAACCGTTCTGCAGGAGCAGTGGCAGACCGCTCTTCCGGGACTGACCATCACCATCAAGGTTGAGCCTAAAAAGCAGAGAGTCCAGGATCTTCAGGACGGCAACTACGAGCTGGGTCTTACCAGATGGGGACCGGACTACGCAGATCCTATGACCTATCTTGGAATGTGGATCACAGACAATTCCAACAACTACGGTCTGTGGAGCAACAGCGAGTATGACAGCATCATCGAGGAGTGCACAACCGGTGATCTTGCAACCGACGCACAGAAGCGTTGGGAGAAGCTCTACGATGCAGAGAAGATCGTTATGGATGAGTCCGTTATTTTCCCTCTGTATACACAGTGCAATGCACAGATGGTTTCCACCAAGGTTTCCGGCATTGAGTGCCACCCGGTTGCTCTGAACAGAGTTTATAAGGACACGGTGAAGGTAGACTGATCCTGTAAGGGATTTCTTCACACCGCCTTGGTGCATCGCGAACAGGGAGGAGAGGGCTTTTGAAAAGTCCTCGCCTCCCTGATGCATAAAAAAGGGCAAGCGACCTTTATGAACATTCCGGAGACTCTGTTTTACCGCCTCCGGAGTTATGCATAAGCGCCGCGTGCCGGTCTGCGAACAGGCTCTTTATAACTGCTGCGAGTTACGTATAGGAGAAAGCTGTGAAAAAGTACATCACAAAGCGAGTGCTTACATCTCTTTTTACGCTTCTTGTCATTCTTCTGGTGCTGTTTGTTCTGATGCAGCTCATGCCGGGATCCCCATTCAATGATGAGAAGCTCAATGACAGCCAGCGGGCTGCACTGTATGCCAAATATGGTCTCGACCAACCGGTTTTGATTCAGTTCTTCCGGTATGTGAAGAACATGCTGACACTGGATTTTGGCGTGAGCTACAACATTTCCAAGAACACACCGATTTCTCAGCTGATTCAGTCAAGACTTCCCATTTCCATCCGGATTGGCGGACAGGCCGTAGCGCTTGGCGCGGTCATGGGTCTCGTTCTGGGTCTTATTGCTGCGTTAAAGCATGACACCATTGTGGACACCATCTGCACCATCATCTCTGTTATCGGCGTGTCGGTGCCGTCCTATGTATTTGCACTGTTTCTGAGTTATCAGCTGGGCTTTAAGTGCAAGCTCTTCCCGATGCTCTATGACGGGAGTTTTCCCGGCACGAGCTCGGTGCTGCCCAGCATCGCCCTTTCCATGTTCACCATGGCTTCGATTGCCAGATTTACCCGCTCGGAGATGCTGGAGGTTCTTGACAGCGACTACATGCTCCTGGCGGAGGCCAAGGGCATTTCCGGCTTTGCCCTGATCTTCCGGCATGCGCTGCGGAATGCGCTGATTCCGATCATTACGGTGCTGGCGCCGCTGATCGTTGACCTGATGACGGGGTCGTTGGTAGTAGAAAAGATTTTTGCTATCCCGGGCGTTGGTTCTCTTCTGGTGACGGCAATCCAGTCCAATGACTATAACGTGGTCATTTCACTGAGCTTTATCTACTCGGCTATGTACATTTTCATCATGCTCTTTGTGGATATTCTGTACGGCATCATTGATCCGAGAATCCGTATCACAGATACGCGCGGTAAGAGACGGAAGGAGGCAGAAAAGGATGATGCGCAATAAAGCTTTGCAAACAAAAACGCCGGTCGCGGCGGCAGCCTCCTATGTTCCGGTGGAGTCGGATTTTGTCCTAAAGGACAATCAGGATCTTCTGGAAATCGACAGCAACTATTCGGCACAATCCTTCTGGAAGGATGTCTGCCAGCGCTTCATGAACAAAAAAAGCGCACTGGTTGGCCTTGTGTTCGTGGTGCTCCTGTGCCTTCTGGCCATCTTAGGGCCCCATATGACACCCTACCAGTATGCGGAGCAGACAAACGGCAAAAACTTAGCACCCCGCATCCAGGGAGTGGAGTATCTGGGGATCTTTGACGGCTCGGAGACGATGACAACAACGACCGGGACCAAGAAGGTGAACGGCTACGCGGAAAAGCAGCTGTACGATACCTTCCACTGGTTCGGCACGGACAAGTACGGCCGTGACATCTGGACCAGAACCTGGACAGGCGCCCGGGTATCCTTGATCATCGCCGTTGCCGCAACCATCATCGACATGGTGATCGGCATGTCCTACGGATTGATTTCCGGATACTTTGGCGGAAAGGTGGATATGATCATGCAGCGGATTCTGGAGGTGTCCAACGGAATTCCAAGGCTGGTGATTGTGACACTGCTGCTGCTGATTTTAAAGCCCGGTATGCTGACTATTATTTTCGCCCTGATGCTGACGGAGTGGATCGGCATGTCGCGCATTGCAAGAGCGGAGATGCTAAAGCTCAAGGAGCAGGAGTTCGTGCTGGCGTCGAAGACACTGGGAGCCGGATCCTTCTTTATTATTTTCAAGGAGATTCTGCCGAACATCGTCGGACCCATCATCACACAGGTGATGTTCTCCATTCCGACGGCCATTTTCACGGAGGCGTTCCTGTCCTTTGTGGGCCTGGGCATTCCGGTGCCGCAGTGCTCCCTTGGTTCGCTGATTTCGGAAGGCTACAACAGCTTCACCACGCATCCGTACCAGATCATTCCGCCGATCATTGTGATGGCTCTGTTGATGCTGTCCTTTAACCTGATCGCCGATGGTCTTCGCGAGGCGCTGGATCCCAAGATGAAGGAGATGTGACGCATATGGAAGACAAGCAGAAAATTCTGGAAATCCGGGATCTGGACATCAGCTTTAAGACAGGTGCCGGCATGGTACATGCGATCCGCGGCGTTGACATCGATCTTTGCAAGGGCGAGACGGTGGCGATCGTGGGCGAGTCCGGTTCCGGCAAATCGGTGACCATGAAGGCGGCCATGGGGATTCTGGCCAAGAACGCCACGGTGAATTCCGGAACCATTCATTTCACCTACACCCACGCGGACGGGCAGACGGAGACGGTTCAGATTCTGGAGAAGGATAAAAAATGGATCCGCACCCATATCAACGGCAAGCGGATTTCCATGGTGTTCCAGGACCCGATGACGTCCCTGGATCCGACGATGAACATTGGTAAGCAGATCATGGAGGGCATGATCTGGCACTACAAGATGAAGAAGGAAGACGCCTGGGCGAAGGCCTGCGAGCTTTTGAAGGAGGTTGGCATTGAGGATGCGGCCAAGCGTATGAAGCAGTATCCTCATCAGCTTTCCGGCGGCATGCGGCAGAGAGTGGTTATCGCCATTGCCCTTGCCTGCGACCCGGATCTTCTGATCTGTGATGAGCCGACGACGGCATTGGACGTTACCATTCAGGCCAAGATTCTGGAACTGATCAAGCGCATCCAGAAGGAGCGCGGCATTTCGGTAATTTATATCACCCATGATTTGGGCGTTGTGGCCAAGGTGGCGGACTATGTCAATGTTATGTACGCCGGCAAGATTGTAGAGAAGGGTACCATCAACGAGATCTTCTATGATCCGAAGCACCCGTATACCTGGGGACTTTTGTCCGCTATGCCGGATTTGGAGACCGATGATGAGCGTCTGTATGCGATTCCCGGGTCGCCGCCGAACCTCCTGCATGAGGCGCCGGGAGATGCATTTGCACCCAGAAACCGGTATGCGCTGGTGGTGGATGAGAAGGCAGATCCACCTATGTTCCGCGTGACGGATACGCACTATGCGGCGACATGGCTTCTGGATCCGCGCGCACCGAAGGTGGAAATGCCTAAGGAGCTGCAGCAGCGCATTGCACGTATGAAGAAAGGAGCAAAAGCCTATGGCAGCGAATTATGATGCTCAGCCGCTCCTTACGGTGTCAGGACTGAAGCAGTACTTTAAGGTGTCTCGTTCCTACACAGTGAAGGCTGTGGACGATGTGAGCTTTGAAATGTACCCCGGCGAGACCTACGGCCTTGTGGGAGAATCCGGCTCCGGCAAATCAACCATTGGCCGCTCCATCATTCGTCTGTATGATCCGACAGCCGGGAAAATTGTTTTTGACGGCACGGACATCGGCGGGAAGCTCGATCGCAAGACCTCTGCTATGCTGCGCACACAGATGCAGATGATTTTCCAGGATCCTATGGCGTCGCTGAATCCGCGCAAGAAGGTGGAGGACATCATCGGAGAGGGACTGGATATTCATCACAATTATTCCTCTCTGGCAGAGCGAGATGCCAAGATCAAGGCCATTCTGAAAAAGGTCGGACTGGCACCGGAGCATGCGTCCCGCTATCCGCACCAGTTTTCCGGCGGTCAGCGCCAGCGCGTGGGCATTGCAAGAGCACTGATCATGAATCCCAAGCTCGTCATTGCCGATGAGTGTATCTCCGCATTGGACGTGTCCATTCAGGCACAGGTGGTGAACCTGATGAAGGATATTCAGGAGGAGACGGGAACGGCGTATTTGTTCATCGCTCACGATCTGTCGATGGTAAAATACATCTCCGACCGCATCGGCGTTCTGCATCTGGGACATATCCTGGAGACCGGAACCACGGATGAGATTTTCCAGCATCCGGTGCATCCGTATACGAGATCGCTTCTTTCGGCCATTCCGGCCCCCAACCCGGTGGTGGAGAAGCAAAGGACGGCGGAGACGTACGATTACAAGACATCCGGGATTGACTATTCCAAGGGAACGCCGCATCTGGTGGAGGGGCGTCACTACGTTACCTGCACGGATGAGGAGTTTGCGGCCTGGATGAAGCGCGAGCCCCTGCGGTATGATGCGTAGGGTGCATTGATCGATTACCTACGCTGGCGATGGATAAACTGCAACCACTTCCCGGTCAGTATTCATTGTTGGCTGGCGTCTGTACAATGACCATAGAAAGGCTGCCTGATAAATCAGGCAGCCTTTCTTCTTGCGGGGATTCCGGCGGCAGGGTAGAATAAGCGGATAGGTTACTATTGGTCAAGAGCACGACGGAGGAAATGCAAGTGGCAAATCTGGAAGAAAGACTCAGAGACAGAAGCTATCCCGGCAGGGGCATTCTGGTTGGACGTTCGGTAAAGGGCGACAAGGCAGTCATTGCTTATTTTATTATGGGACGCAGCAAGAACAGCAGGAACCGCGTCTTTGTGATGGACGGGGACGGTATCCGTACGCAGGCATTCGATCCTGCACAGATGGAGGATCCGAGTCTGATTATCTATGCACCGGTCCGGGTTCTGGGCAATAAGACCATCGTTACAAACGGCGATCAGACCGACACTATTTATGACGGACTGGATCATCAGCTGACCTTTGAGCAGTCGCTGCGGGCGCGGAAGTTTGAGCCGGACGGCCCGAATTATACTCCCAGAATTTCTGCCGTTCTCCACATAGAAGGCGGCGCCTATAACTATGCCATGTCCATTCTCAAAACAGACCAGGGCGATCCGGAGACGACGCTTCGCTACAGCTTTGCCTATGAGGCGCCGAAGGCCGGAAACGGACGTTTCATTTCTACCTATGAAAACGATGGAGATCCGCTGCCGTCCTTTACCGGAGAACCGCTTTCCTGTGATTTCGACGCAGACTTTACGGAAGGAATCGACAGCTTTACGAACCGGATCTGGGCAGCACTGAATGAGGACAATAAGGTTTCCTTGTTCACCCGGTTTATCGATATTCAAACCGGCGAGACCGAGACGAGAATTGTGAATCGAAACGTGTAACATCTGTTCAGTTCAGTACCTGGCGATTTCAACGTGAACTTTTCGCTTACAGACAACTTCACGATTGAAATTGACAGGTGGGCAAGGTCCGAAGGACCTCTGCCCGGCTACATCGAGGTTTTCCGAAGGAAAATCGAGATGCGAGCTGAATTGTTGCAGGTATAGTTGGAGGATAAGGATGAATACAATGGAAT
>CAVKRN010000045.1:0-9337 GCA_963658695.1 bacterium
TCATGATCGTGGTGATGGCAGCAGTGGTGCTCGTGCTCCTCGTGCTCATCTTCCTCATGATCGTGGTGATGGCAGCAGTGGTGCTCGTGCTCCTCATGCTCGTCTTCGTCATGATCATGGTGGTGAGCGCGGTATACTGTATTACCGTCCTCGTCCGTCACTTTTTCGGCATGCTCATCGTGGTGGTGATGGTGATGATGCTCCTCGGCATTCTCCAGTACCTCTGCCAGAATCTGGCTCTGCAGATCCTCCTTACCTTCAATGGTTTCCAGCACCATTTTTCCATCCAGCTGATCCAGAGGTGTTGTAATGATCGCCGCCTTCTGGTTATGCTCACGAATCAGGGCAACTGCCTCATCAATTTTCTCCTGAGATGCCTTGTCTGTACGTGTCAGAACGATGGTTCCCGCATTCTCAATCTGGTTGACAAAGAACTCACCGAAATTCTTAAAATAAACCCTTGCCTTCGTCGCATCCACCACCGTCACGGCGCTTCCCAGCTTCATGTCCGGAATCTCTGCCGCCGTCTTTTCGATGGCACGCATCACGTCATCGAGTTTGCCGACGCCGGACGGCTCGATCAGGATGCGCTCCGGCTGATAGTTCTCCATCACCTGCTTCAAAGAGGTATTGAAATCCCCTACCAAAGAGCAGCAAATGCAGCCCGAATTCATCTCACGAATCTCAATACCAGCTTCCTTCAAAAAGCCGCCGTCGATGCCGATTTCACCGAACTCATTTTCAATCAGAACAACCTTTGTGCCTGCCAGTGCATCCGCAATCAGCTTACGGATGAGTGTTGTCTTGCCGGCACCAAGAAACCCGGAAACAATATCCACCTTCGTCATAGACTATCCTCCTTGCCGCCGCTTGCGGCCTTGAAATGCGTATACCGATCTGTAATCATCGCAACCATTCAGAACCCATTTGTAAAGTGCTACTGCGCAGCTTTCTTTTGCTCACATAGCGTTCTCGCCAAATAAAATTGCAAAAATATGCTTGGCTCCGATTCCTTACAGGACCTGATTCAAAAGCGTCACAACCTCTTGTCCGGAGATGCAGGCCGTAAAGCCATCCTCCGTTTCCTGCAGAAGCATTCCAAGATAGTTGCCCGCCTTTCCATAAAGGCCAGCACCGGACATTCCTTCCTCACATTCGATCTTCGTCAGAATCAGGGAATCACCAAGGCCCGAAACGGATGCATCCGCATCGGCGATTTCACCGGAAATCAGCTCCGTACCCTTCAGCGCATATGCCGCATCACCGGCAGAAAGCCGGGTCAAAATGTCTCTGGAATAATACACATCCAGCTCATCGGCATAGCTGCACTGTACAAAAATGACTTCCGCTTCCGGCGATGACACATCCCCTGTCTCCGGCCGTATCACCGTTCCTTCTGCATTGCTCCCATCCGGAAGCGTCACCGTCACAGTATTACTGTCTCCTACGATGCGCGCGGCAGTAGCAATGGTCAGCGTAAAATTCTCTTCCTTGGAAGAGTTCTTTCGTCCGTCGAGGATCGTCCCCCCTCCGGTGAGAATCGTCTTTCCGTCTTTTTGTGTCGACCGGATGGTCACCTCATATTTAGAAAGAGCCGAATGGAGTGCATCCGGCTCCAATGTATACATTTTCTCAATGGTTCCGCTGCCAAGAAGCACCCCGCGCAGAACAAACATCCCCAGAATCGCTGCGATTACGATAGTACCGACAAGCTTCTTATTCCGGATCTTGTGGTTGTATAAATTCATCCTTCTTCTCTTGTTGTGGCCTTCTCATCAAAGCAAAAAAGTAAGCAGAGCGATAAGCCGGGTTCTGTCGTTGGACGATCATCTTTCTAGAGCTGCCGTTGCCGACAGCCTCAAGCGACACACCTGGAAACGGATCGGGCCAATCCATAGTTTCCGTTTCGGTCTTGCTTCGGATAGGGCTTGCATGGCTCCGCACATTACTGCACGGACGGTAGTCTCTTACACTGCCTTTTCACCCTTACCGCTATGCGATGCACAGCGGCGGTATATCTCTGTTGCGCTATCCCGGGAGTTTCCTCCGCCGGCCGTTAACCGGTATCCTGCCCTGTGAAGCCCGGACTTTCCTCACCCCCGCATAGACTGCGGGGCCGCGATCGTCTGCTCTGCTCACCAAATAATTAAACTAACACATTCTTCATAAGATTTCCAATGAAAACTCTATAAAACGCTCGCCGTTACTATGCAGACGCCAGCCAGCGGCGGGTAGACTGTTGCCTTATACCGGGAAGCATCCGCCGCCAACAAACTCGCGGCAAATGGAGTTTGCCGGAAGCGCAGTCGTATCCACACCAACAAAGTACTCCAGAAATTTCAGGAGACGCTTGGCATCCCCGTACTCCGGTGCATCACTTGGCACCGCAAACAGCTGCGGCTCCGCAAACTGCTTGAGCACCGCCTGCTCGTAGATCAGGACGGAATTAAAAATCGCATCTGCGTTGTTCTGGTAGGGGAAAATATATTTTTCCTCACCTTCCCGGACCTTCTTCCACATTGCAATGGTATCCTGCGCACTGTTGCCCCTGGTTCTGGAATCCCGCACAATGCGGCGCAGCAGCCGGGTATCCGAGGAGGAAATCCGGTTGTGCTCGTCAATATTCAAGGATGTCAGTGCCGAAACATACACCTTAAACTTGCACTCGTCCGGAATGCCCTCCGAGCACTTGGGATTGAGACCGTGGATTCCCTCAATAATCAGGATATCTTCCTCCCCCATAGACATGGGATGGCCGTTGTACCGGCGCTTGCCGGATTTGAAATCAAAGGTCGGAAGCTCCACCTCTTCGCCGTCCAGAAGATCACTGACATTCTCGTTGAACAGCTGCAGATCCACGGCTTCGAGGCATTCAAAGTCATAATTGCCGTCCTCATCCAGAGGCGTGCATTCTCTTGGCACAAACCAGTTGTCCATGGACAGAATATGAGGACGCAGACCAAAGGACCGAAGCTGGATGGCAAGCCGGTGGGCCGACGTTGTTTTTCCCGAGGAGGATGGCCCGGAAATGAGCACCACGCGGATGTTCTCATCGCCCGCAATCTGCCCCGCAATATCGCCGATACGGCGTTCCTGCAATGCCTCCTGCACCAGAATCATATCGGAAATGTTGCCGCGGCAAATTTCCTCATTCAGTTCACCGATGTTGGAAATGCCGACCAGATGCCCCCAATCCGTTGACAGCATCAGCTGCTCATAGATGTGCTCGCGATCCTGGAACGGGCTCAAGGTATCCGGTGTATCCACTCCCGGAAGGTTCAGCAGAATACCATCACGATAGCTGGTTACCTCAAATTTGCGGACATAATCGGTGGACGGAAGCATATATCCGTAATAGTAGTCGTAATAACCTTCCAGATTGTATACATTGACGGAAGAGCTCCTGCGGAAACGGAAGAGCTTCACCTTGTCCTCCATTCCCTGCCGCGAAAAGAGATTGACCGCATCTCCAATGGGATAGGTCTTCTTGATAATGGATGTCTTTCGATCGCGCAGCTGTTCCATCTCTTTCTGAATTTTGTCGGAAAAGGCCTGCGGCACCAGAAGATTTCCGTCCTCGGTCTTTGTAAAGCCCTGTGCCTCCAGCTCCGGCGTCAGTTCTCCGTGTATGGTGCAAAAATACGCGTTTCCCAGAGAAAACTCCATCCTGGTGTGAAGCTTTCCCTCTCCGCCCAGCTCTGCCACCGTCTTCACCAGCATCAAGGTTGCCGTCCGCACAAAGGCGCGATATCCCGTTGGATTCTTGGTGGTCACCAGCGAAATCACACCGTCACGGTCCAGGCGTTTATTCAACTCGCGCACCTTTTGGTTAAAGCTAACCAGCGCAATCTGATTGTGGAATTGAGGCTGAAACTCTTCAACGATTTTCTCGAAGGTCGTTCCCTTTTCATATTGGCGCTGTTTACCATTTACAAATACTGTAGGCATAGTCTTTCCTTTCTTCTGCACGTGCAGCCAGCCACACCGAGATTTTCCGAATGTAAGGAGAAAGTGCATCGGCGCTTTCGAACACCAAAATAAAGATGCGGCTGAGCAAACATTTTCATACAACGCTATAAGGCTCCTGCACCGGTGCACACAGGATTTGAAGCTCCGGGAATTCCCTGAAAAGGTAATCCCGCATGTAGGGTACGAACATTTTCTCCACGCCGTAATGCCCAGCGTCAATGACAGCAATTCCCTTTTCCATTGCATCCAGTCCGACGTGATGGGTGATATCACCCGTTATCATGACATCAGCACCTTTGGAAATTGCCAGGTCAATGTCATCCTTGCCGGAGCCCGGTAGAATTGCCGTCATAACCACCGGCGCCTCCGGGTCCCCGTAAACGCGGACCTGCGGAATGTCAAAGCATTCCTTCACATACTGCGCGCATTCCTGCAGCGTCATGTGTTCCGGAAGCTCTCCGATGCGGCCAAGTCCCTCGTGGGAAATGGCATCCTCAAAGGTCACGTCCAGCACATCCGGATTCAGAAGCCGAAGGCGCTCTGCAGCCTCTGCCGCCATCCCCATCACGTCAAAATTCGTGTGCATGGCATACAAAGCCATATCCTGCGTCAAAAGCCGCACAATTCTCTTGCCGATAAAATCCTGATCCGTCACATGCTTGATGCCGCTAAAAAGCAGCGGATGGTGGGTGATGATCAAATCCGCACGCTGACGAATCGCATCCTCGATGACGTCACTTGTCGCATCAACGGCCAGATACACACGTGTCACCTCTTTATCGCTTCGCCCCGCCTGAAGTCCGGGATTGTCCCATTCCATAGCAAAGGATCGCGGGCAAAATTCTTCCACCTGCGCCATCAGCTCCGATAAAAGCATATAAGCCTCCTTGCTGCCAGAAGTGTCTGCAGCACGCCAATCTGAGTCTGGATATCCTGCAGCCGCTGCACCAGTCCCTGTCCGCCTTCCGTTCCAAGATCCCGGAGCTTCTGCGTCAGATTCTCCGCAATGGCAAGGCGGCTGCGGATGGTCTCCGCTAGGAACTGTGCAAAGCAGCCGGCACTCTCTTTTTCTGCCGCCGCTAATGACGGTGTATCTGCTTCTGCGCCGCCGTTTTCTTCCAGATACAGCTTCAAAATACAGGGTCCGTAAGTCTTTTCCACCAGAGACTGGAAGGCAGGAGAACGCAGCATGTTGCAAAGCGTCTCCCCATTGGTGCCGACCTGTCGAATGGTGGCCTCGGGAAGCCTCCGGATCTTGTCCGCAATGGCCTCCCAGTCCGGGCTGCACCCCTGCAGGAGTTTATTCCCCGGAACCGCACGCATCACGGTGTAATACTTGCCCTCGTCCTGTAGGAACCGTTCCTCCGTAATGACAAAGCCGCTGCGCCAAAGCCACTCTCTGACGAGATGGATTTCGGACTGGGGCGACAAAAGAAGCTCATCAAAGGATTCTGCCTTCTCCTGCCCGGCCTCCAAAAGCGACGACATCAATATGCCGCCCATGCCGGCACAGATCATGCAGTCCGCCTCTCCCGGCTCATAGGCCGCAAGTCCGTCCGATTTGCGCAGCTCGCAGCGGCCGCTCCCATACAGCTCCGTCAGCTCCAGATTCGAACGGGCAGTGGCCAGCGGCCCATCCGCCACATCCATGGCCAGCGCAAATGCAATTTTATTCTCCTGCAGAAGACGGATGTCCACGTACGCATGATCACAGCCGACATCACAAATGCGAACGCCGGGACGCACCATGTCACAAATCGTCTGCAGACGTTTCGATAAACCAATCATGTTATGTTCCTTATGCCGTGCGCGCAAACCGCGTATGGACGCCGAAAATCGCGTCCGGATGCAACCACTCAGTCCAGATAGTCCTTAAGCTTTCTGGAACGGGACGGATGGCGAAGCTTGCGAAGCGCCTTCGCCTCGATCTGACGGATACGCTCGCGCGTCACGTTAAACTCCCGGCCTACTTCCTCCAGTGTGCGGGCACGTCCGTCATCCAGGCCAAAGCGCAGCCGCAGAACCTTTTGCTCTCTCTCGGTCAGTGTCCCCAGAACCTCCTGCAGCTGTTCCTTCAACAGCGTATAGGCAGCCGCCTCTGCCGGCACCGGCACATTATCATCCTGAATGAAATCACCAAGGTGAGAATCCTCCTCCTCACCAATGGGCGTTTCCAAAGATACCGGCTCCTGTGAAATCTTAATGATCTCCCGGACTCTCTCCACCGGAATTCCCATACGCTCCGCAATCTCCTCCGGGGAAGGCTCCCGGCCAAGTTCCTGCAAAAGCTGCCTTGAAATGCGCACCAGCTTGTTAATGGTCTCCACCATATGCACCGGAATGCGGATGGTTCTGGCCTGATCGGCAATGGCTCTTGTGATGGCCTGCCGGATCCACCAGGTCGCATAGGTAGAGAACTTAAAGCCTTTGCGGAAATCAAACTTCTCCACCGCCTTGATCAGTCCCAGATTTCCCTCCTGAATCAGGTCCAGAAACAGCATCCCTCTTCCTACGTAACGCTTGGCAATGGAAACCACGAGTCGGAGGTTCGCCTCCGCCAGCTTCTTTCTGGCTTCCTCTCCGTCATTGACAACCTCTTTGAGTTCGCTCTTGGTCTTGCCCTCCAGAACAGGTGCCTTCTCATCAATTTCCGCCCGCTGCTCATCGTTGCGCAGGAAATGTTCCAACTCCTCACGGCTGGTCACACGGCTGGTATCTTTATCGTCCACATCCTTAAACAGCGTATCCAGCATCTTCTGCGCAATGTCCCCGTTCTCCATGCGCTTGGCAATGGCAACCTCCTCCTGCGCCGTCAAAAGGGGCACCTTTCCGATTTCCTTCAGGTACATGCGGACCGGATCCTCGATGTTCACCGAATCCATGCCGCTGTCAAGGTCTGTGTCTGTATCGACCTCTTCCTGCTCAATCAGCTCCAGCTCCGCGTCCGGAACCTCGTCATCGTCCACCACATCATCGTCATCCTCAATGACAGGGACATCACTTTGGTCATCCTCCTCCAGATTCAGCACATCAATGCCGTTGCTCTCGAGAAACGAGGTGATCAGGTCGTATTTTTCATCCTCCAGATCCAAATCCGCAAAAGTATGAAGAACCTCCTTGTTGTCCAGTACATCGCCATTGGCCTTTGCCTGCTTGACAAGACGGTCCAAACGGATCCGGAATTCCTCCTCGGCGTTATTCTCTGTCTTTCCCGCAGTCTCCGACTTGGCGGCCGCCTTCGAAGCCGATGCCTTTCTGGCCGACGGCTTTTTGGCCGCGGTGTTCTTATCCTGCTCTGCCTTTGCTGTCAGTTCTTCTTTCTTCTTCGTCATGTATAATCTCCCTTATAGTATCTCTACTCTGCAGCTTACAACACATGTCATATCTCAACACGAAATGTCTGCTTGCAGTCACTGCATCGTTACTCTGTATTCCCCAGTGTCAGCGGCAGCCCACTAAGCGCTGCCAGCTCCTTTTTGGCCTGCATCAGTTTCGTAAGTGACGCAGGATCCGACAAATCCGCAGACATTCTCTGAATAGAGCTGCGCTTGATGGCGCACAGAACATCCCGAAGCGCCTTTTCCAGCTCCTCCTGCGTAATCCCAGAAAGCCTCGTCTCGAACAGCTGCGCTGCCTGGCGCTGATCCTCTTCCTCCTCAAACATGGCAACCACTGCCCCTGGTGAGGAATGCGGCCTTGCGCTAGTCCCGGAAGCCGCCGCCAGCTTGTCGCCCATTTCCCGCTCGAGCATGGCAAAATACTTCTCTGCTGCCATTCGCGGCACACCCTCGGTGAAATCCTCTGCCGATATATAATCCCGAATCTGCGGGTAGAGTCCCGGATCGTCCGAGACAAAGGTCAAAAGCAGCTGCTCATTGCGAATCCTTGCCTTATCCTGCACCGAAAGGTGCTTGCCGTCCCTGCGTGCCGGTTCTCTTGCCCGGTTTCCTTCTCCTGCAGGAGTATTCCCGCTCCCTTCCACAGTTCCGGTCCCTGCCCGCGCTCTTGGCCTTTCCGCCTCGTCCTTTGAAACCACATTTCCGTACGCCGCTACCTCCCGGCGCAGCATATCGACATCGATAAAATACCGCTCCGCCATGGCCTTTATGTAGGAATCCCGCTCCATTTCATCCGAAAAGCTGCACAGCCTTCGCGCAATCTCGTGGTAAAAATCCGAGCGTGACGCCGGGTCATCCATCCGGTAATCCTTCTCCATCTGCCGGATCTGGTAAAAAAAGGAATTTTCCGCATTATCCAACCGCTTCTGAAATTCGTCCGCCCCCAGATTCTTGATGAATTCATCCGGATCCTTAAAAGGCTCCAGGTTCACAACCTTCCCCGTCAGACCGGCATCGCGTAGAATTCCGATGTTGCGCATGGCCGCCTTTACACCGGCACCGTCTGAGTCATACGACAGCAGCACCCGCTTTACATAGCGCTTGATGACCGCCGCCTGTCCCTCCGTAAAGGAGGTCCCCAGTGATGCCACCGCCTGCGTAAAGCCAGCCTGATGCATGGCAATCACATCCATGTATCCCTCGCAGAGAATGAAATATCCGCATTTGGTTTTTTTTGCGATATTCAGTCCGTAGAGATTCCGCGATTTATCGAAAACCGGCGTCTCCGGCGAATTCAGATACTTGGGCTTCCCTTCTCCCATAACGCGCCCGCCAAAGCCGATGACCTTGCTCGTGACATCCATAATCGGGAACATGACACGGTTCCAGAACTTGTCATGTAATCCCCGTTTCTCATCATAGGCGCCAATCCCGGAGAGCAGGATATTCTCATCCGAAAAGCCCATCTCGCGCAAGTGGGCAACCATATCGGAGCCTGCTCCATCCGCGTATCCAAGGCCAAACCGGTTCATCGTCTGCGCCGTCAGCTCCCGCCTTGCAAAGTACTCCAGCCCGGTTCTTCCCTTCGGCGTACGCAGCAGCTTGTAATAGTAAGTAGCCGCCTCCTTGTTGATCGCCAGAAGCTGCGCTTTCTGCTCCTGCCGTTTCCTTGCCTCCTGCGAGAAGTTCTCCTCCGGAAGCTTGATCCCCGCCCGATCCGCCAGGACCTTCAAAGCCTCCTGGAAGGAATAGTTCTCATACTTCATGAGAAACGTCAACGCATTTCCGCCCTCCCCGCAGCCAAAACAGTGAAATACCTGCTTACCGGGATGCACCGAAAAGGACGGCGTCTTCTCATTATGAAACGGACATAGCCCCATATAGCTTGCACCGCTTTTTTTCAGGTGTACATAGGAACCGATTATATCCACAATATCATTGGAGGATATCACCTGCTCCACCACATCTTCCGGATAGTACATCTATTTACAAAACCCTTTCTTCAAGGCAAATCCATATCAATCAAAAGC
>CAVKRN010000045.1:9397-19515 GCA_963658695.1 bacterium
TTCTCCGCAGCGAGAGTGGAGCCTTCGCTCCACTCTTAATAGGAGAACACGGCATCAGCCGTGTTCGAGTATACTACTGCCAACATTTCGGCACATAGATTTCTTCGTAGCGGGCGATGGCAAACCGGTCTGTCATGGACGAAATATAATCGCAGACAATTCTCTCCCTGGAATCTCCGCATTCGTTCATACGCCGCTTTAGATACTCCGGCAAAAGATCAACATTCCGGTAATAATAGTGAAACAGCTGCTCCACTATCCCCATCGCCTTTGCTTCCTCCCCTTTCGCCTTCGGGTTGGTATAGACATGTTCAAACATAAAATCACGAAACTGCCGGTAAGCCTTCTCGACCGGCTCGGACATCTCCAGAATCGGCTTCCCCATGGAATAGGAAATGATGTCATGCACATACGTATCCAGCCGTTCCTCCATGGTATGTCCCAAAACCTGTGCAATCTCCTCCGGCACATCATCATCCGTCAGGATTCCGCCCCGTATCGCATCATCCATGTCATGGTGAAAGTACGCAATCTTATCCGAATACCGTACAATACGCCCTTCCAATGTAGCCGGATGGCCATCTGTCTGATGATTGGCAAATCCGTCCAGAACCTCCCATGTCAGATTCAAACCCTGGCCGTCCTTTTCCAGAAATTCCACCAACCGAACGGACTGCCCGGCATGATCAAAGCCGGACGGGCAGAGCTGATTCAGAACGCGTTCGCCCGCATGACCAAACGGCGTGTGGCCCAGATCATGTCCAAGCGCAATAGCCTCGGTCAGATCCTCATTCAGGCGCAGCGCCTTTGCGATGGTTCTGGCATTCTGGGAAACCTCCAGTGTGTGTGTCATCCGTGTCCGGTAATGATCCCCATCCGGCGTAATAAAAACCTGAGTTTTATCCTTCAGACGCCGAAAGGATTTCGAATGAAGAATCCGGTCTCTGTCCCGTTGGAACACCGGCCGCAGGTCATCCTGCGGTTCTGTCCGTAGGCGCCCCTTGGACTGTGCAGACAACGCTGCCCACGGTGCAAGGTTTTCCCGTTCCCGCTCCTCGAGCTGCTCACGAATCAACTGATCCCCCATCAGAATGCCCCCTTCGCAGTGACTCAGACACCTTGACATCCTGCTGATTTCAATCATAAATCAGTCTGTAAGCAGACAGTTCCTGTTGAAATCACCAGGTGCTAAACAGATATAAAAACAGCTGCACTCTTAGTATTCTGTGCAATTGCCGAATTTCCTTTTTATAAAAGAAAAAAGCTATAACGAATACCTCTCTGATTCGTCACCTTTTTATGTTGTTCAGTCACCACCGCATCTTAGTGCAAAAAAGCCTCGCGTTTTCAACATTAATACCAATCATCGTTGAAAACACAAGGCTTTACATTCGTACGGCCAGCAGGGCTCGAACCTGCGACCTCGTCCACGTCAAGGACGCGCTCTCCCAGCTGAGCTATGACCGCATATATACAGATGCGGGAGATGGGACTTGAACCCACACGGCCTTACAGTCACAAGAACCTTAATCTTGCTCGTCTACCAATTCCGACACTCCCGCGCATTCCCTATAAAACAGATCAGAGCCTGCAGACACCACTCTGCCGGGCTCTGAATCGTGCAGAAGAAGGGACTTGAACCCTCACGACATTGCTGCCACAGGCACCTGAAGCCTGCGCGTCTACCAATTCCGCCACTTCTGCGAACAAAAGCTATTGTACGCAATTCTCTCTCTTCTGTCAACACATTTTCAACAATTTTCGTCAACATAAAACTCCGCTGCCAAAAAGGCAGCGGAGCATCCACATAAGCTGAGAGGCTTCTTCACTTAATCATGCATGATTTTGCCGGTTTCCCGGCTGTTAACCGACCCCTGCAGAGATCGGTGTTTTGTTAAAAAATACCGATTTTTAGCTCTCGTATTTCTTTAGAACAGAATCTTAATGGTTCCCATATCAGTCATCGGAATAACCAGTCTGCCCTTTGTTACAGGAATCTGCATCTTGATTACGGTTCCGTCTTTGTGATACAGATAAACAACAGCTGTCTTGCCATCGTACTTGTTACCAACAGTGATATTCAAATTGAAGGTACCAAAGCCATCCCATGTAGACTTGCCAGCCTTGTACATCTGAACCTTATATGTGCCGAATACAGTCTTTCCTGCATCCTCGGTGGTTGCGATGTAATCATCAAGTGCCTTTGTTACTGCAGCGCTAGGCTGTGCCTTTGCAGCAGTAGCAACAACGGTGTTATCGGTAACGGCGCTGTAGTCAGACTCGAATCTGGTCCCGGAAACATTCTGATATCCCACAGATCTAGGGATATAGTCCGGTTCCTTGCTCGCAGACTCTGACGTCTCCGCTGTCTGCTGGGAAGCAACTGGAACAACAGTTGTTGTCTTTGTGGACGGGCTGTTCGCAAATGCAGTTGTACCAAACATCATGCTTGCCGCAAGAACACCTGCAGCTACAGCCGTAAACTTTCTCTTCATAAACCTCTCCTTTCCTCACAAACTCACGTGGTATATATCAAGCCCTTACGGGTAAGATATCGAAGATCATCACAACGATGCAAGGCCGCATTTGCAAAAGCTGCGGCCTTTCCTTTACTTTCCTCTAAATCATTACTGCAAATACTGAATTCCGGAAGGAATCGCCTGTACAAGGAAGCTCTGTCCATTACCGATCTTTCCTTCCAAAGTCAGCACGCACCAACTGTCCAAGACACTTTGCCGCAGCTCGGCATTCAAAACCGCACTCATGCTGCGCTGCTCAAAAATGTCATTAACATAGCCGGAAAACACATCGAAATCCGCACAATCGTGGGCTGCCAGAATATCTTCCTCCGCCGCCGTGTAGGCTGCAAAAACCTGATACTCTCTCACAGAATCCACCGTATAGACATAGAGAAACGGATTACTGTCAAAAAAAGTCACATCGCCGTAATCAGTCAGGTTCGCGAATACATTGCCCTCTGTGGCATTCCCATGAATCACCGTATTGGGATCCTTTAGATCCTCGTTATTCCTCGCATCCAGCCATGCCGCCATGCCGGACGAATCCTCTACGCTCGTCACCTCTGCAAGAACAGTCGTTTCTCCGCTCTCCGAATCCTGCACGCAAATCCAATATAAATCCTGATCCCCAAACGTAACCGAGAGATCCGGAGCCGTTCCCTGAAATGCAACCTCGCTCTGATTGTCGGTTCTGGAGAGTGCAATCTCTCCCGCATCCAGATCCTCCGGAAGAGCATTCTCCCAGTCCGTTCCGGATTCCCCGGTGCTCGATGAATCTTCTGTACTTTCCCACCCCGTTGAAGAGCCTTCTGTTCCTGCCGAATCCGTAGATAAACTCTCCATAGCCGCTGCCTGTGCCTCTGACAGATTTTCCTGCTGTTGCTCATGCGAGGAACAGCCAGATAATGCCAAAATCAATCCTACAGCCAAAGCTCCAACGGCATAGAGGCAAGCTCCATTTCGATTGTCAGAAATCATTTGTCATCCCCGTAGTTGCCGTAATACTTGCTGTAATATTTCCCATAGTATTTCTCATAATACTTACCGTAGTAACCTTTCCCGCTATCCAGATTCACCTTATTCAAGACACATCCAAGGACACGGCACCCTGCCTTCAGCATCTGATCCAGAACGCTTTGTACAAACCGGTAGCTGATGGTTCCACTGGAGATAACCAGAATGGTCCCATCACACTTTTTACCGATAATGGCCGAATCGATAACACTTCCCAGCGGTGGCGAATCCACAATCACATAATCGTAATCCTCTCTCGCCTGCGCCAGCAGTTGTGTAAAGGTGTCGCTGTTCAAAAGCTCCGACGGCGTCGGTGTAACCGGTCCCGCCAGAATCATGTCAAACGAAGCGTCATCCGTCCGGCAGATAGCTTCCTCCATCGAACACTGCCCTACCAGGAAGTTCGACAGGCCAAAGCGAACCTTTCCCAACTTTAAGTGCCTCTGAATTACCGATTTTCGAAGATCGGCGTCAATCATAAGGACACGATTGTTGTTCTGCGCAAAGGACCTGGCAAGCTCAAAGGACACCTCTGATTTTCCTTCGTTTGCTGTGCAGCTCGTCACCATAACGGTCCGAATATCCTTGCCACTGAATTCTATATTGGACCGAAGTGTTTTATACGCTTCCTTGGTGCGGAAGGACAAATTGTCATCCTGTAGTACAACGCTCTGCATTATAAATCATCCTCCAACAGTTCATCTCCCAAAAGGAACTCATCAATATCCATCGTTTCCTCTTCCTGTGGCTTCACTTTGAACTGCACCATCGACTTTTCCCGCGGCTTTGGCTGCGGCCGATTTTCATCCGCGGAGTTTTCCTGCGCCGCCCTGCGGGCAAGCTCGCGTTCCAACTCCTCCCTTGGAATCGGTGCCGTCCGATCGTCCGTCCTGCGATGGTTACTGCGAATGTCATTCGAATGAACCTGGGCCGGACGCTGGTAAGCTGATGCCTCTTTGTGCTTGCGCACGTCTTTGTTTTTTTCTTTTTTCTTTTGTTCCTTCATCTGCTCACGATTGCCGGAACCCACGTTCTCATCCAAAGGAATCATGGCAAGGGTGGACAGATTCAAATATCGGTCCACATCCTCCGTCGTCTTCACCGTATCATCCAGCAGATAGCGAAGCGTAACCACTGCTCCTGCCAGTACCGCTCCGATCAGTGCCGCCATTCCGGCCCATTTGGAACAACTTGGTGCCGACTTTCTGGTCGGAAGATTGGCCTCCTCGTACGTATTCACGGCATCAATCTGCATGGTGTCGATAATCAGGTCCGCCGCTTCCGTCCGAATGTCGTTGGCCATCTTCTGCGCCAGAGAAGGATCCGTATCCGTCACAGTAATTGCAACAATTCGTGTATCAGTAGGCGTGCTGACATCCACCTTTCCAAGAAATGTTGAATAATCGTATTTCGCGGACAGATTGTTGTCCGCAATCACCTTTTCAATTACGGTGCGCGAAGTGATCAGCTCCGCATAATCCTTGGTCAGCTGTGAGCCCACCTGCAGATCGGTATAGGTCGACTGATTGGAATTCTCGTTCTTTTTATCCAGAACGTAAATCTTCGTGGTGGACTGGAACTGCTCCGGCAGCACAAACTTGCTGTAGCTAAAGGCTGCAGCCCCAAAAACAACAGCAACCAAAAGGATCAGCCAGATCCAGTGGAGCAGCACTCCAAACAGCTCTCCCAAATCAATGGTGACCTCATCGTTCTCCTCAGTATTTGCAAAATATGTGCGTCCGCCGACCATTCCTCCGGACATAGATCCCTGCGCCGCACCGCTCATTCGATTCGGATTAGAATTCTCCTGCATGCAATTCTCCCCCAGACAGCACAGTGCTGCCTGATTGCTTTTTCAAAAAGCTGTAACAATCCAGCCTGTAGATACTCCACTAAACTATAGAAAAACAACTGATGCCCCGCAAGTGGCAGCTGCACTTATTACAAATGCCACAAACAGTTGTGTCAGATGCAAATGCCCGCCAGTGACGAATCCTATCAGAACCGTCGTTGGCGGGCATCTGAATGTAACACGATTACTGCACAGCCGTCACATGTTGGAACACATACGTGGCATACTCCGCAAAAAAGGCCTTGTCCTTCTTCATCTCCGGCTTGAATTCAAACCAGACAGTCTTATCCCTTCGCTGCTGCCGAAAGAGCGGCGTATACTTGTCCGACCACTCCGGAAGGAAAGCTCCCACCTTTCCGGTATAGCAGTTCTCCGCCGTCGCCTGCTGGCGGTGCTGCGGATCCACATAAGCCGCAATGGACTTGTGAATTGCCTGGTCCAACTCCGGCAGGTAATAATAGTCCTTATAATTCGGATAGAAATAGTGCAGTTTTCCATTGAAAATCGGTATTTTCAGCGTGACCTTTCCGCCGCTGATGGTGCAATAGCATCCATCCCGGGATGTTGTTACCGGATGGTCGCAGAAGGCATTTTCCGACATTCCCTCCGCTCTGGCATGAAGGACCATCTCCTGCTGCGGTGTACCATCTACGCCCCGGAAGGTGTTAGCCTGAGCCTGGTACACCGTCAGGGATCCGCTCAAAAGATCCTTCCATGTCAGCACCTGCGTCATGGCAATCAATCCGCTTACATCAGCCGCGTTGTGCGACAGGAGCATGAGCCGCATTTCCGAACGATCCTTCGGCTCTTTCTCATCCTTCCGATCCGTCCCCGACTCTGCAGCAGCGCCGTCTTGCGCGGAATCCGTCTGCGCAAGATTCGCATCCTCCTGATGCGATGCTTCCTTCTGGCTCTCTTCTGTCGCCTTTTTCTGATTCAAAAGCTCCTGTTCCTTGAGAAGCTGGTTGATCATCGCCGCATCGATGCGCTTGGTGGTCGCTGTCGTAAAATCCCGTTCCCTTGCCTCGCGGATGGTTTCCTGTTTTTTCTGAAGGTAATCCAGATATACAGAAATCAGCTCTTTGCCGTTTCGATTCTCTCTCCGCCCGGTTTCCAGAAACGCTTCCACCGTCTGCTGACGGCAGTCCGGAAGCGAAAACAGCTTCTGAAAAGGCTTTACATACCGGTACAGATCCAGTGACTTCATCGCGGACGGAAAATCCTCCGCCCCCGGTGTTCCCTGCAATCCGTTCCAGACGATGCGTCTTGCCAGAAACGGCAGATCAAACTGACGGCCGTTATAATGCAGAAGCGTTGTGAATTTCTTGGTAAAAAGAAGGAAGGACGTAAGAATATCCGCTTCCCCTTCTCCTGTGTCATCAAACCACTGGATCAGTTTCCAGCAGTCATCCTCCCAGTATCCGCAGCCGATGAGATAGATCCGGTTTTTCTCCGCAGTGATACCGGTCGTCTCAATGTCCACAGCCAGAATATTCTCTCTGCCGCCAAAGCGGGAAAGGGGATACTCATCGGTGTAGCCCGCCAATTCCCCTGTGATAATCTGCATACTCTGCTCCGTCCTTTCCGCTCAATTCTTCACCGCTACTACACGCATCCATGCAGCCTTTCGATCAGTGATCCGACCGGGCATACTGGTTCTTCATGTGATTGGTCGCATCAAAAAGAACCTCGTTTAAGGTTTTTCCTGTTTCCTTCCGAAGCATGGCCGCAATTTCCTCATTGGCCTCTTCGCGAAGCTTCGCACGCTCCGAATCCGTCTCTGCCGCTGCCTGCAGGCGGTCGTACTTGGCAATCAGTGCATGTCCCTTGGACTGCACGGCCTGCTGATAGTGTTCAATGTGATTGAGGTTCTTGCCGTAGCAGGCATCCGAGAGTGCCTCAATGAGTCTTGCCGACCAGTAGAAATTATCCGTTGTCACTTCCTTCGATGTATTGGAAAGGTACGCCGGCGTTGTCTCCACATTCGCATAGAAAGGAACCGCAGTATTAAACACGTTGGAGCCAAAGGCCAGCCACTCCACGGCCCTGTATTCCTCCGGCAGATCGCCCCGCAGCTGAATGATCGCCACAAAGTCCGTGCGGTTTACACCGATGGAGCGATATGCGCCGCGCATGGACGGATCGCCGTAGCTTGCGTAAGGATCGTAGGGCGTTCCCTGATAATGGGAGGAAAGGATATATTTTACATCCTCTACCGTCACCTTACGCTCCGGAATCATGCACCAAGGGATGTCATCGGACATCGGTGTGAAATCTGCCTCCGGTCCGTCCCACTGCACGGTGTGCGGGTTAAAATAACGACCGATGAACCAGGCTCTTGGTGTGTTGTACACGTGATCGGCATCATCGTGAGTGCCGAAGGCCTCCCGGGGATTGATGCATGCGCCATGAGAGCACTCGTCCTCTTCCTCTTCACCCTGCGCTTCGCTGCAATCCTCTTCCGAATTCTCCCGGCAGCAGCAGTGTCCGCAGCACTCATCCTCCAGGTCGTAAGGCGTTTCCATCGTAAGATCCAGATGATTGTCCGCGATGAATTCCGGAAGATCCGAAGAGCACATGAAGAATTCCTGCTCTCCCATCGCATCCTCCAGGTCCAGAAGGTCAATGCCCAGCTGGTTTGGCATCATGACATAGGCATTGTCCGGTACGCGGCAGGCCATCCAGTGGTGACCGCCGATGGTTTCCAGCCACCAGATTTCATCGGTATCCTGAAACGCGATGCCGTTCATCTCGTAGGTTCCGTATTGCTCCAGAAGCGCTCCCAGGCGCTTCACACCATCCCGTGCGCTGCGGATATAGGGAAGGACCAGCACCACCAGATCCTCTTCACCGATTCCTCCGATCTGCTCTTTCCCGTCGTTCTCCTCTGCAGGTATATACTCCACCAGCGGATCCGCACCCAGAACGCGCTCATTGGCAGAAATCGTTTCCGTTGCTGTCATGGCAACGCCCGCTGCATTAACGCCGCTGGCCGCCCAGATTCCCACTCCCTTCAGTGCATTCGGAACTGCTGTATACCGCATCGGGTTATCCGGAAGCTCGATCTCCACATGGGAAATCACGGATTTATAGTGTCTTGGTTGATCCTGTGGCTGTACGACAACAAATTTCTTTGGTGTGTAATGTCCGGCGCCGGAATCATCGTTCCGGGCAATGATGGTCGAGCCGTCGTACGAGGCTTCTTTTCCTACAAGTATAGTTGTGCAGGGCATTTGTTTATCCTTCTTTCTGCGTTCTACATCAAAAATCTGTGGTTTCCAGCTCCAGCTGTTCGAATTCCGACTGCTCCTTCTGATTGAACTTCGCCAGAAGTTCATGAATCTTGGATGTCGGCGTCGTCATATTGGAGATGGACGCATCGTGATTGAAAAAGTCAATGATATTGGCAAGATATTTGCCCATATCCGCCTGGCCAAACCAAGGGCGCTCCCGGAGCTCAGGCGGCTGCCAGGTAAGGTTTGACGTAATGACAAGGTCAAAATCTCCGCGCTCGTAGGCAGCATCAAAGTCATCCAGTCCATCCGTAAACAAACCAAAGGTCGTGCACAGGAAGACTCTGCCGGCATGCATCGCCTTGAGCTGTCTGGCGGTATCCAGAATGCTGCCGCCGGAAGAAATCATGTCATCCATGACAATCACGTCCTTCCCGGCAAGATCACTTCCCAGGAATTCATGCGCGACAATCGGATTCTTACCGTTAACGATGCGGGAATAATCTCTTCTCTTATAGAACATACCGGTATCTGCACCGATGACTCCGGCAAAGTAAACTGCTCGGTCCAGTGCCCCCTCATCCGGAGAGATCACAACGAAATGCTCCTTGTCCAGAACAATGTCCGGGAAAGAATGAATGATGGCCCGCAGGAACTGATACGGCGAAAGGAAATTGTCGAAGTTCGCCAGCGGCGCGACGTTCTGGATTCGCGGATCATGGGCGTCGAAGGTAATAAAATTCTCAACGCCAAGATCCACCAGCTCGCGGAACATATTCGCAGCATCCAGTGACTCTCTGCCCGAACGGTTGTGCTGTCTGCCCTCATAGAGAAATGGCATGATCACCGAGATTCTGGCAGCCTTTCCGTTGATAGCCGCCACAATTCGCTTCAGATCCTGGAAATGATCATCCGGCGACATATGATTGATGAAGCCGTTCATCTTGTAGGTCAGGGAATGATTGGTGACATCGGTCAGAATGAAAATATCTTTTCCGCGGCAGGAATCCGAAATCACACCCTTTCCTTCTCCTGTACCAAAACGAACGCACTCCGCCTGCATGCGGTAGTCATTGCGGATATACCCCTGGAAAGCCGTGTCATTTTTCCCGGCATTGTCGAAATTCCTGCGAAAGGAAACAAGATATTCGTTGACAATCTCGCCAAGCGCTACGGCCGAAGGCATAACAACAAGTTCCAGGGGTGCAACCGGAAGCTTGCGCTCAAGTTGCTGATGCAGCTTTAAATCAGACATAAAAAGAATCCTCACACTATGCAAATGTATACACGATGCTATCTATTGTACTGTCTGCCTCATTTGCTTGCAAGCACCGAGGTTTCGATGCCATTTTATTATGATTACAGTTCACTCGCCAACCAGACGACAGGGTGGCGGAGAATGTCCAGATCAGGGGCCTTGCGAGGCCTCGGTGCTTGCGAGCGTTCTGTGCGAGCTTAGCACCGCTAGGTCCGAGGATGGAGCGGGAGCGTACCCTGATC
>CAVKRN010000046.1:0-19390 GCA_963658695.1 bacterium
CAAGAATTTTGAATTTCTTTTTTGAATCAAGTTCTTTCTGATTTTGTGAGCCGCTGTATTTTGTTCCCTCAACAGCGACGAATCGTATTCTATCATTCGTATTTTCTAATTGCAATAGGTATTTTTGCTTTTGTGAACAAATTTATTACAACCACAATACATTGCGATGTACCGGCAGGTTTTCCACAATTCTTCTGTCCATTTTGCATCATTGTCACGGTGTAGACACCAGTCGGCGACGGATCCAGGATGAATTATCCGGCATTCTCCAGCACATCATTCATCGTCATGCAGCCGACAATCGTCTTCAGCTTTTCTCAGCGCAGCAGGTATACGCGCAAAAGATACTCCGCAATATAGAGTATTCCAAATCCTCCCAGAAATCCCGTTACAGCGCCCAGGATTTTATCAACTCCCGTCAAAATAGGAAGCCCTGCCAGAAAACGAATAGAGGACAGGATCGCGTGTATCAGTTTATACAGTGCGCCCAGAATAATCAGGAACACAACACCGATCAGGAAATTCGACGTATCCCCTTTTCGATATCCACTCACGATAGAAGATAAAAGCACCACGACCACAATAGATACCACCAAGGATATTACCTTGGAAATCAATTTGGCAAAGCCGGCATGTATGCCATGAATCGTCATGCCAACCAGAACCAATACGTCTGCTGCTAGAATCAAAATAATATATGGTGTCAACTTGTTACCTCAGTATCATCTGTTCAATTCCGTTTTCCCCAGCCAGATAGAGTTTGCTGATGGTATCCCGGCGGGGGATCACCGACCACACCTTCTGATCAAAGTCCCCTTCGTACCGCTTTTTGCCCTCTACAGAATAGATTGCCAAAGAGGAATCATTGCTGGCATACACCGCCTTCCCCGCAATCTGTATATCCGTATAGTCTTCCGGCAGCGTAACACTGCCCACAGCCGTCCCAGACGCATCATAAATCTGTAGTGTGCTCTGGACATCCACTCCTTCATTCATAAACAGTAAACCAATATAGTCATCCCCGGTATACACGCCTCTTAGCTCCTGGGTAAGCATTGCATTGTTACCGCTTTGCGGGATCTGTCTTCCATTAAAGAAGGCAATTCGAGAATCCGACACCGCTGCACACACGGAATCACTTAAAAACATCGTGATCGGGAAAATCTCGTTGTCATAATTAAATCCGCTGACATTATTCTCCGCTACGTTCTGTCCCACGTCTCCAAAATTATAGAAAGCAATGCTGCTGGACAAGCCATTCTCCGTCGTAAGCAGATGCGACACGCAGACCAGCTCTCCCGATGGAGAAACCGCAACGCTGACCGGATACCCGGACTGGGACATCGTTGTTTTGAAATATGCAATGGTGTTCCCGGAGGAATCAAACAAATATACCCACACAACATCTGTATCTGACAAAACCGCAGCTACCTCGCCGCTTTCCGACACCGCCAGCGCCTGAATCGGCATATTCGTGTTCACTGAGCCGAGCGTTCCCGCTGCATTCTGCAGGTAAATAACGCTTCCGTTGTAGTCGCCGATGGCCAGCACATCTCCCGCCTGGGACACCAGTGGCTCCTGCATTTCATACGATATGCTCCAGATCAGCTTCCCCTTTGGAGACAAGCAGCTGGCACCATCTCTCGTATAATAAACAATGTTGCTTCCAAGTGTCGCATAGGACGTATCCTCCTGCACCGACATTTCCTTTACAACGCTCGTGGAAGCACCCGAATACACTCTCTGCGATGCCAGAAAAAGAACCAGTGCCATCATTGCCCCCAGCGCCGCTGTAATTCCCGCCGCATGCAAAAGAAGGCGCAGTATCTCTCTGCGCCTTTTCCATACATTTTCACTGTCCTCCAGCTCTTCATCAATAAAGCTTTGTCCGGCGTCTTCCTCGTCGAACTCATCTTCATCGTATTCATCGTCCGGAGAAAATAACCCGTACGGGTTTCGAAACTTTATAACTGCCATTCGTTATTCTCAGTCGATCTCATCCGTCCTGTCTGGTACTGAAGCGGTACATTGTTGTAGAGTCATACACACGGTTCTCTCCAAAAACATAGTTCGGAAAGTTCTCGTGGTGAATGGAATCCGGAAAATACTGTGTTTCCAGACAGAACGCGCTGCGCCGCCCATAGGTGGAGTGTTCCTTCCCCTGTCCTTTCGGGCAGTCCACAAAGTTGCCTGCATAGAACTGCACACCCGGCAAATTTGTATAAACATCCATCTGGCGTCCGGACTGCCGACTGAATGCCGTTGCAGCATGGAGCAGCTCACTGCCGCCATTCCATCCGTCGATCACAAAATTATGGTCATAGCCGCCAACCAACTTCAGCTGTTCTTCATCGGCATTGATATCGCGTCCAATCTGCTTGCTGGTGGTAAAATCCAGAGCCGTCCCCTCCACACTGCGAATTTCTCCCGTAGGAATGGACCCCTCACGAACCGGCGTGAATGCATGGGCGTTCAGCTGAAGATCCTGCCCCTCAATGCTGCCGGAATTGTGTCCATTCAGGTTAAAGTACGCGTGATTTGTAGGATTCAGAATCATATGACGATCCGTCGTCCCGTGGTAGTGGATACACAGGTCATTCTGATCCGTCACCGAATACGTAACCGTGAAATTCTTATTACCCGGAAGCCCCAGCTCCCCTTCCTTCATTTCGAGTGTAAAGGTTACAAAATTCTCCCCCTCCAACGTATGCCACATCTTCTTGTGCATTCCGTTGTCAAAATCCGTGTGAAGATTGTTCACCGTATCATTCACCGGAAGCTGCACCGTCTGTCCATCCAGCACGAACCTCGCATCTCCCGTACGATTCGCAACCGGTCCAATCAGTGCTCCAAAAAAGTTGCTGTTATCAAAGTACCCCTCTGCTGTGTCAAAGCCGAGAATCACATCCTGCACCGTTCCATGTGCATCCGGCACCAGAAGGCTCACCAGATTCGCCCCAAAATCCGTCACACTGGCGCAGATGATCCCATTATCAATGGAATATATGGAGATTTCCTGTCCATCCTTGGTCTGTCCGAAATATCTTTTTTTAACGCTCATTGCTTCTCCCTCGCCTTAGAGCTCCCTGCGCCCTTCCAGAGCACGCAGGAGTGTCACTTCATCAATATACTCCAGATCACCACCGACCGGCACACCACTGGCAATCCTCGTGACCTTAATCCCCGTCGGTTTAATCAGCTTGCTGATATACATCGCCGTCGTCTCTCCCTCCAGGCTGGAATTCGTCGCAACGATGACCTCCTGAATGGTATCATCCTGCAAGCGGCTCATCAGCTCCTTCAGCCGGATATCCTGTGGCCCAACGCCCAGCATAGGGGATATAGCGCCATGCAGAACATGGTAGGTCCCCGTGTATTTGCCCGTTTTCTCGTATGCAGCAAGGTCTCTTGGATTTTCCACGACCATCACCGTCGTATGATCGCGTTTCTCATCCGCACAGATGGGACAAACCTCGGAATCTGTCAGATTCTGGCAAAACTTACAGTAATGTACGTGCTCTTTAGCCTCCATGATGGATTCCGAGAGCCGCTTCACCCGCTCCGGCGACATGCCGATGATATAAAAAGCCAGGCGCTGTGCCGATTTACTCCCAATTCCCGGAAGCGCCGCCAGCTCATCGATCAAATGGTTGATATGTCCACTGTATAAATTCAAAATATCAAAGTCCCAGTCCGCCAGCCATACCGCCCAGAAGCTTCTCGCTCTCCTGGTCAACCTGCTGCATTGCTCCGTTTACAGCCGCAACAATCATATCCTGCAATGTCTCCACATCCTCCGGATCCACTGCGTCCCTGTCAATGGTCAGCTCTTTGATCTCCTTGGTTCCAAGAATCGTCACCGAAACTGCTCCGCCGCCTGCAGTGAAGCTGAACTCCTTCTCATCCAGTGCCTTCTTATTCTCCTGCAGCTGGCTCTGCATGCGCTGTGCCTGCTTCAAAAGATTATTCATGTTGCCGGGCATCGCCATACCGCCCGGAAATCCGCCTTTTCTGCTCATATTCGTCCTCTCTTATTCCGCTGCACTCCGTCCCACCGTCACCTTCAATGTAGTCGTTCACTCGGACAGATGGCAGGTAGCCATCTTATTTTCCACCCTCAAACTGCCCGATAAAAACGATGCAAGGCGCTTTACAGCGTATCGTCCTCTTCGATCTGCATCTGGATCGCACCAACGTTCACACTGCGCAGATCTTCATAATTGTCCGTAAATTTATGACCCTTGTCAAGAAATTTGTAGCGCACCGGGATTTGCTTCCCAGTCTTTGCCGCCAGGTAATCCGCAAAGAATTTTACGTTCTGTGCACTGTCTCTGCCGGTAAAATAGTCTGCCTCCAGGAATCCATCCAGCACAATAAGAAGCTGCCCATCCTCCGTCACCGTAGGATGTGCCTTCTGCAGGCAAATCTTCATGTAGTGCTCTTCCGGTGGAATACCGGCAATCAGCTGGTCCCACTGTCCGGCAAGGCTGCGCAGTTCCTCCGGCAGCGCGGCAGGCAATTTATGTGCCGGCTCCTTGCGGGCCTGTGTCCCCCCGCGATCTCCTGCAGCAGTCTCCGTTTCGGAATGATTTTCCCGGTGCAGCGTTTCTTCTCCTGCTGCCCTTGCAGTTCCCCCGCCCAAACCAGCCATCATGCCATTTCCAACCGTTGCCAGCCGGTCCTCAAGGGAACGGATCCTCTCCTCCAGTGTCAGCACCTTCGTCTGAAGATCTCTGCTGACATCCATGGACGGCTCACACAGTCGCACAATGGCAGCCTCTGCAAGAATTCGCCGATTGGAAGAATAGCGAATCTGCTCGGTCAGACCGGAAAATACGTTCACATAGCGCACAATTTCATTCAATTCCGAGCTTCTGGCATCTTCCAGCATCTGCTGCAGATGCTCCCCGGACACATCCAGTGAAGACGCCGTCTCTTCCGACGCCTTCAAGAGCATAACATTCCGGAGATAGCCAATGTAATCCGTCACGAATTGCATCAACTCCCGCCCCTGCTCCAATACGCGGTCCAGCACATCCAGCGCACCTCTCACGTCCTTCTGATGCACGCATCGGTATAGGCTGCTGAACACGCCGGCATCCACTGCCCCCAGAATTTCCAGTGTGCGGTCATACGTTAAAATATCATTTCCGTAATTGAACGCGTTACACTGATCCAGGATGGACAGGCCGTCGCGCATGGAACCATCCGCTGCAGAGGCAATAAAGCGAATTGCCTGCTCCTGCGCCTGAATTCCCTCTTTCGCGCACACCGCCTGAAGTCTGGCTGCAATGGTATCGGCACTCATACGGCCAAAATCATAGCGTTGGCATCGCGAAAGAATGGTTGCCGGAAGCTTATTGGGTTCCGTCGTGCACAGAATAAAAATTGCGTAGGACGGCGGCTCCTCCAGCGTTTTTAAAAGGGCATTAAACGCCGGTGCCGAGAGCATGTGTACCTCATCAATGATAAATACGCGGTATCTGCCCTGTGTCGGCGAATACGTTACCTGTTCAATGATTTCCCGGATGTCATCTACGCCGTTGTTGCTGGCCGCATCCATTTCCACCACATTCAGATCCGCATTTTCCGAGATGGCACGGCAGACCGCACATTCCCCGCAAGGATTCCCGTCCACCGGATGCTCGCAGTTAACCGCCTTTGCATAAATCTTGGCAATGGTCGTCTTTCCCGTTCCGCGCGTTCCGCAAAAAAGGTAGCTGTGACCAATGCGGCCGGAATTGATTTGATTTTTCAGTGTCTGGACGATCGCATCACGACCGCAGACATCCTCAAATGTCTGCGGTCGGTATTTGCGATACAGTGCCATGTAATGTGTATCGGACATGTATCCTCATTTCTATTCGATCAGCTACACCATTGGCAGATTGGCACTTAATCTCCAAAGCAAACGCCAAGGAGCTTTGCCTCCTCGATGATATCCGACTTCGGATCTACCGTCTTGAGCTTGCCGGCAACCTCCTCCAGCGGAACCTTCACCATCTGCCGATGCTTGTAGCCAACCATGCAGCCATACTCGCCCTTTAGAATCAGGCGTCCCGCCTCTGCCCCCAGGCGGCTGGCAAAGACGCGGTCGTACGGGCAAGGCTCACCGCCGCGCTGTACATGTCCCGGTACTGTCACACGAACCTCACGTCCCGTCTTCTTCGTAATCATATCTGCGATTTCATAGGAAACCGACGGGTATTTATAGTTCTCGAGTTTCTTCTTGTACTCTTTTTTGGAGAGCTTGGCATCCTCTTTGGAGATAGCTCCTTCCGCTACGCAGATAATCGTAAACCGGCTGCCATGCGCGTCACGCTCTTCAATCTTATCTACAACCTTATCGATATCAAACGGAATTTCCGGCAGCAAAATAATATCCGCCCCGCCAGCCATTCCTGCATTCAGCGGAAGCCAGCCAACCTTGTGCCCCATAATTTCAACAATGAAGACGCGGCCGTGGGAGAATGCCGTCGTATGGATCTGATCAATGGCCGTTGTTGCAATATTCACAGCGCTCTGGAAGCCGAAGGTCATATCTGTTCCCCACAGATCATTGTCGATTGTCTTCGGGAGCGTAATAACATTCAGGCCCTCTTGCGAAAGCAAATTGGCCGTCTTGGTGGACCCGTTGCCCCCCAGCATGACCAGACAGTTCAGCTGCAGCTTATAATAAGTCTGCTTCATCGCCTCAACCTTATCCAGCCCGTTCGCATCCGGTTCGCGAATCGTTTTAAACGGAACACGGCTTGTGCCGAGGATCGTGCCACCTCTTGTCAGGATGCCCGAAAAATCGCTTCCCGTAAGCATGTGGAATCGGCCGTAGATCAGTCCCTTATATCCGTCCTCAAATCCATAGATCTCATACGGTTCCTTGCAGTTGTTCTGAATCACCTTCACCACGCCGCGCATCGCTGCATTTAGTGCCTGGCAGTCTCCTCCGCTGGTGAGCATTCCAATTCTAAGCATTACACGCCCTCCTTCCGTGTCTGTATCGATACTCATCGTGATTATACTACAGTGACCGCCGCCCCGCTATGACTACAACGTCATTGTACAGACACCCGCCCCCTGTCGCTTAGCGGGTGAGTGAACTGTTACCGAAATGGCTCTTGCGCAGTCAATCCAATTCCCGTATAATGTGTGTTGCTGTCGCAGACAGTATGGAGGATTACCCAAGTGGTCGAAGGGGGCGCACTCGAAATGCGTTAGGCCGGTCAAACGGTGCGAGGGTTCGAATCCCTTGTCCTCCGTCTCTTTAGCAAAATGGCATCGGTACATTTGTACCGATGCCATTTTGTTTTCGCAGACAAATTATATCGTCAGGCAGCTATGCCGCCTGTTTCTTTTTTCCCTTTTCCAGAATTCCATTGAATCTTGTCAGGAAAGTTATAGTTGTAATTAACGCCGCGATAATATCGCTGATGGGTTCTGCCAGGAAGACGGCAAATACCTGATTGGACGTCAGAATATGCGGCAGAATCAGAATGAGCGGAATCAGCAGAATGATCTTGCGAAGGCAGGCCAGAAGCAGGCTGACCTTTGCCTGTCCCAATGCCATAAAGCTCTGCTGGCAGCTGATCTGTGCTCCGCAGGCAAAGATGCCGGCCATATAAATCCGAAGCGCCCACGCCGTATATTCCGTCAGATCCGTGCTGGTTGTAAAGATCCCGGCAAAAATACCAGGAAACAGCTCCACCGCAAGACAGAACAATACCGAATAACTAAGACAAACCGTAAGGACCGCAAAAAAGGCTTTTTTCACCCGTTCTGACAATCCCGCACCATAGTTATAGCTGATGATGGGCTGTCCGCCCTGACAAACACCCTGCAGCGGAAGCGTGAGCAGCTGATTGACACTGGTCAGGATGGTCATGGCACCAACCGCCAGATCTCCGCCATACCGGGCAAGACTGGACGTAAATGTTATGGACAGAATACTCTCTGTCGAAAGCATGACAAATGTGGATATACCAAGGCCAAGGCAAGGAAGAATGATTGCCTTTTCCAGCTTCATGCAGCTCTTCTGCAGGCGCAGGATCGTTTTCTTTCCCGTAAGGAAGCGAAGAATCCAGATCGCACCAACCGCCTGACTGAGCACGGTTGCCAGTGCAGCCCCCCGCACGCCCATACCCAGTACAAAGATAAAAATCGGATCCAGCACAATGTTAATAATCGCACCAATCAGCGTGGTCATCATGCTGATCTTTGCGAAGCCCTGGGTGGTAATAAACGGATTCATCCCCATCACCAGAAGAACAAAAATACTCCCCAGAACATAAATGCGGGAATAGCTGACCGCATACGGAAGTGTTGCCTCACTGGCTCCAAACAAACGCAGTAGAACAGGCGCTGCCGCATAGAAGACAACCGTCAGGCCAACTGCAAAAAGCAGCAGCACCGTAAAACAGTTTCCCATAATCTTTTCTGCGGTATCATTTTCCTTGCGTCCCATGTGAATGGCTGCAAGCGGTGCACCGCCGGCTCCCGCCAGCATGGCAAATGCGTTAATCAGCATCAAAATCGGTGTAAAAAGTCCCACCCCGGTCAAAGCCGTTGCGCCAACCTCTGCCATATGACCGATATAGATGCGGTCCACAATGTTGTACAAAAGGTTGACAATCTGTGCAATGACAGCCGGAACCGCCAGCTGTGCCAGAAGCTTCGGAATGCTTCCCTCCCCCATGTTCTGTGATTTCTGATTCATACGTTCCTTTCTTTGCCACGATTTATCCGCAGCAATGTGAGTAAAACCTCGATGCGGATGGTCATTTATCCCTGAATGGTCCTGTCCAGATTTTGATTTATAACCTCCAGTGTACGCAGAAATGCCTCCCGATCTTTCTCCGCCACTCCATCGAATAACCCTTCAAAAAAGTCTTCCTGCAGCCGCTGTCCGTGCCGAATGATGGGCCGGGCTTTCTCGGTGCATAACAGCTCCGTTTTGCGCCGATCCTTCTCCACCGGTCTGCGATCCAGATATCCTTCCTGCACCAGCCTTTCAATATGCACCGACACCAGATTCGCCTTAATGTGTCTCAGTTCTACAATATCTCTTGCGGTTCGATATTCCGGATTGTTAGCCAGAAACAGCAGAATATCCAATGCTGTCTGCGGCAATCCCGTTTCCTGGCACAATGGAAGGCACACATGATGGTAGGCTGCAGCAAATTTGTTCGAAAACGCAATGCCAAGCTTCATAGATTCTACCCTTTGGATGTTGCATAGACCGTTCACAAGTGAATAGTTCAAAATTGAAATAAATATATCGTATCAACTACGTTTCTGTCAATCCCTCTTGAAGCGCCGTTTCCGTTCTGTGCCAATCCGCGACGGGTCCTGGCGGAGGTGTCCTGTTCCGGGACTTCCGAGTGAGCCTCGGCACTTGCATCCCTGACTTTCGGTCAATATTTTTGTTTTTACCTCTGTATGACTTCCGCAAAAGTCGTTATAATACCTCGTATCATGAGGAGCATTCTCTCCCAAATCATTGCAACGAAACAGAGAACATTTATGACCACAAAATCGCAAACTACCATCGCTGCAGATGAAGCAGCAACAATTTCCGCCTCTTCCGCAGAGCCCCAGAAGGCAGAGGGAAAGGCCTTTCAGAATAAACGTAAAAAAAGGGAATCCCTCCTGAACAATGCGTTTGAGCTGTTCACGCAAAAGGGCATTACCGATACCACCATTTCCGATATCGCCGAAAAGGCCGGCGTCGCCAAGGGGACTTTTTATTTGTACTTCAAGGACAAATACGATCTTCGCGACCGGCTGGTTCGTCACCAGGCCGGACTGATTCTGGAGCACGCCAGCATTGCCCTCTCAGAAGCTGTACAGAGCGATTCGCAGCCGATCAGCTCGCTGGAGGACCAGATTGTCTTTGTTGCAGACAACATTCTGACGCAGTTTTCGGAGAATCGCGTCCTTTTGAAATTCATCTCCAAGAACCTGAGCTGGCCTCTTTTAAAGCACGATATTTCTAACATTGACGCGCCGGATAATGCCGACATGAAATTTGCCGAGTGGCTCAAAAAGCTGTTTGCGGACTCTCCGGTGAAATACCAGAATCCGGAGGTCCTGATTTATATGATCGTGGAATTCATCGGCTCCACCTGCTACAGCTCGATACTTGAGCAGGAGCCCCTCCCCATCGACAAGCTAAAGCCGCATCTGCTGTCCTCTGTCCGCGCTATCATGCGCTCACAGGAGCTGGAGCAGTAATCCCGCACCAGACAGCCGTGCCCCTTTTATCACGCAAAAACAGCCAAGGTGCATATTGCTTCACCTTGGCTGTTTCTTTTACCCTGTTTACTTAAGACATGTACTTGTTCCCGCACCTGCTATTTCAGAACAGTCCGGAAATAACGCCTTCTGTGTCCACATCAATGTTTTCCGCAGCAGGGACTCGCGGAAGGCCCGGCATCTGAATCATCTCTCCCGTCAGTACAACCACGAAGCCTGCGCCTGCGCTGACATAGGCATCGCGAATCGTAATACAAAATCCCTCCGGCCGTCCCAGAAGATGCTGGTCATCCGAAAGGGAATACTGCGTCTTGGCCATGCAAACCGGCAGGTTTCCATACCCAAGCTTCTCCAGATTTGCCAACGATTTCTTAGCAGGCGCCGCATATTCAACACCATCGGCCCCGTAGATTTCTCGGGCGATGGTTTCTATTTTGGCTGTCAGCGGCTGTTCCAGCTCATACAGCGGATGATACTGTCCCTTTTGTGCCTCAATGGTATTCAGCACCTTCTGTGCAAGGTCCTTACCGCCTTCGCCGCCGTTTGCCCAGACCGTAGCCAGCGAGAATTCGCAGCCACGTGCTCTGCAATAGTCCTCAATCATTTCATGTTCTGCATCCGTATCTGACGCAAAGGCATTGATTGCAACAACCGCCGGAACGCCGAATTTCTGCAGATTTTCTATGTGTTTCCCGAGGTTGGCCAGTCCCTTGCCAAGAGCCTCCAGATTCTCCGTCTTGAGCTCCGCCTTCGGAACACCGCCGTTGTACTTAAGTGCCTGTACGGTTGCGACGATCACCGCTGCAGAAGGAGTCAGTCCCGCCATGCGGCACTTAATATCCATAAACTTCTCAGCGCCAAGATCTGCGCCAAAGCCGGCCTCTGTAACTACAATATCCCCCAGCTTCAGAGCCGCACGGGTCGCGCGGACCGAGTTGCAGCCGTGCGCAATGTTGGCGAATGGTCCGCCATGTACCAGCACCGGTGTATGGGCAAGCGTCTGCATCAGATTGGGTTGCATAGCGTCCTTCAAAAGAGCAAGCAGCGATCCAACCACATTCAGCTCACCTGCCGTCACCGGCTCATTGTCGTAATTATAAGCGACCACCATTCGAGAAAGCCGCTCGCGCAAATCTTCCATATCCGTTGCCAGACACAGAACAGCCATGATTTCCGATGCCGCTGTGATAACAAAGTGATCCTCCCGCACCGGTCCGCAAAGCTTACCGCCAAGACCGATGGTAATGTTGCGAAGTGCACGGTCATTCATATCCAGACAGCGCTTCCACACGACTCTTGTGGGATCAATGCGAAGTGCATTTCCAAAGTGAATGTGATTGTCCAGCATCGCCGCGACCAGATTATTGGCAGATGTAATCGCGTGAAAATCCCCTGTAAAGTGGAGATTCAAATCCTCCATCGGGATAACCTGAGAATATCCGCCGCCGGCTGCACCGCCCTTCACGCCAAAACAAGGCCCCAGAGACGGCTCCCGAAGAGCCGCAACTGTCTTTTTGCCAAGTCCGGACAACGCATCCGCAAGTCCGATGGAGATCGTTGTTTTGCCCTCTCCCGCAGGTGTCGGATTAATTGCTGTCACCAGCACCAGCTTTCCATCCGGGCGGTCCTGAATCTTGTTCAGATACGCTTCCGAAAGTTTGGCCTTGTACTTACCATAGAGCTCAATATCATCCTCTTCCATCCCCAGTGTCCCGGCCACTTCCCGGATCGGCCAGATTTCTGCACTGCGTGCAATTTCAATATCGGTCATAGCTTCTCTCCCTTTCCGCCGCCTGCCGCGGCATTCCCTCACTGCCAACACTCTACTGCTGCCCGTATCGCCAATGCCGGTACATCCACAGCAGCCGATAATATACATAAAAGAGCAGCGGGCTTTTCATCTGAAGACGGATCAGCCGCTTCTCCTCCGCATCTGTTCGCTCCTGATAATAGATATTTTTCTGAAAATCCGGGAAGTTTTCCTTTATTTCTCCGGCAAGGGCAGACACAAAGGCATATACACCTTTTTCTTTCATTCCCTGCAGCGCAGAAAACAGAGTGTTCTTGTAAAACAGCACCGTAAAGGAATACTCCAGTTCCGGCCTGTACCTCTCCAGAAAGCCGTAGCGCTTCGCCTCTTCCAGCATAATGCGTCCCGCTGCCAGTCGATCCTCCAGGCGTTTCCTCGTCACGGTGTGAACCGTTGAATCCTCATGCTGATAATAATAATACAGCGGCCCCGGCACATATTCATAATGCTTCATGCGCATGATCCAGGTATTGGCGATCGCGTTATCCTCATAGAATATGCCTTCCGGAAACCGCGACGGGCAATCAATCACTATCTCACGCCGATAAATCTTCACGCACAAAGATCCGGAATCCAGAATCAGAAGACGCCGCTTTTGATCATCCAGAATCCCTGTCTGCTCCGGTGAACTGTTCGCCACAACCGGTCCCGGCGTCATCGTATGCTCGGTAACAATGCAGTAATCCGTTCCGACACAGTCCGCTCCGGTTTCCTCCGCTTTCTTTAAGAGTTGTTCAAAATAATTCGGAACCACCCAGTCATCCGCATCAATGAACGCAACCCATTCTCCGCGCGCAACCTCAAGTCCGCGATTTTTCGCCCCGCCTTGTCGATGATTTTCCTTACAGCAAATCACACGCAGCACATCCGAATGATGCACCTCCATATCCTTCAGGATCGCAGCCGATTCATCGGTTGACGCATCGTCCACGGCAATAACCTCATAATCTGTAATGGTCTGATGCAGGAGGCTGTTCATACAGTAGCTCAGCCTGGCATCAGAGGCCATATTATAGACAGGTACAATCACCGACAGCCTGCATCCACCCTGTGGCGAATCACAGAAAGCCGGTCGGGAATACTCTCCCGGCCGGCCTTGGCTTTGATTATGGATGATCTGCTCTTTACTGGCGTTTGACTCCATTTTATTTGGCATAGTAATTTGCAATTCTGGTGACAGCACGAATGACATCCTCTACATCCTGATCGCTCATCGCATAATACAGCGGGATGGTCAGCATGCGGGAGTACAGCTCCTCTGCGTGGGGGCACAGTCCCTTTTGATAGCCAAGCTTTTCGTAGTACGGGAAATAATACACCGGAATGTAGTGCACGTTACAAATAATATTCTCCGCACCCAGCGCATCAAAAAACTGCCGGCGGTCGATCCTGATGTGCTCCGGATTCAACTGCAGAATATACAGATGGCGAACCGTATCCGACCCTTCTGTCTCCTTCTGCACAATGATTCCGGGGAGCTTGGAAAACGCCTCATCGTAACGACGCACGATCTCTTTCTTGCGTGCTGCAAACTGAGGAAGCTTGTCCAGCTGTGATGAAATAACAGCCGCCTGCAGATCGGTGATGCGGTAATTCGGCGCAAGCGCAACCTGCTCGTAATACCACGGTCCGTCCGGCGTATGCTCCATCTGCGAAGGATCCCTTGTGATGCCGTGTGTGCGATACAAAAGAAGCTTCTCGTAATACTCTCTGCTGTTGGTGACGACCGCGCCTCCCTCTCCGCCGGTGATGGTTTTCACCGCATGAAAAGAAAGCGTTGTCATATCCGCAATGCTTCCGCTCTTGCGTCCTTTGTAGCTGGTTCCGATCACATGGGCGCCATCTTCAATGTAAACGAAGCCGTACTGCTCTTTCAGTGCCAGAAATGCGTCCTGATCCACGGATTGTCCGCCGAAATCCACAGCAACCACAGCCTTGGTTCTCGGCGTAATGTGCTGCTCCACCGATGCCGGGTCCAGATTGTAGGTGTCCGGCAGAATATCCGCAAACACCGGCGTTGCTCCTACATAAAGCGCACAGTTTGCCGATGCTGCAAAGGTGATCGGCGTTGTAATCAGCTCATCGCCGGTTCCAAGCCCCGCTGCCATGCAGGCCATATGCAGTGCCGCGGTTCCGTTGGAGCACAAAACCGCATATTTTGCACCGGTTACTCGGCAAAGCTTCTCTTCACATTCCGTGATGTGCGGTCCCGTCGTCAGATAATCACTTTTGAGCACGGCAACCGCCGCATCAATATCATTCTGATCGATATACTGGTGCGAATAATATAATTTATTTTCCCGAATCGGCTTGCCCCCCGCCGCAGCAGGAAGCAATACCTCATCCTGTATGGTTTCCATACGCTATGTCCTTATACTCGTGTAAATGCAGCCTCAATGCTCTTCGACCGTCTTCAAAAGCGCGCGAATCTGATCGACGCTGAGCCACTCCTTGTTGCTGCCGGAGGAGTACACAAAGCCATCCTCCACCTTCGTCCCCTGCGCATCCCGGATCTGACGGTCATTATAGGTGATCTGCGGATAAATGATGTAATTATGCGCAAACTCCAATGTATTCGGTGCGTCTTCCGCCGTCACCATCACCTCGTGCAGCTTTTCCCCCGGACGAATTCCAACCTCTACGGTTTTGCAGCCGGGCAGAAGCGCTTCTGCCAGATCCTTGACATAGAAGGATGGAATCTTGGAAATAAAGGTCTCACCGCCTTTTGCTTCCTCCAGAGCCTTAATCACGAGCTCCACACCCTGCTCCAGACTGATCCAGAACCGCGTCATCCGATAATCCGTAATGGGCATCGTCGTCTCGCCCTTGGCAATCAATTCACGGAAAAACGGAATCACCGACCCGCGGCTTCCGGCTACGTTTCCATAGCGGACCACCGAGAAGGAAACATCCTTGCTGCCCGCATATGCATTTGCCGCAATAAAAAGCTTGTCACTAACCAGCTTTGTTCCTCCGTAGAGGTTAACCGGATTGACTGCCTTATCCGTCGAGAGCGCCACAACCTTCTTCACTCCCTGCGCAAGGGCAGCGTCAATGATATTCATTGCGCCGTTGACATTGGTCTTAATAGCCTCCGAGGGATTATACTCGCAGGCAGGCACCTGCTTGAGCGCAGCTGCATGAATAACATAGTCCACGCCTTCCATGGCGCGTTCCATTCGATCCTTGTCCCGAACGTCGCCGATAAAGAAGCGCATAACATCCGCATGCTCCTTGTAGGGGGACTCGTTCGACATCAGGAACTGTTTGAACTCATCGCGGGAATAGATGATGAGCTTCTTCGGATGATAGTGCTCCAGAACGTACTTTGTGAAGCAATGTCCGAAGGAACCGGTTCCTCCCGTGATCAGAATGGTCTTGTTATCCAGCAAATGTGTATCTGACATAAAGCGATCTGTTTCCTTTCCTTCCGACGGCCGCCCGCGTAGCGCACAGCCGTCCGTCTGTCTTCGTTCCGAATGACGCCTTCCTTTATTCAGCAGGTGGCTCCGGTTGTTTCATATGTTCCTCATAATAGGCATTTAGCTTATAAAAGGTATCATCATCAATAACATGCTCGATCCGGCATGCCTCTCCGGCCGCCTTCTCCTCGTCCACCCCAATTGCAATCAGCGTTTTGCGGAGCAGCTTATGGCGGGAATAGATACGCTCTGCGATGGCTCTCCCCTCCGGGAGAAATGTAATATACCCATTGCCGTCCATCTCAATGTATCCATTCTCTCGCAGCTTTTTCATTGCGATACTGACACTGGGTTTGGAATATCCCATTTCATTCACAATATCAATGCTGCGGACATACGGATTCCGTTCACCCAAAATCAGTATGGTCTCCAGATAATCCTCTGCCGATTCATGAATTACCATCGCTCACCTCTGTTTTCATGTCAGAGCAACTGCTTAGAACTCCAGGATCAGTCCGCCGTAAGCGGGCATATCAAAGGTAATGTACTGCGGCTTATAATCGCAGTCCCCCGGCTTTGCGGTCAATGTCTTCGGAACACTGCTTCCCATGCCGCCGAACTCCGGATCAGTACTGTTCAGAATCACCTTGTATGTTCCCTTTTCCGGAACGCCGAGGCGATACTCCTTGTACTCTACCGGGGTCATGTTCAAAATGAACAGCACCCGCTTTTTGTCCGATCCGCACTTACGGAAGAAGCTGTAAATACTGCGGTCCTTATCGTCCGCATTGATCCATTCAAAGCCGTCCCAGCCGTCATCAATTTCATGCATGCACGGGTACTTGCGGTAAATCTGCAGGAGCTTTCCGTAGTACTTCTGCAATCCGGCATTCAAGTCATTCTGCAAAAGGAACCAGTCAAGCTCTCTCGCCTCACTCCACTCCCTTTCCTGACCGAATTCCTGCCCCATAAAGAGGAGTTTCTTGCCCGAGTGCCCCATCATAAAGGTGTAGCCCAGGCGAAGGTTCGCATACTTGTCCACCTGATATCCCGGCATTTTGCCGAGCATCGAGCACTTCAGATGAACAACCTCATCGTGTGACAGAGGCAGGATATACTTCTCCGAGCTGTTGTAGCTCATGGCAAAGGTCATGCTGTAATGCGAGCCGCTGCGCATAATGGGATCCAGCTTCATATACTCACAGAAATCATGCATCCAGCCCATATTCCACTTGAAGGTGAAGCCAAGGCCCTCTGTACCGATATCGCTGGTAACATTCGGCCAGGCCGTGGATTCCTCCGCAACCGTAATAAATCCGGGATAAGATCCGCGAACCACCGAATTCAAATGCTGGAAAAATACAATCGCATCCAGATTCTTATTGCCGCCATACTGGTTTGGAACCCACTCTCCGGCCTTCTTGCCATAGTCAAGGTACAGCATAGAGGCCACCGCATCCACGCGAATTCCGTCAATGTGGAACTCTCGAATCCAGTAAAGGACATTCGCAATCAGGAAATTCTTCACCTCCGGCTTTGCCAGATTAAAGATCTTCGTTCCCCATTCCGGGTGCTCTCCCTTGCGCGGATCCGGATCTTCATAAATACAGCGTCCGTCAAAGCAGGCAAGTCCGTGCTCATCCGGGCAGAAGTGTGCCGGAACCCAATCCAAAATAACCCCGATTCCATGCCGATGCAACGTATCTACCAGGTACATGAAATCCTTCGGCGTTCCATAGCGTGCCGTCGGAGCATAGTAGCCTGTCACCTGATATCCCCAGGATCCATCAAAGGGATGCTCCAGAATTCCCATCAGTTCTACATGTGTGAACGGCATCTCCTTCAGGTAATCCACCAGACGATCTGCGAACTCCCGATAATTATAGAAGCCGTCACCGCCATCCGGATGTTTCATCCAGGAGCCGATATGGCACTCATAAATCGAAACCGGCGCGTGGAAAATATTTTGGCCCTCGCGTTCCATCAGCCACTTTCCGTCGCTCCACTGGAATCCGGAAAGATTTGTAGTTTTGGATGCGGTCCCCGGGCGAAGCTCCGCCGCATTAGCATAAGGATCTGCTTTGTAGAGCTTCTTCCCCTCTGTTGTGTGGATCAGGTACTTGTACAGCTCATTCTCCCCGACCCCCGGAACAAATCTGGCCCAAATGCCAACTTCGCCCACCTTTTCCAGAGGATATTGTTCCTCATTCCAGCCATTAAAGGATCCAATCACATGTACTGCTGCAGCATTTGGTGCCCATACCGCAAAAAACATGCCCTCTACCCCATCCTCCACCGAAGGATGCGCTCCAAGCTTGCGGTAGATATCGTAATGTGTCCCCTCTCCAAAAAGATAACAGTCATCCTTGGAAATAAAGACTCTCTCATCCTTCTTGGCCGGGGCCGCTTTTCTGGTCGAAGCCGTCTTTTTAACCGGTGTTTTTCTGCCGGCTGCCTTCGTCTCCGGTCCTGCAGACTTCACTGTTGCCTTCTGTGCCGTTTTTGCCTTGCCTGTCCTTTTCCCTGCTGCCATTGCGTAGTACCTCCCCAATCACTGATTCCATTGTATCCATGCTCTGCACCGCTGTCTTTCCTACCCCATGGAAAATAACAACAGCTTACGCATCATGCATAAAATCCTTTTCATGGATGATAATTCGATCATTCTCATCATAGCGCCGTCTGCTCATTACCGCCAGTAGTGTTCGCGGCGACTTTTTGGACGCATAATCGATGGCCTCATCCACGAGGTCGCGGACCTCCTTCATCGTCACCTGATGCGTCGACGTCTGCATGGCGGAAATACGCTGTGCCAGTGCCAGCTGTCCGAACTCATCGATGGAATAATCCTGAGACAGTGCATAGTCTCTTGCATATGCCACCAGTGCTTTATCATCCAACGGACGGATATTAATCACCGACGTAAAGCTCCCCAGATACTTTTCGTTCTCATGACGGAATTGCTCCATTCTCTTGCTGCCGTCCGTCATCAAAACGATCAGTCCATGCTCTTTGCCTTCCAGCTCTCTGCTAAGCCGCTCCATGGCCTTTGGTGCAATATCAGCCGCCTTGCTGACAATCAATGCACCGCTCTCAAGCTTCACGAATGTCTTTGCAAATCCTTCCGGCTTCAGACGGTTCAGCGCCTCTCCGGTAACTCTCGCCACCTTCCCGGTAAAATTGGAATCGCTGCGGCGCGTAATCTCCAGAATTCCCTTGGCCACGCGGTCCGCCGTAGCATCATTGCCAATGATCAACACATTGCCCGTAGATGCAGCCAGACTGATCTGATCCAACGCCTCTGTCAGCTGCTCCACATTTTCCTTTACGCGGCAGAACGGGCCAAAAATCCGTCTCTCTTCTTTGCTAAGTTCCCGTCTCCCCTTTTTCTGGCCAGACTCCTCCGATGTCCCCTCCGGCTTCCTTGCAGACTGCGCCGTAACCGGTTTGGCAGGCGCTTCCTCATAGGTTTCTTCGGCAGGAGCTTCCTCTGCGGGGACTTCCTCATGATCTTCCGCTACCGAAGTTTCATCGTAGGTTTCCTCTGCAGGAGCTTCGTCATATGCCTCTTCCACAGGGGGCTCATCATAGGTCTCCTCTGCAGGAGCTTCATCATATGCCTCTTCTGCAGGTGTCTCCTCATAGGTCTCCTCTGCAGGAGCTTCATCATATGCCTCTTCTGCAGGTGTCTCCTCATAGGTCTCCTCTGCAGGAGCTTCATCATATGCCTCTTCTGCAGGTGTCTCCTCATAGGTCTCCTCTGCAGGAGCTTCATCATATGCCTCTTCTGCAGGTGTCTCCTCATAGGTCTCCTCTGCAGGAGCTTCATCATATGCCTCTTCTGCAGGTGTCTCCTCATAGGTCTCCTCTGCAGGAGCTTCATCATATGCCTCTTCTGCAGGTGTCTCCT
>CAVKRN010000047.1:0-19234 GCA_963658695.1 bacterium
CGTTTCCGTCCCCTATGGGGATCATATCTGTCTCAATGGCAACGGTTACCTCCCAACGCAAAAAGACATTTCAGTTTCCGTCCCCTATGGGGATCATACCTGTCTCAATGATGCGGAACTGCTTAGGAATAAAATTGCAGACGCCGTTTCCGTCCCCTATGGGGATCATATCTGTCTCAATGGCGTCGCTTAAAGGCAAGGTACAAGAAAGCCGGTTTCCGTCCCCTATGGGGATCATATCTGTCTCAATGACATCCTCAGAGCAGGATACGAGAGGATCACCCTCACAGTTTCCGTCCCCTATGGGGATCATATCTGTCTCAATTGGAAATCTTTCCAATGTCACATAGAAATTGATTTAAAGTTTCCGTCCCCTATGGGGATCATATCTGTCTCAATAGGAAAGAAAAGAATAGTAGTAAAGTCGTTATATGATGGTTTCCGTCCCCTATGGGGATCATATCTGTCTCAATGACCTCACGGCGATATTCAAGCCGTTCAAGAAGCGCGTTTCCGTCCCCTATGGGGATCATATCTGTCTCAATATTATTTCACAATACCATCAAAGATATTGTGGAAAACGTTTCCGTCCCCTATGGGGATCATATCTGTCTCAATAAAAAACACAGAGAGCAAAAACAACAGAAAACATTATCGTTTCCGTCCCCTATGGGGATCATATCTGTCTCAATCCTGTCTCTGGAAACTCCCTGTTTTGGCTGGCTCGCAGGGCGGTTTGCGGCGCAAACGACGCCCGTCCTCCTTCAGTACATTGTTTAGCTCTATAATGTTCCAAAAAGCCTGTAAAATCAGGCTGCGGCGCAAAATCTATTATTCTCACCTCCTAACAATCTCGATGGTTGCAATACGGTTACACAATCTCCAGTTTTCCCATTCCCATATCATACAGCTTTCCTTGGTATCTTGTACACTTACACACATGCGGAGCAATTCCCAGAGGAATATCTCTTTGATGCTTGTGCTGATCATAAATCTTGTTGGAAAGCGTAGTACGAAATACCTGATCTGTAACACGAACCGCATCCTCGCCATATATGCTGTACAGAATAGTTTTGGATAAAAAACCCACTCCGCCACCGATCCACACAATCCCATTCGCATCTTTCCCTCTTCCAAATCGCTTGTAAAAGTATTCATAGCAATCGGACTGGAACTCATTCAACGCTTCCAGAATGGTCTCCATCTCATAGGGAAAGAGCTGACTGTCTATGGTCAGGTCAAACAGAACTTCCGTTCCGGGTTTCAATGCCTCCCGCAGAGTTGGAATAGGCTTTTCTATTTGCTTCAACGAATAATCAATCTTCTGACACAGCGTCAGCTGCGCTGTCGGAATCGGCTGACTGTCTCCAACCACCAGCCCGGACATCACCGAATTCACCGCGTCCTTTGCCTTCGTCTCCGGCCGCCCCAGTGTATGAAATGCCTGTATCTCCAGATTCTGTGTTTCCCGCTGCAAATAACTGTTTCTCCGTCCACCGCGAGGGGCAGCGTCATACAAATCTCTTAGTATTTTCTCATAGCCTCCCGGATTTCCTTTTATCTCATGCACCAAAAGCGCTGTCCGTATCATCCCCTTCAGCGTACTCCCCGGGATATAAGCCATACCATAAGGATCCTTGCAGAAACAATTGATTTCCTTGGGCGTACCTCCCTTTCCGTTTGGCTTGATAAAGGCATCTCCTGCGTCCAAGGCATAGCTGATCCACTTCTGAATCCGTGCCTTATCGATGTGCTGATCCCTCAGCCAATCGCCCAACGAAACACGTTTATCGTTACTCAGCATGAAAGAGCAAAATGCATTCTCTTTATGCAACAGACACAAATCCCGAATCATTTTCTCCTGATCCGGAATCATCACCGGCGACTTCGTTCCTCCGTATTGGATGTATTCCTTTTTCCCAATGAGCCGGCCGCCTCCCACATGAATGGGTGCAAGTGCCGTCAGCTTCATAGTGTAATGCTGTAGATAATCCTTCATGCTCACCGCCTATATTTCTGCAAAAAGTGCCTTCGCATATCGATACACCGGATGCGAGCCCTCCATTGCTACATCATAGATATCTCCCTCAAATCGATGCAAAAAGCACGATCCTGCCTGCATAGTGAACAAATCCTTTTTCTTGCGCTGCTCCGGCGCATAATCTTCTGATAGGACAAAGCCGGAACGCTTCTGCAGAAGATACGAACTGCCCTCCAGCGCTTCCGCAAGTTCCGCTTCTTTGGGAAGGGCTGTTGAGAGCAAAAGGCTTCGCCCGTTCGGCTTCTTTCCTAGCATTTTCTCCAAATCTGCCGTATTTTTTCCATATTTGAAATCAAAACGGCCTTTCCCACTGGATCTCTTTCCTCCGATTCCGGTAAAGGAAAGGCTCATCATAAGATCTTCCGCAAGATATTGATCCTCAGCATCTTCATAAGCAAGAATACAGTACAAGCCGCAGCCCTTCGAAAATCGAAAATTGCCGACAATATACGGCAGCGTGTCTTCTTCTCTGCGCACAGCTGCCATCACCTGGCTGCTCTCCACTCCCAACTCGTCCAGATCCCAGCCGGACTCCGGCATGCCCCCCTTCAGATACTCCTGCAACGCGGAAACCGGGACATATTGCAGCTTTTTGTAACGCTTTTTCTGAATGGAATCCCCCGACTCCTTGGGTTCAATATACACCATCGGCTTGGGAAGAAAATATTCCTCCCGCACATACGGAAAGGCATCCGATAGCAGAAGGGTACCCGCCATTGTTCTCTGATACAGTTCCTCTGCCTGTCCGCTTTTCAACGCCTCCAGATACAGAGCGGAAAACAATGTATCTGCACAGAAGCTTTTTCCGGAATCACTCAGTGCGCCATTTCCAAAATGTACAGGGGTAGTGAATTCCAGCTTACAGATCTTGTAGTTCATACTTCTCCCCGAATCTCATTCGTAACCACTCAGAGCTCCGCCAACAAATCATTGCAGGCATTTACGATTGACTCATCCACGTCGCCGACAACGGTCTCCGCATACAGGTCCTTGAAGTTCACCTTCCCATAGCCTCTTGACCCGCTGCCTCCCAGATAATCGTATTTCATCATTCGGAGGCCATCACACAGAAGCTTGAAATCTTTCAGTATCTGTTCCTCTGCATTTTCCGCATCACTGGTTTCATAAACCAGATTCATTCCAAATTCTGCGCCCCGAATCACACGCTCAATCTGCCGGGGATTTGCGACTGCAGTAGAACGATTGATGGAATTCTCGAATTTAACTTCAACCGGGTGAGAAATGTTGTAGCGCGACAGCTCTTTTTTGTTTTCTTCCGTCAGATACATATCCGTGAACAACAATCTCCCGGGCCTCGGTCTTCCATTGGCCGCCGTTCCAAAGAGACTGGCGATGCATTCGGCATCCTGGTCCGGCTTGGAGGCAAAGGCTTCGTTATACTTTTTCGCAAGCAATGAGCGCATCTTCCCCTTTAAGCTACTCCCCGGAATGACCGGATCTCCCGTTTTCTGATCCTTGATGACCGGTGAATCCACTGCACCGATCGCTGCAAAGGCACTGCTTCCACCGATATGCAATCCGGTAACAACCTCTAAAATTCCTGTAATTTCAATCTTTGCAAACATGATTCCCGTCCCTCTCAGTCATCCTCTTTTACGTAGAATTTGCGAAATGCAACCAGCGCCTCCATGTATCTGCTGAACAGGATGAAACCGCTTCGTTTTCCATTAATTGCATTGAGCAATGGGAAAACTTCTGCTGTCTCCAAAAAATCCTTTACCTGGCTTTCCCGTCCTGCCTCATAATAAAAATGTACCTTCATGTAGCTAATACGGGAAACTATATCGGAGTTGAGCGCCTCTCCTGTTTCATGCAACACGTCGTTGTAGATATCCGATACCATAGACAAAAGACCTCGGATCTTTGATGTGGTCACGATATTGACTTTCTTTTTCCCGTTGGACTGTATTCTCGTATTCTTCTGAATTAGTTCCTTGATGTGCTTCTCAGCCATGTCCACGTAATTGGATTCATTGATCTTACATTCGTTTGTCATGCTTTCGCATCTCCTTCCCGCGCTCTTGTCAGATATACATACAGATAGATTGCACTGATCAGTTGTCTTCTGTCCTCTGCATCCAACGACCATTCATACATTTTCTGTGAGAAGCTTTGGTAGGCCAGCTGTTCCGCTTCCAACTGCTCCTTTTTCTGACGCCGATTCTCTTCCGGTTCCATTCTGGAGAGGAAATACACGAACCGTGCGCGATTGAATCTATTTTTGTTGCCTTGTCCTCCTGCAGATTCTCCGCCATGGTTTCCTTCTGATTCGCGCAGCAGCTCCAACAGGTGGTACAAGAAAGCCTTTCCTCTTTGCTGTGTTACTGTCATGTATTCCTGAACAACCCGGTACTTTTCCTTCAATACAGAGGTTTGATACACCTTCCACGAATACCTGCCGTCCTTTTCGAACAGTGTAATCGCATCCTTCCCCTCCAGCTTTTTGGAGTAATCCTCCAGTTCGGCAGTTTCCAATGCCATTCGATTGATAGGGTAAGAGCTGGCACATAATCCAATTCCGCAGGAGATCGTTAGGGTTCCTTCTGTGTATCGTTCAAATGCATTTTTCAGATCTACTGCTGCATCCAGCACATCGTTCCAGGCTCCTACCAGGAACACGTCATCACCGCCGGAATATACGACACACAGCTGCCGATTTCCGCCGCTTGAGAATGTATTACTCTTCCCCTTTTGGAGGAGCTGATTCAAATGCAGCTTAAAAAACAGGGACAGCTGTCTGGAGAGTGCTGCCGTCCTTGACAAGGTGGCGTATCGCCCGCCCTCCCGGTCTCTACAGAAGCCGTTTACAAAAGCGTTGCCTAAATTGTCAACGTCTCCGCGCAGAACTGCGAGCCGCTTAATGCCTTCTGCCTTTTCTGCCAATTCTTCAAAGGTGTCTCCCGTCTGATGATTGCCGACCCAGAGCTTCGTGGTGACATGCTTCCCTGTACGCATCTGATTCTTAGTATAGCTGCGCACGTAGGTGTCCCGTTCCATCAGCTGACGAAGCTTTTTCTCTCCCCCTGCGGTCAGATATCTCTCACCGGGCAGCGGAAGAGACTGCTCCTGCGGATCGGTCATGACAATGAAATAATCCTGATACAAAATTTCAGCAGACAGATGATTCAGCGCGGAACAAATCCGGCATCTCCCTTCATCGTCAAGTGCATCGTCTGTACGGCGGCAGATCTTACACTCACGCTTTCCGCTCATATGGACATGGTTTAGGCATACAATATCTTCCGCGCGGTACCTATGGCTTTTCTCCATCGATATTTTTCTGGAAACCGTTCGGAATAATTCGCTATAGCTACCCTCGGGTTCATTCCGAAAGTCATTGGCACTGCAAGCCGCATAACCACCGGCAATATACAGTGCAACACCGAATTGCTTCATAAACCACTGATTCACATCCTGCCGGTGCTGCTCCGTAATCTGTTTGGCTCTTTCCGTATGGGGAAGCAGCAAATAACAGTGCCCTCCACCGGAATAAATTAGGCAGGACCGCGACAGCTGTAGCCGCATAAGCAGCTCATCCAGAATATGCTCCATCAGAATTTCCAGATAAAAGCTCCTTGCTCGTAACCCCTTCAATGCTCCTGCGCTGCTGATGGTATAAATGAATTTCTGAATACCGGACACATCCATGGAATATAGAAGAAACGCCTTTGTTCTCCACATCTTGTCAGTCTCGTTGGAGAAGAAAGCCTTCTTATAATCTGATATTTCTTCCGCCTCGCAGTACTGATACAGGCACTCTGCAATGGCGGCTGTCAGCTTCACATGGTCATATAAGGAAATGTCCGCCAGTTCTCTCCGACTGGTGGATGACGGAATATAAGACAGTGTCGCCTCCAGAACCGACAGCAAAGAGCTGATATATTCGTCGCTTACCTCCAGTCCCTTTAGATTATCGCGGATGCGATCCAATACATCGCTATAAAAGGATTCATCCATATCCACAGCTTCTTCTGTCGGATACGGAATGTCCTTGTCCGGATTCAGCATATGATGCGCATAGTGCGACTTCCCGTGGTTGTTATTCAGAAGATTAAATACACTGTCCAGCGGAACCGTCTTGTCAAACCCATCCTCCGCATCCATAGCCTCCCGCCGATCAATGGCAGAAGCCACATTGTCTGCATAGTAGGTCAGATACGCCAATGCGTCTGCCGGAATAGATGCACCTCTTAGATTGGATCCATGGTGATAGCGAACACAATTCAGAATATCGCTATCCAGTTTCAGGGAAGCCTCCTTCAGAAAATCATAGCCACTCTGGCTGTGATTTCTTCCATCTCCCGCGCGATAGGATACCTTGCCGATATCATGCAGGAGACTTCCTATGATCAGCTTGATTTGTCGGTCATCCATTCTTGGTCAACTCCTTGTCATCCTGAACCAGTTCCATCGCTCCCATTCCAAGCGAAGTCTTAATTCCCACTCCGGAATACTCCCCGAATTGGAACAGCATTCTGGCAAAATTACACATTGTACGATTCCCGCCTATCCGCAACGTCATTTCACCGGCAAAGGCTGGGATTCGAATCCCTTCCAGGCAAAACACCGTGCTGTGCAGCCGGTATCTTGCTACGGTGGTGTTCTGCACCAGTTGCTCTAAGGTATCCTCATCCTTCATGCTGTCTTGCTCGTTCGATGCATCGTATTTATTCATTAAATTACTATAGATGCTGCGAAGATCCGGATAATTCAGGTATATCCCATTCCGTTTGAAAACAGTCGGTGTCACAAAGCGAATGGAAATATACCTTCCATTATTCCCTTCGTAAAAGGCCTTGGCCAGCTCTTCCTCCGATAACTCATGGTAAGTTTTCTGGTCAATGCTTAGATACGTCTCATGCTTTTTAAGATCGATGCCCTCGATTTGAAGCAGCGTATCCTTGAGAATGGTCACGGACGCTTTTTCATTCAATGTCGTGACAATCCAGTACCAATTGCCAGCTCTGCGCTCCAAATGCTGCGTATAGGGGTGCAGCTTCGATTCATGCAGCTCGTCAGCATAATCTTGCGGAAGCATCTCCATCAATGCGCCATGAAAGGTCGAGGCCATTTGATTGGAGATCTCCAGATTTCCGTCCAGTCTCATTTCCAGCTTTGAATACACCGTCATTCACCTAATCTTTATATATTTTCACCAACACTCAGTGGTTATTTCTGACATGAATGAGCTAATTTTACCACGATCATTCCGTGTTCACCATATGATCATCCGATGGCAATGCGCTAAAACCACCTATGTATCGCATTGTCCCTATAATCATTGCCAATTATTGGCCACAATAAAGGACAGGTGAATTTCTCCTGGCTTAGAGGAACACACCTGTCCTATTTATAACTTGTTTGCGTGGCGTTCTCATCGCCCAAATTTGCAAAATGTGCTTCCCTCCGGCACGTTACTACAGAATATCAATGTATTCTCCCGCCAGGGCTTTATTCATGCTGCGAACAGCACAGAATTTGCCGCACATGGAGCAGGCCTCGGCATGATCATCCTCCGGGCTTCTGGAATCGCGGATGGCTTTTGCTGTCTCCGGATCCAATGCGCAGGCAAACTGTGCATCCCAATCCAGCACTCTTCTGGCATCTGCCATTTTGTCATCAATGTCGCGGGCACCCGGGATTCCCTTTGCAATATCTGCAGCGTGGGCTGCGATCTTGCTGGCAATGATTCCCTGCTTTACATCATCCACGTTCGGCAGTGCCAAATGCTCTGCCGGTGTTACATAGCATAGAAATGCTGCCCCGTTTGTAGCAGCAACGGCGCCGCCGATGGCCGCTGTAATGTGATCATACCCCGGCGCAATATCCGTCACCAGCGGTCCCAGCACATAGAAGGGAGCCCCCTGACAAATGGTCTGCTGTACCTTCATATTGGCTGCGATCTGATCCAGCGGCACGTGTCCGGGTCCCTCCACCATCACCTGTACGTTGTGTGCCCAGGCGCGCTTGGTGAGTTCCCCGAGCCGCACCAGCTCTTCGATCTGACAGACATCCGTTGCATCGGCAAGACACCCGGGCCGGCAGGCATCTCCCAGCGAAACGGTCACATCATGCTCCTCGCAGATATCCAGAATCTCGTCAAAATACTCGTAGAACGGATTCTCCTCACCGGTCATAGACATCCATGCGAATACCAGGGAACCACCGCGGCTCACGATATTCATCTTTCGTTTGTGCTTCTTGATCTGCTCAATGGTCTTCCGGGTAATGCCGCAGTGCAGCGTTACGAAATCCACGCCGTCCTCTGCGTGCAGTCGCACCACATCAATGAAATCCTTTGCTGTAAGGGACGCAAGATCTCTTTGGTAATGAATCACGCTGTCATAGATCGGCACTGTGCCGATCATTGCCGGACATTCCGATGTCAGCTTTGTCCGGAAGGGCTGCGTGTTCCCGTGGCTTGAGAGATCCATGATCGCCTCCGCTCCCATATTCACCGCACTCATCACCTTCTGCATTTCAATGTCATAATCCTTGCAATCTCGAGAGATGCCCAGATTCACATTGATTTTCGTGCGTAGCATGCTGCCGATGCCTTCCGGATTCAGACATACGTGATGCTTGTTGGCCGGAATGGCGACTTTTCCTTCCGCCACCAGTGCCCGGATGTCTTCCACCGTGCGGTGCTCCTTCTCTGCTACCGTCTGCATTTCCCGGGTAATGATTCCCTTTCTGGCGGCATCCATCTGGGTTGTGTAGCCTTTTTCCATGGTTTCCTTTACGCCGGTCTCGGATTGCAACGTCTTCGAAATGCCGGCGCCTTCGCAGCGGTCAGTGTCTGCGATCGTTGATGCTGAATACATAGTAATCTCCTTTCTGTACGCATCACATTTACTATAGCGGCAGAAGGTGGTGCCCCCGATCTGCCACTTTGTTCAGAACCTGATGAATTTGTCCGCAAGCGGTCAACTCATGTTGAAATCGGCAGGTGCTAAACAGATAACAAAAAGAATGCAGATACACCAACCAGTGGTATATCTGCATCACAAAATCACATATATCCCTACGTTGGCATTATCCAAATCAGGTTACGGGTCTGGACTTTCAGTCCACTCTCAGCCGGTCACACCAGCTCCCCTTTTCGTATTCTTTTCTACGTCCAAGACAGTAGCACGTTTCTGTCGCGCATGCAAGCTCCCTGATTGAACATCTCCGCTATACCGTGGAATGCCGGTACTCACTTTTGTCAAGTGGTCTGGATCACCAAACCATACCGATCCTCAAATGCGTTCAGAATCTTGCGTTGTCTTTGGTCCATAAACGTCAGCTCACGCTCTCTGAGCTCAGCCGTAATGCCATAATATGCCTCCGCAATTCCGCCGGTTATTGCGGCAATGGTGTCACTGTCACCGCCAATGGAGACGGCGTTTCGTATCGCGTCTTCAAAACCTGTCGACTCAAAGAAAGCCTCAAACGCTTGAGGGACGCTTCCCTGACAGGAGACATCGAATGCATAGCTCTTACGAATACCATCCAGTGTAAAGTTGATTCGATAATAATTCTTCTCGACGTAATCACGGATCTCCGGCATCCTGCTGCCGGAACGAGCCATGAAAATCGCTGACGACACCGCTTCTGCCGCTTTTATGCTCTCCGGATGATTGTGTGACACATTGGTCACTGCGCGTGCCATTTCTTTCGCATCATCGATACTCTTGGCCGCAAATCCGCACGGACTCACGCGCATCGCTGCACCATTGCCAAAGCTGTTATACGGCATCGGGTTGGGGTCCCTCAGCCACCAGGCAAAATTACCGCCGTACCCGGCATGTGGGTAAATTTGACCCAGCTGCTGCATATACCGGATTGCAAGTGCCGACAGATCCGAGTGATCCTCCTTACTGTTCAGAATAGCCTTCGCAACTGCAAGCGTCATGATACTGTCATCCGTAAGCGAGCACCCCTGTGTCAACAGCTCAAAGTCCTTACTCTTATAATTTCTCCATTCAAATCGAGATCCCGCGGTATCCCCAATAATTGCTCCTAACATACGGCTCCTTCCCTCCCATTTGTATCTTTTACTATCTGCCATTTTCCAATGCGAATCTTCTGCTTGTAGACAAACGCACAATGGAATCTTTCATGACATTTACACTCTACGTATACACCATTATAGAGAGGCTGCCGCATCTTACGGTCGCCTTACAGGCGACATCAAACCCGGGGGGTACTAGAGTTACATAACTGCATTGCAACTCCGTCTTGCATGATCCGAAAGCCATGCTTCTCATAAAACGCTGCGTTCTTTCGTTCTTCCGGCATAAGCTCGATATAAAGGTAGTCCTTATATTTTTCCTTTACCAGTTCTACCATATGTCCGGCTATCCCTTGTCTATGGTAATTCGGATGCACCAATACATAGTGCATATAGGCCACGAGCTCAGAATCATCCAGAACACGAACAAGCCCCACCAGTTTGTCCCCATCCCAGGCAGATATCACTGTCGATGAATTCATCAGTGCCTTATACAGCCTTGTCGGATATTCTCCCGATATCCAGTCAACCGACCGAAAAAGCTCCTGCACCTGCGTCACATTAAATTTCTTTTCTTCCGTATACTCAACCATACTCTACACCTACCTGTAATCACATCTTTGACACTGAATCATTGTCGCATCCGTATCCTCATGGTAAAAAGCACCTGCCCAGCGGCAAATACTCTGCAAGATCGGGACAACGGATTTTCCTTTTTCGGTGAGTGAGTATTCCACCCGCGGAGGAATTTCATCATACGATTTGCGCTTGATCATCTGGTTTTCAATCAGCGTTTTCAATGTTGCTGCCAGGACCGCATCCGTGATATTCCCCATTTCCTTCCGCAGTTCGCTGTAACGCAAGGTTTCTTTGGCAGATAGAACACAAATGATTCTCGAATTCCACTTTCCTCCAAAGATATCAAGCCCATATTCCAATGGGCATCGAATGTCGCTTTCCAACTTTTTCTGATACATGACAAACCCACCTTTCGACAATCATTATAGGGATACCTCACGCATCGTATAAGTTACTATCAAATTTATGAGTAACACATAAATTTGCTTATATCTTCTTCCGCTTTAGTTATGCATCTATCATCAACCTTGTCAAATAGAAAACAACACACCAAATAATGGAGGTAACAATCATGAACAGTGCAAACAACACCGTAAAAGCTTATCTTGAAATCACAATGAACATCCCTGATGCAAACCGTCCTGCTGCAGCAAAGGTCTACACCGATTATCGGAAGCCTTTTCTCGACACAATCGAAGGAGCACTTACAAAGGATCTGCTGATTCGCGATGAAGATGTGCAGGTTCTGCACGGCTTTGACTCGGTAGAGCATGCGCAGGCATATCTTTCCAGTGATATGTTCAAAAATGATGTGTTTGTAGGACTGCAGCCGCTTTGGATCGCAGATCCGGATGTGAAGATTTACAGCGTAGCATAAATCGGTCGGCAAATTTAATTTTCCTGCAAGCAGAAGGTTCACGTTGAAATACGTCCGGTGCTAAGCAGATACAAAAAAATCGGCTGACGCCCATTTCATTCAGAAGGGACGTCAGCCGACCATATTAATTATTACTGATTACTGTCCGCAGCAGCAGGTTTCCTGCTCATAGGGAAGGGTGCCTCTCGTGCACATTACCTCAATTTCTACCTTGGCTCCCTTGGGAAGCGCGCCGACCTGTACACAGGATCTTGTGGGATACGGCTCCTTAAAATACTCGGCGTATACCTTGTTCATCGCCGCAAAATCGCCCATATCCGCAAGGAAAACGGTCGTCTTGATGACATTGCTGTAATCAAGCTCCGCTGCCTTCAGCAGAGCGCCGATGTTCTCAAGGCTCTGTCTGGTCTGTCCTTCGATGTCCGCTGCCTCAATTTCTCCCGTTGCAGGATTCACCGGAATCTGGCCAGAGATCATTACCAGTCCGTTGACACAAAGTGCCGGAGAATACGGGCCGATAGCCTTCGGTGCATTGTCGGATGAAATCACTGTCTGAAAACTCATAGTTTTGCTCCTTTCATATCTTTACTATTGTTAATACCTTGGTACCTGTTCAGAAATCCTTGTAACTATTCGGCATCCCATTTGCAAACCCGCTGCTACGCATCTTTCCTTTTGCAGTGCGGGACCGCAAAGCTTGCTGCCATGCTCACAAAAGACGCCACCGCACAAGTCAGCCATGCTGCCGTCCAGTGCCCGCTCGTTCCCAGAATAACACCGACAACCATCGGTGCAATCGGGTTCGGAATGTTAGAGGCTCCCGTGCAGAAAGCAGTAGCCGCCACGTTATCGCTCTCCGGATACAGTTCCACCGGCAGCGCATAGAACACGCCCATTCCCCAGTTGGCGCCGAACATCATCAGGCACGCAGCAGCAGCCAGCGGCATAAAGCCTATTTGTGCCGCCGCAGGAAGGAAGAGGCCGCCTGCCATGCTAACCGCATAGCCAAGTCCCATAATAACACATCGGGAACGTGTCCGGTTCTTTGCACGGGCTGCAAACCAATCCGAAACACCCCCTGCCAGCATAGATGCAAGCACCGTCACTACACTGATCATCAACATCAGATTGCCGGTCAATCCGTAGTCATAACCGATCCCCTGTGCGTAAACAGACATATCAACCGTAACCGATTGACACACCCAGGTATTAGCCATCAACGATGCTACAAGAATCCATGTCAGCGGCTGCCGAATAATATTACCATAAACCGAATCTTTTTTCTGCGTCTGCGACGCATCTGCAGGAGCAGATTCCGACGGTTTCTCCCGGGTCAGCAGCAGTGCCGGAATCGCAAAAATCAGGCAGATCCCGCCAACGGCGAAAAAGGATGCCTGCCATCCGAGTGCCGGAACAATTTTCCCTGAAATCCAGGCCCCGATTCCACTCCCTGCCATGAAGCTGCCATTAAAAATCGCTGTGGCAAGTGCCACAAAGCGCCGATCCATCCACATTGAAATGGTTGAAATATACAGCGGAAAGGCCATGGCGTTCAGTCCCTGCATTCCTTTGAGAACGAACAGCATCGGTACACATTGAAAATGGATCGCCAGCGGCACACAGAACTGTGGCAGAATCTGAAAGGTCAGCCCCAGAGCCATCGTTTTCCGCAATCCGAACCGCTTGTAGACGTAGCTGGACAGGAACATTGCTGTCACCAGACAAACAGCCCGCGTACTGTCTGCCAAAAGTACAACCTGCCGGTCCACCTGCAATGCATTGGCGACATCCGTCACTACCATACTAAACTGGGTGACTGCCGCCGGAAAAAACACACCGAGCAGAGAATACACAACCACCAGTAGCCATGGATAATACTTCTTTTCTGTAATTTTCATTTATTTTCTTCTATCCTGCTATAAAATCGATCGAAATACTCCTCATAGGAACGGATTACATACTGCATGTGCTCCGTCATATAGAAATACGCAAATTCCGCATCATGTCTCTTGATTGCATCCAGAATTTTTCGATGCTGCACAACCAGCTCCGCACCGATCCGCTTCTGATGATCCGGTGTTACCAGATACAGAAAGGATTGATATTGCTCTTCATACGCGCGCTCTTTTTCCAACAGTCCGCTCATAACCTCCAGAAGGAGCGAAGCATGTGCTGCCTTGGCGACTTCATAATGGAAACCGTCGATTCTGTCTGTCGCATCATATGCCTGCCCCGGCTCATGCAGCGAGCGCTCTATGGCTTCAATATCCTCCGCTGTTGCAAGCTTCGCGGCTGCCTTGGCAATGCCGGGTTCCAGAATCAGTCGTGTCCTGCTGGAGTCGAGGAACAGCTCCCGGTATTCCAGCTGTTTCTTGCGCTGTTCCTCGCAGGGGACAAGATCGCACGCATCCACAAGGACAAAGCTTCCCTTGCCTTTTTTGGTTTCGATCATTCCTACCTCTGCCAGAGTTTTCAGTGCCTCACGCACCGTGATTCTGCTGACGCCGGTCATCGCGATCAGTTCCTTCTCGCTCGGAAGCATATCTCCTTTCCGATATACTCCCTCGGCGATCATGGATCTGATTTGTTCCACAACCTGCTCGTACAACGTCGTCGGATTCTGAATTCTCTGTAGCATGGGTAAGCTCTCCTCATTTTTACTGCTAAGGAAATGCTGATTTAATCAGCATTCCCCTTATTAGTCACATGCTTCTCCCGCAGGAATGCATAGACAATCACCACCACACTATAGCCCACGATCAATTTCCACGCATTTGCAATGTCACTAAAGTTCAAAACAGCTGCAACGATATAGCCGACCAATGCAACCGTTGTCAGGACCATCAGCACCGGCTTCGGAACCTTAAAGCTTGACTTTTCCATCGCTTCCGGGTTTTTCTTATAAATCAGATAACCTGTGAAGATCGGGAACAGTACATAAATCAATGATACGCCGTTCCCCAAAAGTGAAATGGTTGTCAGATCCAGTCCCATCAGGATCGGCACTGCTCCGACGATATAGAAGACAGTCAGCAGGACCCAAGGAGCACCCTTCTTGTTAATGGCCGCTGCCTGTTTCGGAAGCCAGCCCTCCTCCGCTGCGATCAAAAGGCCCTTTGTGCACCAGGTGAAGGTTGCGTTCAGCGTAGATGCCACGGCGAACATGCCGCCGCCAACAATGAAGAACACATAGACCGGTGCCGGGAAAATTGCCTGTGCCACCTGAATCAGGCTCTCGCCTGCAACCTGGTCCACCGGCAGTACGCCGACAGCCACAATACCGATGAAGGCATAGATTACTGCGACAATAACTGTGCTGCCGATCATGGCGCGCGGCAGGTCACGCCCCGGATTCTTCATCTCACCGCCCAGTTCGCTTAGAAACTCCGCGCCGCCGGTGGCAAAGGTCAGAAGACTCGCACCGGTCAGCAGCCCCTTCCATCCGTTGGGCATGATTGCAGCTGCACCGCCGGAAAAGGTATCCCAGTTCACCTTCGGCATGCCGAAGAAAATAAAGGCTGCCATGGCGGCCATCAGAACAACAACCAAAACGTTCTGGAGCTTGGCGGCCATCTCAACACCAATGATGTTCATGACATAACACAATGTCAGGATGCAAAACGCCACCACGGTGGTATTCATTCCCGGAATTAATCCGCAAAAATAGGTAGCAAAGGTAATAGCGAACATCGCCAGCACCAGCTGTCCCGCAACCAAAAGTGCCAGATAGTAGAATCCTGTCTTTTTGCCGATGTAGTCACGCACATAGGTGTACATGCCGCCGGTGGCCGGTACAGCACTCCCGAGGACTGCCAGCACAATATTCGGACAAATAACCAGTACCGCTGCCAGCAAAAAGGCCACCGGTGTGCCGGCTCCCGTCATTGCAATGCAGATTCCGGTCAAAGACATGATGCCGGACCCAATGATCTGTCCAATTCCAATACCCATCAGATCGCCCAGACCGAGGACCTTTTTGAGTTCTCCCTGCTTCTTTTCTTCTGCCATGGTTTATGCTCCTTCCTGTTCGATCTGATCCAGTGCTCTTTTGATGCAGGCAAGCCCGTCCATCAGCTGCTGCCGCGGACAAGCCACGTTCATCCGTACATATCCGTCATACTTCTTTCCGTAGTGATTGCCGGCATTGAGGCCTGCCCCTGCCTCTGCAATTCTGGACACGAGTTCCTCACTGCCTTTGCCATAGGCCGTCATATCAAACCACAGAAGATAGGTTCCCTCAGGTTTTGCCACCTTCACCTTCGGCAGATTTTCCTCCATGTAGCTGCATACCAGCTCTGCATTGCGAGTGAGAAATAGCTGCTCCTCATCCACCCAGGCATCCCCGCTGCTGCAGGCAGTCTGCGCCGCCAGAAGTCCCAGCGTATTGGGGCAGAACAGATAGCGCGAATACAGATAATTCTGATATTGTTCCCGCAGCTTCTTTCCCGGAATAATCAGGTTCGATGTCTCCAGGCCGGCAATGTTGAACGTTTTGCTGCAGCTCGTGCAGACCACCAGCTGCTCATGAAGTTCCCGGAATGCTCCCATTGTCACGTGGCTACGTCCACCCAAGATCAGATCCCAGTGAATCTCATCGCTGATGACGATCGTTCCGTAACGACTGCAGATGTCCGCTATGCGGGCCAGCTCTTCCCTCGTCCAGACACGGCAGACCGGGTTGTGCGGGCTGCACATCATCAGAATCTTCGCGCCCTGTTTGCAGTATTCCTCCAGGCCGTCGTAGTCCATCCGGTAACCGTTCTCATCTAGGATGAGATCATTTTCGAGCATCTTGCGTCCCGTCGTCTGAATGACCGAATAAAAGGGATCATAAACCGGCGGTTGTACGATTACGCCGTCCCCCGGCGCTGTAAAGGCCTCGATGGCATTTGCCATTGCCGGCACAATCCCTCCCGTCGGAACAATCCAGCTGTTATCAATTTCCCAGTCATGACGTCTGCGGCACCAGCCGGCTATCGCATCATAATAGGTGCTGTCCAGATCCGTGTAGCCAATGACACCGTTATCAATGCGCTTCTTCAGTGCTTCCAAAATCGGCGGATAGGTGCTGTAATCCGCATCCGCAATGGAAAAAGGCAACAGACCGCTCCTGCCATAATCCGCTTCCTGAAAATCCCACTTGATACACGCTGTGCCGCGGCGATCCACGCCCTCGTCAAACGTATTTCCCATAGGTATTCCTCACTCCTTCCCTCAGTTTCCTGTTATGACATGTCATATCTCACGTGTTATGTATTATAATATGTTGCGTGTTTATCCTTTGCAACAGATACCGTTTACCTCTCCCTCTTTTTGGTTATCTGCACAAAAAGCCTGCTGCCAATTGGTAAAAATGACGCTTATACCTTTCATAAAAAAGGAATTTGTGCTTACGCTGTTGCGAGATTTGTGGTACTGTAGGCACTGAAAAAATAGAATACGGAAATGAAATAACGACATTAAATATCGGTGTGGCTGTTGTCTGGTGGCCATCCACGGATATTTGATGTCGTTTTTTATTGTCCTGCATATGAAAAGGAGATTGATTATGCCAAAAACAAAACTGCAAAGTGTTATTTTTACCGCCATCATGGCCTTTTGTATGGTTTACTGCATGACGGTCTATACCATCTCACTCAACTCTGGAGCGCTCCGGTATCAGGTATTCGCCATGGCGATCAAAGAGATGTGGCTGGAGTATATCGTTGTGTTCTGTTTGATTTTTTTCATAATAACCAATACTGCAAAGAGACTGGCCTTGAGGATCATCAATCCCACCAGCGCACAGCCAATCTATATGCTTCTCTCGATTCAGTGCTTTACGGTATGCCAGATCGTTCCTGTTATCACGTTATTTGCAACGCTGGTACATAATGGAATCTCTGCCGACTGGTTTTGCCAGTGGATACAGCTGGCTGTCATCTGTTTCCCCATGGCATTGTGTTTGCAGGTCTTTTTCGTAGGACCGTTCGTACGCCTGATTTTCCGAACGATATTTAAAAACCAGGACTGAACATGCCACAAGAATTCCGGTCAGCAGCTATCGGATTATGACAATTACGGGAAACTGCATTTTGTTGCAGTTTCCCGTAATTCACGCACAAACTCTCACCGTTTACTGTATTTTCGACACAATCCCTTCACCTCTTTCGTAATCGTTCAAATAACCGCTCATAATAGTTTTGCGATGATCCCCAGCAGCTGCCCGGTGAGCCTGGTCAGATCATTGCATCCCACCAGATTGGGATATATCTCAGACAGACAGTCATAGCAGTCGAATTCATCCGGATCATCCAATGAGATTCCGATGATATCGGTACCCCTCTTTGTGATCTTCCGGACCGCATTCGCCGCATCCTTCGTCGATACCGGCGGATAGTAGTCATCCGCATCATGAGCCGGAACGCCGTCGGAAAGCACAATGATCAGCCTGTATTCACTCTGCGTATTCCGAGCCATATACCGCTCCGCCCAGAAGAGTGCTAAACCGTCCCTGTTATCTCCATAGGCATCAATCTGTATCAGATTCAGCTTCTCTTCCTCCCGGCCATTGAAATCAACCAGGATATTTACATCAATCTCCGGATCGTCAAACCTTGCCCGGTGTTCTACGATAGCATGTTTAATGTCCTGTGCCTTTAGTACTTCATGCAGGATTACGGCAGAGTGCATTGCCGCCTTTCGCCTGGCTCCGTACATCGACCCTGATCCATCGATCAGGAGCAGGACTGCCATATCCGGTACGTCTTCGCCCTGTGCACTGCGATACCAGTAGCGTTTCTTGATATCCCCAAGCCTCTTTGAATTAATGCCGCTGCCGTACAGGAGCTTTTCTTCCCGCTCGCTAACCTGTGCTTTTACGATCTGAGCAAAGCGACTGTTATAGGATCGGATGTTGATCCTATAACGGTTATAAATGTTCTGGTAGGCCATCCTCATGTTCAGATCAATCTTCGGCCTGTTTTCGTTGATCTTGATATCCTTGTGGATAACTGCGCAGTCATAGTCCTTTCCCTTAAATGTCTGAATGCTGCCCTCATGGGAAAGGATCTCCTTTACGGCGTTTTTATCTTTTGCAAAGGACTGCACCGCCTGCATCAGTTCATCTATATCAGGCATATTTTCTCGCTCATTTCCATCCTTGTCGGTAAAGAGTCGTGTCACAACCTCCTTTGATCTTCCCTTGTGCGGTTCCCCGCCGATTGTGCTGTCTCCTCCATGTGTCTTTGTGCCACCCAGCCGAAGTACTATCGTTTCCATCGGCAGTTCTTCCGTATCCGGAGGAATCAGATGCGCGATCAGGTCATACGCTTTTGATGAATACTCATAACGTTCCTTCGGAGATGCAGCCGTACTTCCTGCAAGGAAAAGCGGCTTTGCCTGTTCCACATACCCCGCAATATCTTCCTCCGGAGCTTCATCGCGAACCATTGGATAAAGAAGGAACGTCACCATGTGATTTAGGAAATCAATCAGCTGCTCCCCTGCAGTACGCGCAGGCGGTTCTTCACCCTTTTCTCGGGCTTTCGCAGCTGCTTCCTGTTTCTCTGCTTCAACCATCTTCCCGAATTTGCGGTTGACGGTTCCTTCAGACGGATGACTCGAAAAAAGGCGAGAGACCCGTCCGAATTTAAGATAGAATTCCATATTGTCAAAGTAACTGCAGCCCACAGCTTCGATATAGGAATCCTCGATAATGTTGGAGATCATACCCATGATG